>DATEHP010000100.1:0-15205 GCA_035279505.1 Candidatus Sulfotelmatobacter sp. | reverse complement strand
CAAGGAAGCCGATTGGCGCATCAGTTCGTCCCACGGTTCGGAAGCGTCGTTCATCCGGATGGCGAAGGACCCTTTTCTTAATCCGTAGGAATTCCAACATCAGTCCGACCTGTCGATCAGAAATTGTAGAAAATGGGGCGTAATTCGCGAATTTGGTCGGAAACTGAGGCGAGAATTTTCTACAGTCAAGACTGTCTGGCGGAGAGGGAGGGATTCTATTACCGCCATTTCTGCTATCTAGCTGTGATCCCTACACTTATGTGATATTAGGTCGACTTTCAGCAGTTTACAAGCAATTTCAATCGTGGTCTACAGTTTCTGTAGTTTCTCCTATTCGCTGCAGTTTCGCGAGAAATGGTATCAGCGGTATCACCTAATCAGTGTTACCGGATACAAAGGAGCGGAACCGGTAATAATAGGGCGATCCTCGCTCTAGAACGAGTCGCAAATTCGCAATACGGATTGAGCAATTAGCGATAAGGGGATGACTCTGGTTGCCGCACCGAGACGGATCGCTTCCTTGGGCATACCGAATACCACGCAACTCGATTCATCCTGCGCAATCGTCTGAGCACCGCAGTCATACATTTCGAGCAAGCCTTGCGCGCCATCGTTCCCCATTCCGGTCAAAATGACGCCAATTGCGCTTCCACCGACGTTATTGGCGACCGAGCGAAAGAGGACGTCTACGCTTGGGCGATGTCGCGAAACGAAAGGGCCATCCTGGACTCGTGCTATATAGCCAGAGCCGACTTTTTGTACGAGCAAATGGCGATTTCCGGGGGCAATCAGCGCTTGACCCGAGATAATGCGATCACCGTCGGCGGCTTCCTTGACTTCAATCGTGCAGTCTCGATTCAGACGATTTGCGAACGCCCGAGTAAACATCTCGGGCATGTGTTGCACGATCACAATGCCAGGACATCCTGCCGGCATTGTCTGGAGGAATTCACGAATCGCTTCCGTGCCTCCCGTTGAGGCACCTACTGCGATGATTTTTTCCCCAAAGCGACGCTGTGTGCTTTGCTTGACGATCGGCTCAAGAGGAAGAACCACATCTGCGTTATAGCGCGCCGTTGGTACCCTTTGTGGCAACAGAAGCACTCGCGCTTGGGCAGCGCTGCGCACCACGTCGTGGAGCATCACCCGAGATTCCTCAAGAAAGCCCCGCACTCCCAACTTGGGTTTCTTGATGACTTCCACAGCACCAAGCTGAAGGGCTGAGATCGCATCCTCCGTGCGGCGATGCGCGATTTCCGAACACACGATTACAGGGAGGGGTGTTTCCGACATGATCTTGCTTAGGAATGTGAGGCCGTCCATGCGAGGCATGACCAAGTCGGTGATGACTACATTCGGGCGTTCTCTCTCGATCTTCGAGAAGGCAATGATCGGATCGGCGGCAACGCTAACCGTGATATCCGGGTCCGTTTGCAGGATGCCTTGCATGACCTGGCGGACAACCGCGGAGTCATCCACAACGAGTACGTGAATTCTACGGCTGTTCTTGTTCGTGTTGTCCGAAGGGGGTCGCATCTCACTCTTTAAGGTTACAAAGAAGGGATAGTCGCACTCATCAATGTTCTCTCCTGCGAAACTATGGGCGATGACGCCGGCACATAAACCGTGGGCGCGACCGTTCTCAACGCAGGCGATGTCGATCCCAGATGCTCAGAATGGCCAACGATAAAGAGCCCTGCAGCAGACAAGTGCTGCAGGATGCCTGCAATCACCTTCTCCTTTGACTTCTGATCGAAGTAGATCAGGACATTGCGGCAAAAAATTAGATCGAAGGTACCAATGATGGGATACGAATCCGCGTGAAGGTTCACTCGCGCAAACCTCACCAAGCGGTGCAATTCCGGATTTACCTTCATCACACCCTTCTGGTCCCCCTTCCCCTTGAGCATGTACGCCCGCAATAAGTCGGTGGGAATTTCCTTCGCCTTCTCAATCGGGTAAACGGCCGCCCGCGCTTTTTCGAGCACATGTGTGCAGATATCGGTGGCCAGAATTTCCAACTCCCAACTCTGTTCCGCGGAAAAATGTTTTGCAAAAAGCATCGCGAGTGAATACGGTTCTTCTCCGCTCGAGCATCCGGCGCTCCAGATCCGCAGATTTCTTGGGCGGGCTCCTGACTCCGCCTGCCGGTGCCACTCTGGAAACACGTGCGAGACGAGAAAATCGAAATGGCGTGGCTCGCGAAAGAAGTGAGTCTGGTTCGTGGTGATGCAATCGATCATCACGGCCCGTTCATGTTGCTGGTCTGGCTGCGTAACGAGCTGAATATATTCCTTCATGCTCTCGAGCCCGAGCAGACGAAGTCGGCGCGCCAGCCTTCCGGTGAGAAGGGCGTGCTTGTGCTCTCCGAGCCAGATTCCAGATTCCTGGTAGATCAGTTGCTGAAACCTTGTAAATAGAGCTGTCGGCAGGGAGTTGCGGTCGGAGGTGGAACCGATTCTCCCTGCCGCCTCTTCCTCGGCAACGATGTGTTTCCTTGGCATCCGCCTCGACTACTCCGCGTCGCCGGGTTTTTCGAAGTCGGTTGTGATCTGTGCGTTTGGCGCAACGGCGACTTCGGCGCTGCCTTTTGTTGCGATTGATTCCACGGATTCTTCCAAAGCGTCTGGGAGTTCCAGCAACTCTTCGGTCGACAGGACCTTCTCCGTATCGAGCAGGAGACAAAATTTCTTTCCTGACCGTGCCATGCCCAGCAGGTAATCGACTTTCACGCGAGTACCAAAGCTGGGCGGGACTTCAATATCTTCCGGCTTCAAATCGATGACCTGCCGAACCGAATCCGCCATGACGCCCATCACCGTCGCCTCCTCTTCGCATTCGACTTCGGTGATCACGATGCACGTCAGCTTTCCGGCGATACTGGGTGCCAGACCGAACTTGACCGCCAAATCGATGACGGGCACTACGTTCCCTCGCAGGTTGATGACTCCGCGAACCCATTGGGGAGTTTTTGGGATCTCTGTGACGACGTCGTACTCGATGATTTCTTTCACTTTCAGCAGACTCACCGCGTACTCTTCACCGGCGATCATGAACGTCAGGTACTGCTGCACGGCCTGTTCGGTTGCCCGGTTCGTCTCTTCGTTTGTAATTTGCATGGGCGCAATTGCCTCCTAGAACCGGGTGAAGTTATGCTCGACCGCAGAGCCGTTCACCCTCTTCGGAGGAACAGCGACCGCCGGGGCCAAGTGCTCTAACGGCTTATGCTCAACCAGAGTCTTGCGTATGAGGGTGCTCCGCTCGCCTGCCACACGGAAGAACGCCATCAACTGCTGAAGAGCTTCTGACTGAGCGGCCAATTCTTCGGCAGTGCTGGAGAGCTCTTCCGCTGAAGAGGCGTTGCGCTGCGTGACCGTGTCAACCGATGACATCGCCTTGTTGATCTGTGCCACACCCGATGACTGTTCGCGTGAGGATGCCGAAACTTCCTGGACTAACTCGGACGTCTTCCTGATGGCAGGCACCAGTTCAGCGAGTTTTTGACCGCTACGCTCCGCTACTCCGACACTATTCGCGGCGAGTCCACCGATCTCTTGAGCCGCGGTCTGGCTACGCTCGGCCAGCTTTCGCACTTCAGTCGCAACCACCGCAAATCCTCGGCCATGTTCACCGGCGCGGGCGGCCTCAATCGCGGCATTCAGGGCTAGCAAGTTTGTCTGATACGCGATCTCCTCAATGATCGAGATCTTCTCGGCTATCTGCTTCATTGCGGTGACGCTCTCGCGCACAGCAGAGCCAGATTCTTCGCTATCGCGTGCGCCTTTTACCGCCATCTGTTCCATTTGGCGGCTGTTTTCGGCGTTTTGGGTAATCGAGGCGCTCATCTGTTCCAGGCTCGAAGTGGTCTCTTCGATCGAGGCTGCTTGTTCGCTGGTTCCCTGAGATAGGGAGGCTGCAGAAGAGGCGACCTGGGATGCGGCACTTGCGATTCCATCGCTGCTGGTGCGGACCTCGCTGATGATCTCTTCTAGTTTTTTCACGAACGAATTGAAAGAAGTGGCCATCTGCCCGACCTCGTCGTGCGACGCAATTTCAATCCGCTTGGTAAGATCACCGCTGCCCTGAGCCATTTCGCCGAGATGTTCTGCCATCGCTTTTACCGGGCGAGTAATCCCGCGGGAGACAACAATCGTCACAAACGTCGCCGCTGCGAAGGTGATCAGGACAACGATGAACATCACAAGCGCCGTCTGGCGCGCAAAAGCCGTGATGATCTCTTCTTTGTCAGCCATGATCTTGCGATGCTTGTCAGCCAAGTCGGTAGCGGCCGATTCCATGCGGTGAATCTCGTCCTTGACCTCGGTGATCTTTGCGTTTCCTTGCTGAGGAGTCTTGATCGTGCCGTCGTTGATACCGGCAATAGTCGCCTGTACTCCGCGCTCGTACGTCGCGATCTCCCGATTCATGGCAGCCACCAACTGTTTGCTGCTATCTGACGTAACCCGCGAATCGAGATCATTTACAACCGACTCCAGCGCCGCGAGCTGAGCCTTCCACTTGTCCTGATAGCTCTGCATGACCGACTTGTTATCCATGTTGAGCAGCGTGTCTTTTTCGAAGCGCCGCAATTCGAGAGTCAAGATCTTGGCCTCGCCGGCGAGTTGGGAGATTTTCGAGTCTCCGCGGAGCATAGCCACTGTTTCGCGGGTAATGGATTCCATCCCCCAATAACCGGCAACTGCAACCACCAGCAACAAGAACAGAACGACTCCGAACCCGAGTGCAAGTCGTTTTGCGATAGATGACTTCTTCAACATTGTGATTTGTTCCTTTCAACCCCAAGCTTTATCGCGCCGAAGCGCACACTTTCTGGACACCGAATGACCGAAACTCAACCCACCGCCTCGACTTGGTCCGCTGTCACGTCGCGCAGAAGAGCTGCCACGTCGAGAATGAGTGCGACGCGGCCGCTGTCGAGAATGGTGGAACCGGAAACTCCAGGCACATCGCGAAAAATGCGGCTCAGCGGCTTGATAATTGCCTGGCATTCTCCAACCAAGCGTTCCACAGCAATGCCGGCTAGTCCGCCATCGCGATGAAGTACTACGACGTTCTCCCTTAATGGCAGACCCGCGGGCGAGCCAAATACCTCCCGCAGCCGTACATAGGGCAATGGCTCGCCGCGCAAGTTGATGACCCCGACTTTCTCGCGGGAAACTTGATCTGCAGGCAACTCCAGGCACTCGCTGATCATCTCGAGAGGAATCACGTAAGTCTCGTCATTCGCAACCACGGAGAATCCGTCGATGATGGCGAGCGTGAGCGGCAGGCGAATCGTTATGATCGTTCCGTGGCCCTCTTCGCTCTGAATCTCAATGCTTCCGCGCAGAAGCTCGATGTTGCGGCGAACAACGTCCATGCCGACGCCCCGTCCGGAAAGATCCGTGACTGCTTGGGCTGTCGAGAACCCTGACTTGAAGACCAAGTTCAAAAGTTCCTGGTCGCTGATGTTTTCTCCGTCCGGCAACAGATCGAGGTCATGAGCCTTCGCGAGAATCTGCTCCCGGTTGAACCCAGCGCCATCGTCGGACAGCTGAATGAGGATGTTGCCAGCTTTGTGAGTGGCAGAGAGCTTGAGCAATCCACAGACGTTTTTGCCTTTCGCACGTCGTACTCTTGGCGGCTCGATACCGTGATCTACTGCGTTGCGGATCATGTGGAGCAGAGGGTCCTTCAGATTCTCGAGGACGCGCGTGTCGACTTCAACCTCCGCACCGACGATCTCCAAGCGAGCCAGCTTATTATGGCTTTGCGAGATGTCTCGCACCGAACGCGCGAACTGTTGGAACATTGGTCCAACCGGCACGAGGCGTACGCCCATCACTTGCTCCTGCAGACCCTTCTGCAAGCTCTCAATTTCACGCTGCACGTCGAGCAGCTTGCGCCCAGCATCCGTCTTCACTTCCTCCAGCAACCGGCGAAGACGTCCCTGTGCGATGGCAATTTCGCCGGTGAGATTCAGCATGTGGTCCAGCTTTTCAGTGTCGACTCGAAGAGTGCGGTTCCGGGCTTGTACAGGGAGGGCTGTGCCCGGAACCGCAGCGGGGGAGGACGCTTCAGAGACATCGCCTTGGGTGCTGGCTGGCGCTTTACCGCTTGCCGCACGCCTCGCCATCGACTGTTTCAGTTCTTGATGCGACGCGCTCAGGCGGTCATTGCCTTCGGCCGCGGTGGGCACCAATGCACGCAGAGCGTCCACGGCGTGGAGTATGAGCGAGATTACGTCGCGCGAGATCGCGAGTTCATGTTTGCGGACGGCATCGAGCAGATCCTCGAGAACATGGGCAAATCCCGCCAGTTCTGGGAAATCGAGTGCCGACGCGTTGCCCTTGATGGTATGGGCTACGCGGAATACCTCATCCAGCAGTTCACAGTGGTCGGGATTGTTTTCGGCAGCGATCAGGTACTGCTCGCTACGTTCAAGACCCTCAGCTGACTCTGCAACGAATGCTTTAACGATTTTTTCGCGATCGAAATCCATTGCTTGTCTTTAATTCAGATTTTTTGCGACCAGGCGATCCCGTCACCCGTGTTGAAGATGAGCCTTCGTCCCTGGAGACCGCCCGTTTCCTGCGCCACCACTGGTATGCCTGAGGATTTCATCAGGCTCAACGCGGCAGCAACATTCTTCGCGCCTAGAGAAACGCCGTATCGGTTCCGACTCTGAAATAACGCTGCGCCTCCGAAAATCTTGGCGCACAGATTCGGAGCCTGGCACCCCAATCCATCCAGGAGTTCCAGAAGGACCCGGGTCGCTTCATCTCCGTACCGCAACGAAGCAGGCTGACCTTCGCGCGAGGACGGAAGCAGAAAATGGTTCATTCCTCCCGCTCCCCGCCACTTGTCCCAGAGGCAAATCGCAACGCACGAACCGAGGATCGTTCTAATCTGGCAGGGCTCGGCTGATACATACAGTTGCCCTGGCAACAGATATGTCTTCGTGCGGTTGCCAATGGCCGGACCGCCCAGTGCTAGATTTGCCACTACAGACAGCGGCAGCGGCTGTTTTGCCCCAGACATCAAAGTTGCTCCGACCAGGCGCGCCCGTCATCGGTTTGAAATACGAGTTTGCGGCCACGGGTTCCACCTACTTCGTTCTGCACAACACGGATTCCTTTTTCTTGCAGAAAACGCAAAGTTGCTTGAACGTTTAGCTCTCCCATGTGGTTCTTGTCGTTCCCAAAGGTGCAATTGGGCAAGGAGCCGCCGAAGATCTTGGCTTCGAGCGTCTTGATCTCGGCTCCCATGTCGAGCATGCGCTGCAACAACGCGGGATGGGAGACGCTCGCGTATCGGGTTGAGTTGTCGCTCTCGGCCGGGCCTTCCGCCAACATGACGTGGTTGGCTCCTCCGATGCTGAGGGCCGAGTCCCACAGGCATAGAGCAACTCCAGAACCCAGAATCGTAGTAATGGCAAAAGGCTGGGCCGCCACGAACAGCTTTCCGGGGATCAGGTAGTGGCGCGTGTGTTTCTCATCGGAGGCGTAAGGAATCCGCGGAAGATATTCCATCGGCAACACCGCCGGATTGAACGCTTGCATCTTTGGTTTCGACGTCATTTCCCGATTTCCTCTATTGACTACTTTGTGTTGTACGGTTCGATGGCCCGGCCTGCACAATTCGAGAGCAAGTCGCAGATCTCGTGATCGACGGCGTCGAGGGTGGGCTTGTGGGGGAAAAGCCGGAAAAGCACAATCACCGCGACGGTATTGCCATCGATTCGGATCGGAATCAGAGCTGAGACTGGGTCGTCCGTCGACAGCAGGTTTTCGTTCGAAAGACGCAGGCGATACACACACTTTCCGCCAAGCACCTGTTTCAGCTTTGGCTCTCTCCTGAGCTCCAGAACGGAGTATTTGTTGGGATCCACCCCGAACGACCAATAGAGCCACAGTTCAGAGCGCTTCTTGTCGACTTTGAAAACCGCCAGCTCCTCGGTACCGATGACGTTCCCGGCGATTTCACGGATGGCATCGAGGGCATCTGCCTGATCGACCGCATTTTGCAGGCGCATGCGAGCCGCATAGATCTTGGCCTGATTTGTGACATCTCGCAGGCGTGACGGGCGTTCGTCGCGCGTTGTGTATGTGGTCTCGCTCATGCCCGAATTAAGTAAATCCTTTCCTTGGAATCCGTTATTCGCCGAGGTAGCTCTGGAGGAGCGTGACCAGTTCGAATCCGTCGACCGGCTTTGTGATGTAGTCGTTACAGCCACTCTGGTATCCCGCCTCGACGTACTCCTCCTCGCCTCGAGTTGTGACCAGAATGATTGGAGTGTCGCGCAAGCTTTGTTCCAATCGCATGCGCTTGCAGGCCTCAAACCCATTCAGGCGAGGCATGACGACATCCATCAGCACTAAGTCGGGATTCTCCACGAGAGCCCGCGAGATGGCATCCATGCCATCCTTAGCGGTCACACACTCGTACGGTGTGTTCTGTTTGAGAATCGATTCTTCCATCATCAGCGTGGTCGAGGAATCGTCGACCAGCAGTACTTTCTTTGACATCGCTTGACCCCATTCACCGCTTGGGAAATTTCAGCAGCAGGCTCTATCGATATGGCAATCGCATTGCCATTTGTGTCTCTGAGTCACAGCGATGCAAGATGCTGACTTCTGGGGCTTCTTGATGAGCGAGGGTTGTACTACGACTGCCGGGGAAGTGAAGAGTTTGAATTCCAGAATGAATTCTAGAAATCGAACAAGCTAAGTGAGATTGAGTGCCTTCAACTTCTGGTAAAGCGTGCTCTTCGCAATGCCCAGTCGCCGGGCTGCCTTTTCGACGTTCTGTTGTTCGGCTGCAAACGCCGATGAGATGTGAAAGCGTTCCAGCTCTTCCAGCGTCCAGTCCGGCTTGTATGAACTCCCGCGGGTCTGCGATTGCTGCTCGAAAGAGAAATCAGATGGTTCCAGCACTGTACCATCGGTAAAAAGAAGTGCCCGCTCCAGCACATTGCGGAGTTCGCGAATATTACCTGGCCAGTAATACGACCGCAGACGTTCGACCGATGATTCGGACAATTCCACCGGTGGTCGCGCCATGTCTGAGCAGATCCTTGCCAGGATGGTTCGAGCAATATGCGAAATATCGTCGCCGCGTTCGCGTAGTGGCGGGATCGCCAAAGGAACGGTACTGATGCGGAAGTAGAGATCACCGCGAAATGCATTGGACTCGATCAATCGGCGCAAGTCTTGGTGTGTAGCGGCAATCAGACGCACATCGACAAAACGGTCTCGCACATCGCCCATGCGGCGGAACTTCTTCTCCTCCAAAACCTTGAGCAACTTTGGTTGAACGGTGGGGTCTACGTCACCGATCTCATCGAGGAAAATCGTTCCACGGTGGGCTACCTCGAGGAGTCCTGGTTTGGCGGTAACCGCTCCGGTAAATGCTCCCTTTTCGTGACCGAATAACTCTGATTCCAGAAATTCGCGGGTAAGTCCCGCGCAGTTTAAATCGACGAAAGACTCTTCCGAGCGCGGACCGTTTTCATGCAGCCATGTAGCCAGCACTCCCTTGCCTGTTCCAGTCTCTCCCTGGATCAGGACCGGACTCTGACTGTTAGCGACCTTTGTTGCGGCTTCCTTCATCCGCTGAATCGTCGCGCTTTCTCCAAGGAACGGATTCAGCACCACGCGGCGGCGGCGCACCATGCTGGCTCTCTGTTTTTGCTGATTGCGAGAATTCTCCAAGACTTTGTTGACAATCAAAAGCAAAGCGGAAGCTTCTACGGGTTTCGAGAGACATTGCTCAACGCCTTGCTTAATGAGCGAAACTCCTAACTCCATGGAACCGAAGCCGGTCAGAACAATAAGAGGGACGGTCGGCTCGAGCTCTTTGAAGTGCCGCACGAGTTCCAGCGCGGTTCCATCGGGGAGACGGAAGTCCAGGATGGCGACATCGGGAGGGGTAGATCGAAAGCATTTTTCTGCCCCAGCCACATCTTCGGCTTCATCTACGAGAAATCCGTTACTACTGAACTGCGCCACATAGGCACGACGCAGATCGTCATCGTCATCCACCAGAAGAATGCTGCGGCTTTTGAAGGAGTTCGCCATGCGCCCCTGCGAGTACCCACATTATAGGGCCAAGGTCAGAACCTGAGATGGTTCCGGCACAACTCGCGACGTGCTAATTCTCCGTAGTCACAAGCGCTAAAATGGTCTACTATTTCCGGACCCTATTCCCCAAGGGATATCGGTTTTGCCTCCCTTTCGGGTGCGCAACCGGTGTGCGACGCTCCCTGAGCGCTTGTACGACAACCGCCCTAAAAGCGGGTGATTGATGGTCAAGGCGTGCTCGGCGCTAACTCGAAGAGCGGCACTGTTTGCGATCCTCGGCGCAGTGGGCACACTTCTTGTTCTTTGCCCCGCCTCTGCGCAAGACCCCCTCGCCCCACCCAAGAGAGTGCTGATCCTGTATTCCTTTGACAACGAACAAGAACTCTATGCCGGATTCGATCGTGTCGTGCGATCGCAACTGAGAATGCGCGTCCACGGACGCGTCGAGTTCTACACCGAATATCTTGACCTGGTGCGATTCCCGTCTTCAGAGCACGCGCAGGACTTAGTAAAGCGACTGGAGATGGAGTACGGCCAGAGAAAACCCGACCTCATCATTCCGGTTTCATTCGGCGCCACGCAGTTCCTCTTGAATCAAGGCGAACACCTTTTTCCCGGAACGCCGATGGTAGCGCTATTCAATGAGCGGCGCCTGAATGACCTGGAAGAGTATTTGTCGAAAACCCCGACCGCGAACATCACTGGAGTGGCTGGCAGGGATGATGTTGCCGGCACGCTTGACCTGGCTTTGAAGCTTCAACCCGATACACAACACGTTGCAATTATCGTGGGCAGTTCGAGGCTCGAAAAATATTGGCTGGATCAGCTCCACAACGACCTGGATCCGTATGCTGAGAAGGTCGATCTGCGTTATTTGGCAAATCTGCCGATGAACGAGCTGTTACAGCGAATCGCAGACCTACCCCCTCACACGATCATCGTAAACACCTTCTTCTTTCAGGATGCCACCGGACAGTTTCTCTTGCCGGAAGAGACCTTGGACCTGATTGCGCGGAGCGCTCATGCTCCAATCTATGGAATCTATTCGAGCTACATCGGTCATGGAGTTGTCGGTGGCCGGATGACGAATCCCGAGATTACCGGCAAGAAACTCGCCGACCTCGCAGTTCCTGTGTTGAACGGAGAGAGAGCAAGCAGCATTCCGATTGTGCGCGACGACTCAATGCGAGACACAGTAGATGGGCGTGAACTCCAGAGATGGGGAATCAGTGAAAACCGCCTGCCTCCGTCGACATTGGAACTGTTCCGCGAACCCTCAGCCTGGGAGCGATATCGAATTCTAATACTTGCGGTAACTGCAATCGGGATTCTCCAGACCCTCCTAATTGTTGGCCTCATTCTTAATATTCGCCGGCGGCGCGGTGCGGAGAAGGCGCTCTCGCGAGAGAAATCTCTTGCCGATGCAGTCATCGAAGGTCTGCCGGGAGTCTTCGTGCTGCAGGACGAAAATGGCAGAAATATTCGCTGGAACAAAAATATGGAGTTGACCATTCGGCATCGGCCGGACGAAGTTGGAAACCTCGGGAATATCTCACCAGAAGACAGGGAAAAGGCCAGATTCGCTCGCGAGGAAGTTTTTAACCGCGGAATCGCACATACCGAGGCGGAGATGCTGATAGAGGGCGGAAAAACCGCTCCCTACTACTTCACCGGTGTCAAGGTGGACTTGGAGGGTAAGCCATATCTTGCCGCCATTGGACTTGACCTTACGGAACGAAAGAAGATGGAAGACGCACTTCGCCGTTCCGAGCGCGCCATCCGTGCCCTAGTGGACAACGCTCCTTACGGAATCGCGACGATGAGCGTTCGAGATGATCGATTTCTGCAAGCCAACCCGGCGATGGTGAAATTATTGGGTTATCAATCCGAGGCGGAGGTATTGAGACTCTCGCTCTCCCGCGACCTGTACGCCGGGAGCGATGCCTATGGAGCGCGCACTCAGCCGACACGGGCCGATTTCTTTAACGCCATCGAATTCACATGGAAACGCAGTGACAAAAGGCCGATCCATGTCCGAGCAAGCGGGCGCAGAGTCACTCAAGGATTGAACCAGGACGACCTCATCGAAATCATCGCCGAGGATGTTACCGCTCAGCGTTCTCTCGAAGAACAACTCCGCCATTCGCAAAAGATGGAAGCACTCGGTCAACTGTCTGGCAGCGTGGCACATGATTTCAACAACCTTCTCGGGGTGATCATTGGTTACAGCGAGTTGCTATCGCAGAGTTCAGGAATTGAAGAATCGATGAAGGTGCAACTGGCCACGATCAAAAAGTCCGGGGAGCGAGCAGCATCGTTGACCGCTCAACTGCTTGCCTTCAGCCGCAGGCAGGTCATGCAGCTCTCGGTCGTTAGTGTCAACTCCGTTGTCCGTGAAACAGAGAGAATGCTTCAGCGGCTCATGCGCGAAAACGTCAGAGTTGAGACGAGGCTTTGTCCAGATCTCTGGAAAATAAGGGCGGATGCCGGACAAATCGTACAAGTGATCATGAACCTTGCCATCAACGGCCGCGACGCCATGCCTATGGGCGGCACACTCTCTATATCAACCGCGAACGTCAGTTTTGAAAAGTCTGCGAATGTATCGGGAATCGATGTGGCGATCGGTGATTATCTAATGCTCTCCGTCGCCGATACAGGCATGGGGATGGATCAGCAGACGCTAGAAAGAGTTTTCGAACCGTTCTTTACTACAAAGACAAACGGAAAAGGTACCGGTCTGGGCCTTGCTACAGTCTACGGAATAGTCAAGCAGAGTGGCGGTTACATTTTTGCGAACAGCGAACTTCAAAAGGGATCGACATTCACCATCTATATTCCTCGGCTTGAGGAGTCAACCGAGGCTGTTTCCGCCGGCCTTGATCATGCAGGGGGTCTAGATCAGGCGAAGGGGTCCGAGACTGTCCTCGTCGTGGAAGACGAAACAGCTTTTCGCCACCTCCTACGGGAAGGTTTACAGGCTCGCGGGTATAAGGTCCTAGAGGCACTCAACGGAATGGATGCACTCCGCGTAGCCGAACAATTCCCCGGCGAAATCCGAATGGTTGTCACCGATGTAATCATGCCGCACATGAGCGGACCGGAATTGGCAGCAGCCTTAAGAAAAGCTCGTCCAGATACCGAGTTCGTGTACATGTCAGGATATAGCTACGATGAGGTGACGGACGACTCTATCTCCGACGAACTCAGACTGATGCAAAAGCCATTTCAGATCGACCAACTTAACGGCAAGATTCGCGAAATCTTGTCCCGACGAAATAGCACTACCGACTCGAGGTAATTCGAAACGACAGATCCGTTCAGCTTAGAAAGGTTGCGCTCTGGACGAATCTTTGAGAGCTCCGCCATAGACTTACGCAGAGAATGTGAGAGTCTCACTAACTGCGGTGCTTCCCGCTACCGCCATGTACCTGTGAGACGCTGCCAACTTAAGCGCACGTCCGCAGTACTGAACCAATTGGTGTTGCAGACGACGAGCACGGCCACCCTCACCTCTTCGCCGAACCCATCCACCCAGGGTCAGGCAGTGACTTTCACGGCGAAGATCTCATCAGCCTTAGTTGTGCCGACTGGACCTTTACGTTCGGCGCCTTCCCCGGACACAACAGCTCAACCGGAACCTTAGCTCTTGATCTGGGGTACCGGCGTCTTTCGTGGTCGTGAAGAGCAGCATCCGTCATTTTTCGGCGCAAATGGTACTCCCAGAGCTTTAATGGATCAACTCTCTGGAATGTGCCCGCGCGGACGCCCCTTGACTGAGGAGCCGCGCAAGAGCACACTCGTCCTGTTTGAGGTTGTTAGCCGCTCGCGTCACTTGTCTTTGGGGTCGGAGCCGACGAGTAGGTTAAGTAGATCCGAGTAGTTTCCATGACGAGGAGCTCAACATGAAAAGAATGATATTTGGCCTGTTTGCGCTCGTTTTCTTGATGTCTTTCGCCTCGCTAGCACAGGAGACCACGAGTCAAGACAGCACGAAGCCGACCGGACATAAAGCCATGAGTCATACCAAGACGGTCACCGGTTGCCTGCAAAAAGGGGATGAGCCGGACGAGTTTACCATTACAGGAAAAGATGGCAAGACTTGGGGCTTGCGCAGCAGCAGCGTCAAGCTCGACCAGCACGTTGGTCATGAGGTGACTGTGACGGGTTCTGCGCACCGGGAATCAAAAGCCGAGCAGCAGAAGGAGAAGGCCGAGCAGGAGAAGAAAGAAGGCCAGATGGAGAATGCGGCCGGAAAAGAGGAATACGGCGATATGCAGGTCACCAATCTCAAAATGGTTAGCAAAACTTGCAGCAAATAGACGATTGCAACCAGGCTTGTTCAAGGCCAGCACTCCGCTGGCCTCTTATTTTGGAGGGAAGAGTGCCTCCCCACTGATGTCAATTTCAGGAAACGGTCGAATCGCGCAAAAAGCCGGGAAAAATATAGCTGCTCGCATCATCCCAGAAAGTGAATCGCGGTGTGGACCGGTCTTGTTAGCAGGAGTGCCCTCAACTTCTTCTTTCGTAAACAGAGCTGTGAGTGACGCGGTGGTCTTGCTGATTTTCCGGCTACCGCACTTCACAGTCCAAGATCGGTCCTGCTCGTGGAAAACGGACGCTCTCGGCAGCTGCGCGGAGGGAAGATTGCAGTGGCAGAGGACGAACATGGAGACGGAAGCCGAAAATCGTCCTAGCTGAATCCCTGCTGCTCCATCTCGGAGGGTCTCCGCTTCTCGCTCACAGTTCGCACAAAGCTCCTTCAAGTCATCACGTTTCCTACTCAGGATGTGGCCGACCGACATCCATGTAAGTCTTCTGTCAAGGAAAAACACACACGTGGCCAGGCGCGCTCGCGAGAGCGCGCACTTCCCGGTCAAGATCTTCAGCTCGCATCTAGTGCCTCTCGGCTGTGTCCCCTGCGTTCGCAGACCTTACCAACGGCGGGAATCGTCTGCAGCCGCCGCACTCTTTCCGCCAGCAGCGGATCGCGTTGGAGCGAGCGGATGATAGATCCTTCGGTCCTTTGCAATCGCGTGATCGACTCCCGACTCAGCTGCAACAGCGGGCGAATACTTGCGCTCACCGCATCCGCGTTCGCCAGCAACTCCGGGAAATAACCC
>DATEHP010000099.1:0-38327 GCA_035279505.1 Candidatus Sulfotelmatobacter sp. | reverse complement strand
CCCTTGGTTTCCCAAGTTGTTGGCTATCCTCTGATCGGTGACCGGATCTTCGGAATTCCCGAAATCCCCGTCTTCAGAGTTTCGTCTTTCGAGATCAAGTCGAGCACACGGCGGGTCATTTCTTCGTCCGTGTCCGGAGCGCGCCGGATTTCTACCGGATAGCGCACCATCAATTCGAGTCCCCCTTCAGCGAACTGCAGCCGGGCTTCAGGCCGCGGCACGTCGACCTGTATATCAACCCGCCGCTCGACTGCGGCATGCTGGTGCTCGATCTGGTCGCGATATTTTGAGTAGACTTCGTTGACGACGGCCATCAATTTCTCTTGCACCGCCTTATAGTTCCCATTCGGCGAAATCGTCACTACTACTTCGTGCCAGGCATACTCTGTCCCGGGAATCTGCTTGAACAGCGGAGTGCCCGTCTGAAAGAGGACGGAATTTGAGAACACCACGATGCGGCCCGTGGGATAAAAGTCCAAACCAGTGCCGGCCAGTTCCATCACATACATCCGCACCAGGCCGATGTCGACGACATCTCCGGTAATTCCAGCCACGCTGATCCGGTCGCCCACTCGAATTCCATAGCGGCCGATAATGAAGAAGTAAGCCGCGGCCGAAAGTAGCACGGCTTGCAAGCCAACGGCGATGCCTGCGGTAATGAATCCGGCGAAAGTAGCCAGCGAACTGAATTGGCTAACGAAGCCGAATATGAGAACAAGGCCTACCAGAAAGCCAATGACCACGCGTCGCAATACCAGAAATTGCCGGCGCCGGCGGGGATCTCCGATATAACGAAAGGTTACCCGCCGCCACACTTCGGAAAGCACGAGGATCAGTCCCAGCGCGATGAGAATCGCCACCACTCGCAAGAGGACTGCTCGCAGAACATACTTGGCTTCCCGCGCGATTGAGTCACGCCACTGCTCCAGATTCGTGCGGGCACTGCCCACGACGACGAGTTCTTGGCTCAGCGGCAGAAGCACGTTCTCCAGTAACTTGAACCGCTGCGTCAGTTGCTCGAGTTCCTGGCGTTGCGCTAACAATTGTTGAGGCTCGTTGCTGGCGTTCTGGTTGGCCAGTTGCTGGCTTCGTTGAATCGTCGCCCGCATCGCATCTCGGAGCGGCGTGCGCAGGTGATCCGCCACATCTCGGGTATAGTTGGTCTCCTTGATGACAGTGTCGATCTGGTGGACCGTACTCATGTAGTCATAGAGCGTCATCGTGTCCCCAACCAGGCCGCCCGAGTTAGAGAGCGATGGTTTCGCCGGGGATTTCGCCGCTTCGACTTTGTCTTGGGTTGCGCCGGTCTTGTCGACATTCGTGTGGCCAAGCACCTCGGGAATAGATTGCGCCAGCCGGTTGATGTCGCCCTGCAGACCGTGCCCGGCTTCTCCATTGTTCTCGACGAATTTTGCCATCTTTTCAATGGCATCGAGTAGAGACTTTTGCAACTCGAGTTCACTCTGGAGCGCGTCGCGCTGCGAAATGAGACTATTGCGCCTCGACGCAGGCGTCTTGGGAATTTTCGCGTTCAACTTCTCAATCTGAGGCTGCAATTGATCGATCTGTGAAGTAGTCCTCTGCTTCAGTTGCTGCAGTTTCTGCGTGCTTTCGGACGCCCCTTGATTTGGCTCGTCGCCATTTTGCGCCATGATGAGCGAGCTCTCCGCTTTGGCGGATTGAAACGCAAGTTGCACCGCCTGCGCCCCGAGGGTTTTGGCATTGTCCTGATAGATTGCGTCACTCGGCAGCCCGACGTCGCGAATTCCCGCGGTCGAGTGCCGGTACCAGCTGATCGCCTGGTTGAGGTGGTGCAGGACTTCGTGACCGTCGAGTTGAATGGGAGGAAGGCTCGCTCCGGATTGCGAGGCTGGCTGTGCTGGAGCCTGTGGTGGCGCGGGTTGCGTGCCGCTTTGTGCCCCCGTACCTGTGCCCGCAATGATCGCGATGGTTAGAAAGAGAGCGCAGCGTGCGGTGCGGTGGATCAGGGTAGTCCGTTTCATGCGTCTGACGTAAAACATCCTTGTCTTGGACGCAATTTCCGGCCGAAACGGAGGCTCTATTTCTTCCTCGAAAATTCTTACGGGGATGTTTTGATTGCAAATGTAATTCTCAAATCAAACCTAATGTCATCCTGAGGAGGGCGTCAGCCCTCCGAGGGACCGTACGAAGCGCGTAAAGCAGCAATGCAGCAGCCGAGATCGTTAACGCCGCATGCAGCGTGAGTATTCCGGTCCACTTCATCAAACCTTCCGCCCTCGTACGGTCCCTCACGCTGGCTGCGCCGCCGTTCAGGATGACATGCTTGAAGAGAAGGAATCCCAAATCGGGAGAGACACCGCACATCATGTGACATCCATCACTGACCAGCCGGTAGTACACGGGCATCCTCGCCGCATGCCCAAGATCTATTACGTTTACATCCTGGCCAGCCAGCGGCGTGTCCTCTATATCGGAATGACCAGTGGCATCGAACATCGCGTCTTTCAACACAAAACGCACGCCTTCCCTGGATTCACCGCAAAATACAACGCGACGAATCTCGTATATTTCGAACGGTATGGCTCAGTGATGAGTGCGATCCGCCGCGAAAAGGAAATGAAAGCTTTGCGCCGGGAGGAGAAAATCAAACTGATCGAGTCGACCAATCGGAAATGGCGCGATCTGAGCTACGGATGGTACCAGCGCCACCAGTTTCAGCCGGACGCAAAGAGACCCCATCCGAATGTGATTCTCGAATCAAATGTGATGTCATCCTGAGGAGGGTGCCAGCCCTCCGAAGGACCGTATGAAGCGCGTAAGCGGCAGTACAGTATCCGAGACCGTAAACGCTGGATGCAGCGTGAGTATTCCTGTCCACTACCTCGAACCTTCAGCCCTCGTGCGGTCCCTCACGCCGGCTTCGCCGCCGTTCAGGATGACATCCATAACAGGGAATTCCACAAAACCCACGCCTTCCCCAGGGGCCCGCAAAAACAGGTGCGCCTCGGCCATCGGGTGTGCCTCTTCTACTTAGGGAATTTACTTTTCCTCAATTAACGCCAAGTCCCAGGGCTTTATGGTGATTTTCTGGGATTTCGACACGGCTGCCTGCGTCAGTAATTCGGTTCCGGCGCCATACGAATAGGTAAATGTCTGCGGATCGCTCGAATAGTTCAAGTAATAGTGCAGCATCTTTCCGTTGCGATTCGTTCCATGTTTGGCGCGCACGCTTGCCGGAAGGCTCTGATCCGGCCCCGCCCCGCCGGCACGCTGCAGAACCTCCAGAATGACCTTCGTCTGCAGCGCGTCCGATAACACCGTTCCCTCGTACGTAAGGCTTCCTTTTCCGAAAGAATTCCGCGTAATCGCGGGATACTTCCCGAAAAACGGGTGATCGTAAAACGCGATGGGTTCGGCGGTGTCGACCGTGAGCATCTCCGCCCAATCCGAGACCTTGTTGCTGTCGCCTGCATGAAAGGGATCGCCCTTCAACGCCAGAGGCTGACGGAGGTTGGAAAACTCCTGATAGTGGAATCCAGCAGCCTCGCGAAGCGGACCGGGCATCGTGGTCCACCGCACAGTATCGAATTCGTTGGTGAATCCGCTCTTGAACGCCATAACCACATGTCCGCCGTTCCGCACGAAATCGACCAACTTGTTCAGAAGAGCGTCGGTGGCTACGTAGAGCGGCGGCACCACGATCACTTTGTAATCCGAAAAATTCGTGCTTTCGGGAAACACGAAGTCGACGCCGACGTTGCTCTTGTAGAGCACATGGTACATCTGCTTCAGGATCGTCCGGTAATTGTCGTGATCGTTGAACTTCATGAACTCGATGCCCCAGTATGAGTCCGAGCTGTAGAGGATGGCGACCGAACTAGTGCGCTTGAGATCCGCAATCTGGCCCCCGATGCGGCGCAATTCATGGGCCGTCTTGCTCATCTCCTGATACGGCCGGCCGGGCTCGAGATCGTGACCGAGAATGCCTTTCCAGTAGGTTTCCTGGCCGTACTGAATCGAATGCCAGTGCCAGTACTCGACCATGTTCGCGCCTGAAGACAGATGCGTGTACACATCGAGCCGCAACTGGCCGTCGTATGGTGGATACTGATTCTTCGAATCCCACCCGATCGTGTCTGCATTGGTTTCCGTAATGAGATAGTTCGTGTGCTTGAGCGAGCGGCTATAGTCGCCCTCGTAGGACGAACCCTCGCCGTCGAACTCATCCTGGGTGCCGTGATAAGGATTGGCGGCAACAATGTCGAGACTCTTCGAGATATCGCTCTCGTTGACTTCAGGCCGCGGCGGTCCCGCGAAGTCCTGAGTGACGAATTGATCTGGACGTTTGTACTGATTCACCAGTCCTGCTTGCCACGCCAGAAAGTCGGTCGTGATCCACTGCGAGTAACGGGTCCACTCCAGCTTCCATCCCGGGTTGAGAATCCCGGCCTGCGGAGGAATCTCCGTCCAGTCGTTCAGTCGCTGGCCCCAGTAATTCAGCCCCCAGTTCTTGTTGAGTTCATCGACCGTCTTGAACTTGTGTTGCAGATACTCAACAAATCCATCCTGGATGTCTTTATTGGCGGCCCCGCCCGGCGGAGTCTCGTTATCGATCTGCCATCCGATGACTGCCGGATTGTCCTTGTAATGCTCGGCGAGTTTGCGAATGATGCGCTCGCAATAAAACCGGTACGTGGGATTCAACAGGTCTGCATTCTGCCGCAGGCCATAGGTGATCGTGTGGCCATCGAGTTTTGTCATCACGATCTCGGGATGCTTTTTGTACATCCATGCCGGAATGGAATATGTCGGCGTGCCCATAATGACCTTGATGCCAGCCTTGTGCATCTGCTCGACGACGCGGTCCATCCAGGCGTACTCGAAGCGCCCGTCTTCCGGCTCCCACAATCCCCAACTGGATTCGCCCATGCGTACGACCGAAATGCCGGCCTGTTTCATCAGTTCGACATCTTTATCGAGACGCTCATACGGCATGTATTCGGGATAATAGGCTGCGCCGTAAAGAACGGTCTCCATTTTGTCCGGACGGAAGGCGGCCTGTGCAAGCATCTGGGGAAGAATCAGAAGAGCGAACGTCGTTGCGAGCAGAACCCTCGGATTTCGGATCATGTGTCCTCGTGGCGTGAGTGGAAATCTTTGCCGGGCCATTGTTTCCAACGCGCCGTTTGAGTCAATTTTCGATAAAACACGTGCGCGTAGCTGAAGCCTCGTAGTTTCATGCAGTTAACCATACTACCCGTTCGTGCCATATCTGGCACCGATGAGCCATTTACCGGATTTGGAGTCGGGAATAGATTAGCAATCGAGCAGCACTTGGGGGAGGGCTGATCAACAGACGTCCCAAGACTCAAATCGAGTCTGGGGCGTTTTGTTTTGCGCGCGAAAATCCGAAAAAGGTGTTCTTCGTAAGCGATGCTATCTGCCCTGAGCCGGCGCCTACTTCCATCCTCGTCGCGGTTTTTGCGACAGGATGAGGATTTTAACTTTTGCGGTCACGGTGTCTTCTAGCAGGCTCCTGAAAAACTCTTTGTCACCTCGAAAGCGTTCCTCAGCGCTAAAGCGGCGATTCAATTTGACGGGACGTGCGCGGCTGAAGGCGCGCCCTTTCAGAACGCTGATCCGGGTGCATGTTTTTTAGCAGGCTTCCAGTCGAGGGCGCCGGGTGGAAATGCAAGCGAGGTATCCAAGAATAATTCCTGGACCACTCGTGCCATGGCTGGCACGGACGAGCCATTTACCGGATTAGAGATCAGGAATACATTTGCAATCGAGCAGCACTTGGGGGAGGGCTGATCAACAGACGTCCTGAGACTCAAACTGAGTCCAGGACGTTTTGTTTTGCGCGCCAAGAATTCTCACGCATTCAGAATTGCGGGTGCCGCGCCGTAGTTCCGAGTAACTATACCCTCGTGCCATGGCTGGCACGGAGGGGCCATTTACCGAATCGCGGGGCAGGATTAGATTAGCAATCGAGCAGCACTTGGGGGAGGGCTGATCAGCAAACGTCCCAGGACTCAAACTGAGTCCGGGACGTTTTGTTTTGCGCGCGAAGATCCGTCGTTTTCCGCATCCGTAGAGACGTAGCGTTCTACGTCTCTCTGCCGACCGCTTCGGCTGACCTTGAGTGTAGGACGCTACCGGCAGAGGCGTTGCAAGCACCGTCTCTACAGATTCTTATCGTCCGACCTGCGTAATCACTCGGCTACCTTCCGGTATTTTAATGGTGTAGATTTATCTTCACCTCTAAACCCCAGGAGCCGCCGATGTCCGGAATCCCCCGCCGTGAATTCCTCGCCGGAATGGCCGCCGCGACCGTCGTAACCGGGACGCCCCGCTTCGCCTTCGGCGAATCCGCCTCTCCATTCCGCGTTTCCGTAATCAACGACGAGATCTCGCAGGACTTCGGTCACGTCTGCGAAGTGGCATCGAAGGAATTCGGCATGGGATGGATCGAGCTGCGCGGGATGTGGAACAAAAACATTGTCAGCCTCGACGAGAAAGAAGTTGCGGAAACCCGCCGCCTGCTCGACAAGTATCAGCTCAAAGTCACCGACATCGCCAGCCCGCTGTTCAAGGTTGATTGGCCGGGTGCGCCAAAATCGAAGTACAGCGAGGCCAAGAGCTTCAACGCAAGCTTCACGTTGGCTGAGCAGGACGAAGTGCTCGACCGCGCCATCGCGATGGCCAAAGCCCTCGGGACGGACCGAGTTCGCTGCTTCGACTTCTGGCGGTTAGAGGATCAGGCTCCTTATCGTGATGCCATCAACGACAAATTGCGCGATGCCGCCGCCAAAGCCGAGAAAAAGGGAATCATCCTCGTTTTGGAAAACGAGCCCGCGTGTAACACCGCGACCGGGGCCGAAAGCGCGAAAGTTTTAAGCGCGGTGCAATCGCGCTCGTTCATGCTGAACTGGGATCCCGGCAACGCCGCCGCCAGCGGCGAGATCCCATTTCCCAACGGCTACAATCTGCTGCCCAAAGACCGAATCGGACATTGCCACTGCAAAGACACGGTGAAGAAAGGCAAGGGATATGATTGGGCGCCCATGGGCGGAGGCATGATCGACTGGGCTGACCAGTTCAAAGCCCTGAAGCGCGACGGCTACCACTTCGCCGTCAGCCTCGAAACCCACTGGCACGGCGGAGGTACATCCGAAGAGTCGTCGCGCAAAAGCTGGGCCGGAATGAAGAAGCTGTTGCAGGCAGCGGACGCATGGTAACCAGTGGCCAGCGATCAGTGGCCAGTGGTCAGCAAAAGATCGAATCAGCTTGGGCGCCGACCACTGACCACTAGCCACGGACCACTAACCCCCGGAGGATCTCATGACCAACCAGACCCGTCGCACCTTCCTGAAGCAAGCCGCCATCGGCGCTGCCGTGCTCGCCTATCCGTCTTCAAGAGTACTGGGCGCAAACGATCGCGTCCGGGTTGGCATGATTGGCGTCGGCGACCGCGGCAACGATCTGCTCGATCAGATCGTGAAAGTTCCGAACGTCGAACTGGTGGTCATGGCGGACGTCTACAGTCGCCGCCGCGACCAGGCCAAGAGCAAGGTCCCGAACATTCAGACTGTCGACGACTACCGCCGCCTGCTCGACATGAAGGATATAGACGGCGTCATCGTGGCCAGTCCGCTCCACATCCATGCACGCCACTTCCTCGACACGCTCGCCGCCGGAAAAGATCTTTATTCGGAGAAGACCATGACCTGGTCGATTCCCGAAGCCGACAAATGCCTGGCCGCGGCCAAAGCCTCGGACCGGGTCGTGCAGATCGGGTTGCAGCACGAGAGTTCAGGCGCCCTCGTCGACACCAAGCAACTTATTAAAGACGGCGCAGTCGGCAAAGTCGCCCACGTCGAGTCCTGGATGAGCCGCAACACTCCACATGGCAAGGGCCAGTGGGTGCGCCCTGTTCCATCTGATTGCACGCCGCAGAACGTCGAGTGGAGCGCTTTTCTCAACGGACGTCCTGACCGCACTTTTGACGGATTCAAGTTCATCAACTGGCGATTGTTCTGGGAATTCTCCGGCGGCAACTGCGCGGAAAACATGGTCCACCAGATCGCCTGGATCATGTCCGCCCTCGATCTTCCGCTGCCCTCGGCTGCTTACATGTCCGGCGGAGTCTTCTCCGAAAAAGATGGCCGCGAGGTTCCCGACACGATCGCTGTCACGCTAGACTTCCCGAAAGATATCGTCGTGACCTGGCAGTCCACGTTCAGCAACCGTCACTACGAGCTCGGGGATCGCATCCTCGGTAGCGACGGAACCATCGAACATCACTTCGAAGAGCCCATCCAATACTGGCCGGAGAAGACAAACCGTCCTACCGGCGAGGCAATGAAGGGCAAGACACCTAACCAGAACCACATGCAGAACTGGATCGATTGCATCCGCACGCGCCGCACTCCGAACGCGCCTGTGGAGGTCGGTTACCGGTCCGCCATCGCCGTCCATATGGCGAACCTGTCATACAAGAAGAAGCAGCGAATCACGTTCGAGGAAGCGAAAGCGATTACGCCGGAGTATTAGTAGCGCCGGCATCGTGCCGGCTGTCGCGTGGGCGTCTCGCCCACACGGCGCGCAAGCAAGTTCTTTTGAGAAAGGGAACTATGCAGACCCGCGACGCTCTGCAGTCTCGCTCGCTTTTGTTAGGGCTGTTCCTCTTGTTTTCAGCAACAGCCCCCGCCCAAGACGCAGCCACTCTGACTGGCACCGTCCGCGATAACACCGGCGCCGTGATCCCGGGAGCGGTTGTCAGCGTGAAAAATGCTGCTACGGGTACAGTTCGCGAATCAACGACGAACTCCGCCGGAGAATATGTCGCAGCCGCCCTGCCGCCGGGCCAATACAACCTCATAGTCACAGCAGCCGGATTTCGGAACTATCAGGCGCAGGGAGTAACGCTACGCGTCGCCCAGAATGCGCGCATCGACATCTCGATGGAGATTGGCAGTGCGCACCAGGAAGTTACAGTTCACGGCGAAGGCCTCGCCCAGGTTGACACCGAGTCGGCCCAGTTGGGTGGCACTATAACCGGCAAGGAGCTCGTGCAGCTGCAGCTGAACGGGCGCAATTTCACGCAGCTCGTCACCCTCGTCCCCGGTGTCAGTAATCAAACCGGCCAGGATGAAGGCGTCGTCGGCGCCGAAGGCAGCATCAGCTACAGCGTCAACGGAGGCCGCACCGAATACAACAACTGGGAAGTTGACGGTGGCGACATGATGGATAACGGCAGTAACTTTTCCCTCAATGTCTATCCCAGCGTCGAGGCCATCGAAGAAGTGCAGGTGCTTACTTCAAACTACGGAGCGCAATACGGCAAGAACGGTTCCGGAACCGTTGAGGTCGAGACCAAGTCAGGCACCAACGCCTTCCACGGATCCCTGTGGGAATTCGCGCGCAATGAAGCGTTCAACGCGCATAACTACTTCGATGTACCGGGTACCCCGAAATCCGGCTACAAGAAGCACGACTTCGGCTACAGTGTTGGCGGGCCGATCTGGAAGAACCACACATTCATCTTCTGGCTGCAAAACTGGCGCCGCGAGAACGTTCCCCAGAACTTCTACAACTTTGTGCCTTCTATCGACAATCGCAACGGAGATTTCAACGACGTGTGTGATGCGGGAACCGATTGCCCGGTAGATCCCAACACCGGGAACGCATTTCCCAATAACCAACTGCCGTCTATCGATCCCAACGCATTGATCCTGCTGAACATGATTCCCGCGCCGAACGTAGGCTCGGGAGCGAATTCGATCTTCGCCGCCGCCGTCGGACAGCCCACCCATTGGCGTGAAGAACTGCTTCGGCTCGATCACGATTTCAATTCAAAAAACCGCTTTACTTTCCGCGCCATTCACGATTCCTGGGATACGACCAAGGCCACCGTCACCTGGGGAGGCGAAACCTTTCCCACTATCGGCACGCACTTTATCGGTCCGGGCGTCGAGATGGTCGCCCGGCTCACCAGCACCGTCACCCCAACTTTGCTCAACGAATTTGTGGCAAGCTATACCACCGACCACATCCAGCAGATCAACACCAACCCTTCGGTGTGGATGAGAACCGCGGCGTTCACCATGCCTGGATTGTTTCCCGACTTCGGGGGGAAGCTTCCCGGCCTTTGTCTTTCGACTAATGGCGCGTACGGCGGTGGTTTCTGCGAAGGCCCTACGGCGTTTCCCTGGCAAAATTCGAATCCGACATTCACATACCGCGACAACATCACAATGAGCCGAGGCAAGCACAAGCTGGTGTTCGGCGGTTACTTCATGAACGCCGAAAAAAATGAGATGGCCTACACCGATCTCGGCGGCGACCTGACCTTTGACTCTACCTTTCCGGTCTCGACCGGAAATGCATTCGCCGACCTCTTGATGGGCAACGTCGCCAATTTTACGCAGGCCAACGCCCAACCCAAGTACCATATCAACTTCAAGATCTTCGAACCTTACTTTCAGGACGACTACCACATCTCGAAGAACCTGACGTTGAATCTGGGTGTACGCATCAGTTTCTACGGCACTTTTTGGGAAAGAAATCATCTGATCTCGAACTGGACGCCCTCCGCTTACGATCCCGCCGCCGCTCCCCGGCTACAGATCAATGACACTCCTGGGATTCCGCAAGGCGCGATCATACCCGGCAGTGGCAATCCCTTCGACGGGATGGTCCAGTGCGGCGTTGGTAGCATCCCGCGTGGCTGCCTGAAAGGGCATCTCTTTAATCCGGCGCCGCGGCTGGGATTTTCGTGGGACCCGCTGGGCAACGGCAAAATGGCGGTCCGAGGCGGCTACGGAATTTTCTTCGAGCACACCAACGGCATGGAAGCCAACGCCGAAGATCTCGAAGGCACGCCGCCCATCGTGGAGACTCCCACCCAATACAACGTAACCGGTAATTCCAATATCGGTGGGCAGGGCCTGTTGTTTCCGCTCTCCACCACTTCCATTCCCGATCGCATAGTCTGGCCCTACGTGCAGCAATGGCATTTCGACGTCCAGCGCGATCTCATGCACAACACAGTGGCTACCCTGGCATACGTGGGAGCCAAAGGAACGCATCTGACCCTGCAGCACGAACTCAACCAACTGCCCATCATTGCCGCTCAGAATCCCTTCCTTCCGGGGCAGCCGATTACCGACGACATCTGCAACTCGCAGGCAGGCAGCACGCTGAAACCCAGTTTCCTGGTAAATGGCAAGCGACTCCGCGGACAGCCGGCGATCAACCTTGCCGTCGCATGCGGAAACAATCCGGACCTGTTTCGCACGAACTATCCCGGTTTGGGATCGATCCAGCGTGTGGAAAGCGTGGCCAACTCAAATTACAACGCTCTTCAGTTTTCCCTGCGAAAGACCAGCGGGCCTCTGACTCTTGATGTGGCTTATACCTACAGTCACTCGCTCGACAATTCTTCTGACAATTTCGATAGCAACTTTGTGAATTCTGCCGACTTGCACGCCAATTATGCGAGTTCGAACTATGATCAGCGTCACATCCTGAACGTGGCCTGGACCTACGACCTGCCTTTTACGGGTAAGGGTTTCTCCAAGTCACTTCTCGGAGGCTGGCAGTATGCGGGCATCATGACAGCGCAGGCTGGTACTCCCTTTTCGGTAGTCAACGGCGTTTACGGCGATAGCGCTGGCGTAGCCGACGGCACCACCGGCATCGGTTCGTACGCGGACCGTGTGGGCGATCCGAACGGCGTTCCCATCTGCCCTCCACTTGCACCCGAAACCAAAGGTGTGCCTCTCTACAACTGTAGTGCCTACGTTCAGACCCAGGGCCTGACTTTCGGAAATTCCGGCCGAAACAGCGTGAGGAATCCCCGCCGTGTAAACTTCGACATGTCGGTCTACAAAGTCTTCAAGCCCATCGAGAAGCTGAACGTCCAGTTCCGGGCCGAGGCATTCAACATCTTCAACCACACCGAGTGGACGGGCGTGAACCCGTACGTGAGCACAACAAACTTCCTGTACACAACCGGCGCGCACATGCCGCGCGTTCTGCAATTCGCCCTGAGAGTCACTTTCTAAAACGGCATTGAAAATCTCGAGGGGGCCCACCCTTGTCGCGTTTTGCGCGACAAGGTGGGGATTTTGACTTCTAAAACGGCATACCGAGAAACCGAAGCATTATGATTGACCGCAATGCCGCTATCGCCCGCAGCGCAGTGGAAGCTCGCCTCCCTCCTAGGTCTCACGATTTTCGGTTCGTTCATCTATTTCTACGAGGGCGGCGGATGGAATCAGAACTCCCGCTTCGATCTGCTGCGCGCGATTGTTGAGCGGCACACGCTACAGATCGACGCCTACCACGAGAATACGCAGGACAAAGCCGGCCTTCACGGAAACTACTACTCCGACAAGGCACCCGGTCTGGTCTTTCTAGCCGTGCCATTTGCCGAAGTGTCCCGTGCAGCAATGCGAGCGGCCGGAGTTGATCCAAATTCTCCGCGCGGGGAATATGCACTCTCCTACATCGTGACCGCCTGTGCGGTCGCGATGCCGACAGCCTTCGCGGGATTGTGCCTGTTCTTCCTCGCGCTACGATTTGGATCGGATGTAACGGGCGCAGCGTTCGCCACGACTGTGTTATCCGTCGGCACGCCGATGCTGGCGTACGCGAGCTTATTCTGGGCACATGCTTTAGTCGGCGCCTGTTTGCTGTTTGCATACGCCGCCGCGGTAAAGCTCGGCGATGGCCAGGCAGAGTTCTGGTGGGCTCTGGCGGCCGGTCTCGCTGCGGGATGGGCGACCGTCACCGAGTATCCCGCGCTCCCGGCGTCAGTCATGGTTGCATTTCTGGCGTTGTCACAAGTGTGGTCGCGAGGCAGCGCCGCG
Organism: Candidatus Sulfotelmatobacter sp.; assembly: GCA_035279505.1. Taxonomy (GTDB): domain Bacteria; phylum Acidobacteriota; class Terriglobia; order Terriglobales; family Acidobacteriaceae; genus Sulfotelmatobacter. Next base: position 25,467 of record DATEHP010000099.1, on the reverse strand, counting down.
CGATGGCGCGTCGTGGCGGGCGTCACCCTCGGCGCAACCGCCTGCGCCATTGTGCTGTTCAGCTATCTGCACGCAGCCTTCAGTGGTTTCCGTCCGAGCTATTCCTACTATGATCCTAATTCGTTTTCCTTCATGCAGCAGCAGGGATACATGGGCCTCACCTATCCCCATCCCGACCGTCTCCTGAAGCTGCTGTTTGGATGCTCGCGCGGATTGTTCTTTGCCTCTCCGGTGCTACTCACGGCGGTCCCAGGCTTGTGGTGGCTAAAGAAAAGGTTCCGCGGGCCGGCCCTCGTAGCCGGCGCCATCGTGCTCTACTACTTCCTCTTCAACGCATCATTTTACTGGTGGAAAGCCGGCCTGTCCTTCGGCCCGCGCTACGCTGGAGCGGCTATCCCGATGTTAGGCCTCGGGCTCGCCGTGGCTTGGACCCACGCCTCGCTCCCATGGCGACGGGTGCTGATCGCGCTGGCATGCTGCAGCGTGTTTGTCACCCTGATGGTCGTCTCTACTTCGTCGCAGCTGGCCATGCAGGGTGCTTGCCCGATTATGCATTCCTCATGGCCTGCCTTTTTGTTGGGAAACATTGCAGCCAACCGTGAGTCGATGCTGCTGCCAGGCGAAGCCGCTGGAGGCTACGGAGCATTCAATTTAGGCCAGCTCATCGGACTGCACGGCTTTGCCACTCTGATTCCTCTCTTAATGCTGTGGGGAGTCGTGGCCCGGTTGTGGCTGCATTTTCGTCGGGAGAGTTGAGCCTGCAACCAACAACATAGATGGGGGCAGCCGCCATCGCCAGTCCAGCCGCGAAGCGCCGGATTAAGGGACTCACCGATCCATCCGCATCCCCTCTTCTATCCCCACATCCAATCAGATGTAAGATAAAGATTCCGCCTCTGCGCGGTCAGAATTCATCCTAGTGAGGTATCCATGGCGCACATGGTTCATTGCGTGAAGTTCAACAAAGAAATGCCCGGCCTCGATGAGCCGCCGTTCGACAACGAACTCGGCCAGAAGGTCTACGACAACGTCTCCCAGGAAGCCTGGCGCATGTGGATGGAGCACTGCAAGATGCTGCTCAACGAATACCGCTTGAACCCGGCGCGCCGCGAAGATCAGGAAGTCATCGTGAAGCAGTTGGAAATGTTCTTCTTCGGCGAGGGCTCGGCCAAGCCCAAGGAATACGTGCCGCCCGCGCAATAGCCGCGCCTTCACTCACATTCCGGCCTGCCGAGCCGCGATCTCAAAAACGGCGCGGCACCCAGCAACAGCGACAAACCCGGGAATACAAACAGCCAGACTGACGACAATGCCAGCGAGCGGAGCGGAATTCCAACGAAAGTCTGGGGAAACCAAAGAAAAATCAGTCCAAGCACGAACGGCGTCGTAGACCATATGACGCACGGCGCGACCGCCGCAATCAGGCGCGTACGCGACGAGCCTTCGCTGCGCCGCGCCAGAAACGCCGCCGTGGCCCCGCTGATGGGAAGCACGAGGAGCCAGGGTTGCGGGGTCAACGGGATGGGATCTACTCGGTAGATTCTCAGATCCATGATTCCGAGCCAGTCGCAGATGTTAATCAGAGCCGAGGTCAGCAGCAGGTTCACGAACAACGGGATCCAAAAGTTTTTTCTGCGGTTCATTTCGCGCTCCTCATGTTTCGCGGTCTGAATAGCGCGCGCGAATTTGCACCAACAAACGCCGGCGAGATCGAGAGCCTGAGAACCCCCCTCGACGCGCGATTCTTCTTGTTCCAAGTCTTCGAGGTGCGACGCAAGTTCAGCGATCACCTCGTCTTTGGTCTCCGGCGGCAAATCAAGGCTCGCCAGATGCTCTCGTATCTCCTTTTCCCAATTACGCATGGTTGACTCCTGCGAGGGCATCGAGCGCATGGAAGAAAGAACGCCACTCTTCGCGCAAGGGGCCGAGCTGGCGACGTCCCGTCTGCGTGAGCCGGTAGTAGCGGCGGTCCCGTCCGGCAGCGTTTGCTTGCCAGTAAGCCTCCACCCATCCGCGCTTTTCCATTCCATACAGCAGGGGGTACAGGGAGGCGAGCGTGAACTTCAACGCCCCGCCGGTTCGTTCCCCGATTTGCTTGGCGATCTCGAATCCGTACAGTGATTCTTCTGCCAGCAGCGACAGAATGGCCAATTCAGCGCTGCCGCGGGCAATTTTCGATCGAATACGTTTCGTCATGGCTATATCGGAATCCTATGATCCGAAGTATAGGAATCCTACATAGGAAAGAAAAGTTACGAAGGACCAATCCGAGAACCATTGTCGGGACAACCGCCTTCGGCTGTCCGCTGAGCGCAGCGCCACGCTTTTCTGCAAGTTCGTGCGCCCCGATCGTTCTCTTTCCGAACAGGGAAGGGGCGCATATGGCACGTCAGAGAGGTTTTACTTTGCTTGAGTTGATGATCGTGGTTGTACTGATTCTAGTGATCGCGGCGATCGCAATTCCCAGCATGCGCGAGGCGCAGATTCATGCCAACGAGGCTTCCGCCGTCGGCTCGATAAGGGCCATTAACCAGGTTGAAGTGCAGTACCAGGCGACCTATGGAGGTTATGCGGAGTCCTTATCCAATCTTGGCGGCGCCGATCCTTGCACCAAGTCCGCCGAAACAGCCTGCTTGCTTGATCAGAGCCTGGCCGGGGGAACGAAGTCCGGCTATCGATTTGTGGTCGTAGGTGGCAATCCGTCGGGTGGCATGAACACAAGCTACGTTGTGGGCGCCGCGCCCGAGGTCTTTGACCGGACGGGGAAACGCTTGTTCTGCTCGACTGACAAAAATGTGATCCGCACGGACCTGAACGCTAGCGGGAGTACGATGCCCCCAGCAGCAGAGCAGTGCGCAGGGTTCAGCGCGCTGAAGTAAGCGGATCGTGGCGTCGCCGCCCTACCATGGATCGTCAGAGCGCCACATCCTCAACTTATCTACAGCTTGTTGTTCACTTCCTCCACGTCCACAAAAGCCTTGTGTGGACCGGAAGTTGTCACGCCAAGTATTTTCCACTTGCCTGCGATTACCGCCCCAACGATGGGCCTGAATAATCCGGCGAAGTCCAGAATCTTCTGAAATTCGTTCCCGTGTTTGCAGAGGTGGATGGTATACGTATTTTGAGAATGCTTTTCAGCCATGCTTACGAAGTGTGCATGCGCCTCCGGGTACGGGCAAATTACCGTGGTGTCTGTGCTGGGACTGGCGGCCAAATTGCGCCGGGATGGTTCGGGTCAAGCTCAATGCGTGAAATGGCGATGTTTCGCCAATCAACTGGCGTCGTGATTCAACCCGCGTGCTTTCATTTCCTGCAAATATGCAAACGACTTCAACTCGGGGCACTTCAACACCGCTTCTTGGAAGTCTGCGGGTGGACAGTACTCGTGAGCATCAATGTAGTGTGTAATGAGACTCGGCGCAACGTAAACGCCCGCCCTTGCAGGGATGAACAGATTGGCTGTTCCGGCAACGATCGTATTTCGTTCGCCAGTATTCCGGCAAAAAGCGCATCGGTGAAACCCGGCAGTCACGGCAGGCTGCCACGGATCTCTGAGTAGACCGACCAGTTAAGCAAAGAATTCCTTGGAGACCTTACCCCTCGCGAACGAATGGCCTGGTTCGAGCCAACCGACGGCGATCAAGACTTCCTGCCATCGGCCAAAGTAGTCGCACGGGCTCAAATCGGCATAGTAGGCCACAGCGTTCTCCGACGCCAAAATTGTAACTGTTGAAACCGGCGATTACGCTCAAAGTCCTGGTTCCTGTCACTTAATTACCCCCCGATTACCTATGCACCAATATTGATGCAATGTTAATCACCCCGTAACAATCGATTGTTAGAACCAAACCATGGATCCGCAGGCCTACAACACGCTGATCCTTTCGGACCTGCACCTCGGCTCGGATACGAGTCACGCGCGGGAAGCGACCCAGTTACTCAAGACAACTTCTTTCCGCCGCCTGATCCTGTTGGGCGATATCTTCGCTGACCTCAATTTCGCGCGCCTCACCAAGGATCACTGGAAGTTCCTCGGCTACATCCGCAAGCTGTCGAATCCGAAACGTGGCATTGAAGTCGTTTGGGTGGAAGGCAATCACGACCACGGCCTCGCCAACATCATGTCGCACCTGGTGGGCGTGCGCGTGTACCAGCACTACGAGTGGGGCTATCGCGGCCTGCGCCACATCGCGATTCACGGCCACCAGTTCGACGGATTCCAGGTCAACAGCCTGCGGCTGAGCCGCTGGGGCACATCACTGTATCTGCAGTTGCAGAAGCTTGATTTCAAGAGCAAACCGATTGCGCGCATGATCGACCGCCTGAATACGCGCTGGCTGCGGATGTCAACGAAGGTCTCATCGGGTGCAATCGCTTTTGCGAGGCACCACGAAGCACAGCGGATTTTCTGCGGACACACACACGAAGCAACACACATCGAGAAAGATGGCATCTGCTACTACAACGCGGGAGGATGGGTCGATTCCCGGCTTACCTATTTGACGATCGACGAAATGGGAGTACAAATCCATGAATACACCGAACGAGCTAACCATCGTGATTCCGGCGAAAAACGAGGCGAAGTTGATTCCGCGTTTGCTAACCTCACTGACGAATCAGGACTACTCGAAGATGTCGAGTACGAGAGTGTTGCTCGCTGACGCAAATTCCACGGATGGCACGCCAGATATCGTCATGAGCTTTCGCGATCGTCTCAACGTCGGCGTCGTCCGCGGCGGCATGCCCGCGTTCGGGCGAAACCAGGGAGCAGCGCAAGCCGACACGCCCTACGTTCTCTTCGTCGATGCGGATGTTGAATTGGCCGACCCGTCACTAATTCGTTGTTGCATGGAAAAAGCGCAACAGAAGCAATTGCACTGCCTGACCACTAACATCCTGTGCAAAAACGGAAGCTGGATCGACAAGCTGTTTTACGCCGGCAATGATTTCTTTCAATATCTGTCGTACCTGCACCACCCTTTCGCAACCGGAATGTTCATGCTTTTCGACCGGAAAAAGTTCTGGCAGCTGGGCGGATTCAACGAAAAGATTCTTTTCGCCGAGGACTACCGCCTCAGCCAGCAAGTCGACCGCAAGCGTTTCGCCATCGTCCGGGGCGGAGTCTATACCACCAATCGGCGCTTCAAGCGCATGGGCCACTTGAAAGTAGGATGGCTCTTCTTGAATACCGCCATGAATTACCGGAACGAGAAGTACTTCCTGCGCGACCACAAGTACTGGGGCAACAAGGCAGACAGCCTGCCGCGCGCCTAGTACTCCAGATCGGTTTTGTGGTGGCAACGGAGGATACGGATCAGCCAACCAGCTGAACCCTGTTCGCTTTGAGGGTGCTTCAGAACCGCAGCACAATTCCCGTCGACAACCTCTCGTTGCTTCGCTCGGCATTGAACAGATGGCTGTGCACGTAGTCGCCTAGGAATCGCCCTGCAAGGTTTCTCACCACTTTCTTTGTAATTAAAACTCTGGCCTAAAAACGGACTACAACTCCCGTCGAGAGCCGTAGATTGTCCTGGGTTGTGCTGTAGAAGCGTGTCTGCAAATAATTGGCTTCCAGACGCACGGCGAGACCCTTGATGAGCCGGTAATCCAGTCCGCCCCCAATCGCCGTCGCAAACGAAGTGTTCGCAGAACTCGGAAAGTCTCCTCCGTTATGTACATGCGCCACTCCGATCATTGCTTCTGCAAACGGAGTGAAATTTCCGACGGGAATCGACAGCCGGGGTCCAAACAGCGCCTCCCATTCATGTCCAGTCACATTGACCCTCGCACTGCCGGGGACGGGGGGCGGAGCCTCAGTGAAGCTCTGCGACCCGTAGTGACTGGCGAAATCGGTCACGATTCCCACGTGGGGGAATAACTTGCCTTCGAGAGATGCCTCCCAACCGTTCAGATTGGGACGACTCAGGTTCGAGTTAAGTCCGGCCCAATTCGTGTTTTCTAACGAATACCCGACGAAGATGTTTCCCGAAGTTGGAATCTGGGCGGCCGCGAAACTTACCAGCAAAAACACGCCCAGACCGATGTAGGCAATCTTGCGCATGAAACTTTCCTCCTCCCGATTACGTAACCCTATAAGAGACGCAAAGTTTTGGATGCGGGAAGGAGGACAGTGGATATCGGCGATTTACCCACTTGGGCGGCGGTCGAAGGCGAATAGAGACGCGGGCTTCACCCCTCAGGGAAGGCCGGTGACGAACCGGTAAGTCAGAACCGCCACACAATACCGGTAGAAGCGCGGTAGTCATTCTGATAGGCGCTGGCATAATGCGAATGCATGTAGTCGCCTTGCAGGCGCCATGAGAAGTTCTTGAACCAGAGCTTATAGTCTGCGCCTCCTCCGACGTCGATGAGTAGTGGCCGGTAAGTAAGTCCGCTCGAATTGAGACGTCGGATGCCGGCCATTGCATGAATGAACGGGCGCCATTTTCCCATGTTGGTCGAAAGCCGCGGGCCCCCGGCGATGTCGTATTCGGTTTCGCCGCGCCGGTAAAGGCCGCTCCCTTCCGCTACCAGGCCGATGTGAGGAAAGCGGACGAATGGAAGCGCCTCAACCGAGGCGTTCCATCCTTTGTAGCTCTGCTGATTTATGACGTTTGTGAGTTGCGCGTAGGAAACTCCGCCGTAGACGTTTCCACTGGGAAGGAGTCCGTTGAACTGTGCCGACATCGGAAGGGAGCACAAAAATAAGGCCGCGAAGGCCAGCACAGCGGCAGCGGTTTTTGGCACGAAATATTTCCTCCCCGGCCAGCGGGCCGGCAAAAATGTATTTTAGTCAACGAAATCTGTTAGATGCAGTGTACCGGATGGGCAAGATGTATCGCCTGACAAAATTTGTCGTTCGGCAGGACCCGTTTTTGGCGCGAAATGGCCTTCAGCGCACGCCGGGTGACTCTGGTGATCGGCGAAAATTTACCGGATTTTCATGGTGCCAAAACCAAATACGCTACGTCTATTGACTAACATGGAAAATATGAACATCAACTGCGAATCATGGGAATATGCAGTGGGGCCGGCGGTTTTCTCGCTGGACAAGGAGTCGAAGTTGAAACTCAGTGTGGAAGCAAGAAATCATGGGGACGTTGTCATTGTGCACTGCCAGGGCCGCATCGTGTATCGCGATGAAGCCGCCGCGCTGTCGCGCGTAGTCGGCGAAGTCCTGGGCAACGGGAGCAAACTGGTGCTCGATCTGGCCGGTGTAAGTTCGATCGACAGTGCGGGCATCGGAGAATTGGCGCTGTTGCAAACATGGGCGCGGGACCGGAACGCGGAACTGAAATGCGCAGGCCCGAACACGGTAGTCCGAACGCTGTTAGAACTGACAAATCTGGATTCCGTCCTGGATGTGCATCCTACAGTAGACTCCGCGCTGGAATCGTTCCACGAAGTGAACGTCTGACTTTGCTTGTGTAGGGCGGACGCCTTAGTCCGCCCCGCGAGCAAAGTGAGCGTGTGACAGCAAAAGGCTCCACGGCTCGCGTGCGGTAGAACGGCCCCCGGCATCCGACTTACCATCCAGCACTCTGAATTGCGCTTCGCGCAACCCCGGACGAAGGCGTCCGGGGCGACACAAGCTAGTTCTCTCTCTGAAACCGGTAGTGGCCTTTGCGCTCCAGCGCCACGGCTTCAGCCACCTTTAAAAACGCTCGCCCCGCATGCGACAGATTCGCACCCTTCCTGTAAATCAGTCTCAGTTTGCGCTTGAGTTGTAACTCGCGCACTGGAATCCTCACCAGTTCTCCGCGGGCAATCTCGGTCTCGACGCTGATCTCGGGCACCAGCGCCACTCCATTTCCCATCGCAACAAACTGTTTGATCGCCTGCAGCGTCGGAAGTTCAAGATCCATGTGCAACGGCGTCTTGTGGCTCTTGAACAGCTGGATGACTTTTTCCCGATACGGCGAAGACACGATATGCGCGACAAATGACTCGGCTCCGAGCTGCCTTATGCTCACCTGCCGCGCCGATGCCAGCGGATGCCTGGGGGGAACCACAAAGGCCAGTTCGTCAAGATAGACCACCACCGAGTGCAGATTCGGTTCCTGGGGCTCATACGAGAGCACGCCGAATTCGACCCCGTGCCGCACGACGTCGTCTGGAATGTGGCTGCCGAGCGCGCGCTCCACCGTGATCTTGATCATGGGATGCAACCGCCGGAATTCGGCCATTACCGGCAGCAGGTAGAGCACAGTAAACTCGTTGGCCGCAATCACGAGTTTGCCTTTTTGCAGTTCGCGTAGTTCGGTCAGGGATTCCGCCGCCTCGCCGCGGAGATTGATAAGCTTTTCAGCATATTCATACAGAACCTTGCCGGCATCAGTCAGCACGCCCTCGCGCGAGGACCGGTCGAACAGGGCCTCCCCGAGTTCGTCCTCCAGCTTGCGGATCGTCTGGCTTACCGCCGACTGCGTCCGGAACAATTTGTCAGCGGCACGGGAGAACCGGCGTTCGCGGGCAACGGCGAGAAATACTTCCAGCTGAGAGAGTTCCACGGAAGCTCCATAATGGATTCCGACAAACTATTAGATATACTTATACTACAACCAAAACTAATGGTTGATAAATAAATATAAGTTTTGCTTCTACCTCCGGTATCCGTACCATAGAGAGATCAGGCAAAAAGGGCGGCAGACGTGGCCTGTGATATGGGCGAGTCGCCCTGTAAGCCGGCATACCCGGCGTTTCAGGAAATAATTATGGACAAAGCGCGAGTTACCGTATTCGACACGACGCTTCGCGATGGCGAGCAATCCCCCGGCTGCAGCATGAACCAGCAGGAGAAGCTTCGACTGGCGCATCAACTCGACCGCCTCGGCGTAGACGTTATCGAGGCTGGCTTTCCCATCGCTTCGGAGGGCGACTTCGAGTCGGTGCAGGCGATCGCAGAAGTGGTTCGCCGCCCCATCATCGCGGGGCTGGCGCGTGCCTGCCGTCCCGACATCGAGCGGGCCTGGGAGGCGCTGAGGCATGCCGCGCGTCCGCGGATTCACGTGTTCCTCGCTACTTCTGACATTCATCTGCAGTACAAGCTGCGCATCTCGCGCGACCAGTGTGTGGTCCAGGCGCGGGAAGCTATTGGCCTGGCCAAATCGCTGTGTGACGACGTCGAGTTTTCGCCGGAAGATGCCACGCGTACCGATCCCGATTTTCTTTGCCGTGTGCTCGACGCCGTCGTCGAAGCCGGCGCCACCACGTTGAACATTCCTGACACCGTCGGATACACAGTGCCTTCGGAGTTCGGCGAGTTGATCGCCATGATCCGCCGCTGCGTGAAGGGAATTGAACACGTCACCATCTCCGCGCACTGTCACAACGATCTCGGCATGGCCGTCGCGAATGCTCTGGCCGCAGTCGCCGCCGGAGCTCGACAGGTCGAGTGCACCATCAACGGCATCGGCGAGCGCGCCGGCAATGCCTCGCTCGAAGAGATTGTCATGGCGATGCATGTCCGCCCCGATCGTTTCCCGTATGAGACCGGCGTAGTGAGCGAGCAGATTTTTGCCGCCAGCCAGATGCTGAGCGAGATTACCGGCGTCCCGGTGCAGCCCAACAAGGCCATTACGGGACGCAACGCCTTCGCCCACGAGGCCGGCATCCATCAGGACGGCGTCCTGAAGAATCCGCTGACCTACGAGATCATGACGCCGAGATCGGTCGGCGTCCCAGATTCCAAGCTGGTCTTGGGCAAGCACTCCGGGCGTCACGCGCTCAGCATGCGCTGCGAGCAGCTTGGATATCAGTTTGATCGCCGTGCGCTCGATGATATTTACCGCCGCTTTGTCCGCCTCGCGGACAAAATCAAGCATGTTGAAGATCATCATCTGCTGGAACTGATACGCGACACCCACAAGCCTACGATGTCGGCGACGCCGCTGATCGAGCCCGTTATCCCCGCAACGAACGCAGCGATGGTTAGTGCTCCGTCAGTTGAGTCTCCGAGACCGGCACCAGAGACCAACCCGTTCGGCGTGCCCCTGCCCGTGCAGCCGGATTCACAACACGAGCAGACCCAGCAAGAAGACTACCTCTGGGGAGTGTAGGGGAATTGTGGAATTGGGTAATTTGGTAATTTTGTAATTGAAAATCTAAGGCGCCGACTGGCGGCTTTCTTTTCTTCCGCTTAGAATTGCCGATTCACAATTACTCCATTACAAAATTACCCAATTACTCAATTACAGATATTCAATTCCCAATGCTCCTAAACATCACTGTTCTTCCCGGCGACGGCATCGGCCCCGACGTCACCGAACAAGCCGTACATGTGCTCCAGGCCGTGGCCGACCGTTTCGGGCACCAACTGGAGCTTCGGCAAAAGCTGATCGGCGGCGCCGCGCTCAAAGCCACGAACGATCCTTTGCCCGCAGACACCGTGCAGGCCTGCCTGTCCTCATCGGCAGTGCTGTTAGGAGCCGTGGGCAATCCCGAGTTCGACAAGAATCCCGGCCACCTTCGGCCCGAGGCTGGATTGCTCCGTATCCGTCGTGAGCTAGGCGCCTACGCCAACCTGCGGCCTGCCGTGTTCTTTCCTGCGCTGGAAGATTCTTCGCCGCTGCGCGCCGAAATCGTCCGCGGCACCGACATTATGATCGTCCGCGAATTGCTTGGCGGAGCCTACTTCGGCCAGCCCCGCTCCATCGAAGGAGAGCCGGGGGCGCGTGTGGCCGTTAACACCATGTGTTATTCCGAGCACGAGGTAGAGCGCATTGCGCGCGTGGCCTTCGACCTCGCGATGAAGCGCAAGAAGAGAGTTCTCTCAGTCGATAAAGCTAATGTTCTGGAATGCTCGCGCCTTTGGCGCGACGTAGTGACGCGCATCGGGAAAGATTATCCCGAGGTGAAGCTCGGGCATCAATATGTTGACTCTGCGGCGATGCTGCTAGTCCAGCGCCCCACGGATTTCGATGTCGTCTTGACCGAGAACATGTTCGGCGACATCTTGTCAGACCAGGCAGGAGGCGTCGTGGGATCGCTAGGTCTGCTAGCCTCCGCCAGCATCGGCGGCAAGGTCGGCCTCTATGAGCCGGTCCACGGATCCGCCCCAGATATTGCGGGCAAAGGAATCGCCAACCCTCTGGGAGCAATTTTGTCGGCAGCGATGTTGTTACGTCACTCGCTCCGTCTGGAGCGAGAAGCGGTCAGCATAGAAAAGGCGGTCGCGGCAGTCGTGTCGCAAGGCGCGCGCACGGCCGATCTTGCAGGCAAGACGCATCCTCAGATCTCAACCGCCGAAATGGGTATCCGCGTAGTGAGGGCAGTAAGGGAAATGAAGTAGGGGATGGGTTTCCTTCGTGGACGTTCGTGCCCTTTAGTGGTTCCTGATTTTAGTCGAAGTCTCCCGAAGCGCTGCGGTCTCGGGACTGGCGGCCACACCTGCCGCGTCATATTCTCCGTTCAAGGAATACCAACGCACCCGCAACATCTCCTGGAACATCCGCGCCCCATCGGTCACGGGATTAATGCGCGCCCCGCCACTGTGTCCCCAAACAACTGGAATCTCCTCCACCTTGAATCCCAGCTTGCGCGCGAGAAATAGAATCTCCGGATCAAACCCCCACCGCTCGATTTTTTGCAGCGGGAAGATCGCCTGAGCCGCCGCCCGTTTGAAAGCTTTGAACCCGCATTGCGTATCCGCAAACTGCAGCCCGAGCGACAATCGCAACATCAGGTTGAAGATGCGACCAAAAAGCTGCCGGTGCAGCGGTTGCCGTTGCGTCTGTGTCTCCGCGCGGAGCCAGCGTGAACCAATCGCAATGTCAACTCCAGCCTCGAGCGCAGCTAAAAGTTTTGGAGCCTCTTCAATCGGCGAGGAGAGGTCCGCATCCGTGAACAGAATGATCCGACCCTGGGCATTCAATACGCCGTTGCGCACGCTGTATCCCTTGCCGCGGTTGCCGGGATTCTCCAGCAGTTTCACGATGGGATCCTTCGCCATGGAGTCCAGAACGATCTCCGCCGTATTGTCCCGGGACCCGTCATTCACGACGATAACTTCCGCATCCCATCCCTCCGCGTGCACATAGGCGAGAACTTTTTCGAGGCTGGCACCCAGCCGGGCACTCTCGTTGTAAGCGGGGATGACGATGCTGTAAGTCGGAGGCAAGTTGAGTCTCAGTTCTCAGGCGTCAGGCGTCAGGCGTCAGGCGTCAGGCGTCAGGCGTCAGGTAACAGATGCCGATGCGCGCCTTTTCGCTGCTTGTCACCAAGCATCGCCATTGTACTTTGTATGCCGTGGGTTCCGGAAATAAGAGATTCCCGCAGAATTGCGAGTGAAACTATGTAATTGTGATGAGGACCTTCGCACATCTTAGGTTTGAGCCTGACGTCTGAGGGCCGACGCCTGCTTTCCTACGCCACCTGCCGCTTCTGCTCCAGCATCGAGAAATACTCCGCCACTAATTCCGCATCCCACAGCCCCCGCGCGGCCTCCTCGCGCATGGTCAGTGCCGCCGCTTCGTCGGTGAGGGCTGGCTTGTAGGAGCGAGCGGTTCGCAGCGCGTCATAAACGTCCACAACTTGCAGCACTCGAGGCAGTACAGGAATCTCCGATGCCACGAGCCCGTCAGGATACCCCGACCCATCCGAATGCTCATGATGATGCCGAATAATGGGCAGCACCAGCCTGAGCGAGTGCAAAGGCTTGCAGATATTTTCCCCAGTTATGGGATGGAGCTTCATGACCTCCCACTCCGCCGGAGTCAGATCGCTCCCTTTCTTCAGGATCTCGTCTGGCACCGCGATCTTGCCCAGATCATGCAGGTACCCCCCGCGTTTCAGCGCAAGGATCGAATCCTCATCCATCCCCAGATGCCGTCCGAGATCGGAGGCATGCACCGCCAGCCGCTCGCAATGTCCTTCGGTATAGGGGTCGCGGCCTTCCACAATCAGCCCGAGGGTGCACAGGACCGAATCGGCCGTTTCGAGTTCGTCGGTGAACTCTTTCAGCCGCAGCAGCGATTTCACCCGCGCAATCAGTTCTTCGGCAAGAACCGGCTTGTTGAGAAAATCGTCGGCGCCGGCCTCAATTCCGCGCACTTTGTCGCTGCTGTCGCTTAATCCGGTAATCAAAACGAAAGGAATCAGCCGGGTCGTGGGATTATCTTTCAGGCTGCGGCACAGGTCGTACCCAGACTTGCCAGGCATCATCACGTCAGAAAGAATCAGATCGGGAGCCTGACGCCGCACCTCCGCCTCGGCCTGGTCCGCGTTCGAGGCCGTGACCACACTGTATCCGCGAATCGTCAGCAATTGGCTCATCAGCCCGGCAATACTGGGCTGATCGTCAACCACAAGAATCCGCGGCGCACGACGCCTTGGTAGTAAATCTCCCATCGATGGATAAGAAGCCGCTTCCTGCCCCGCAGTTGTCCGTGCTGTCGGACCCTGGGTACGCGAGGAGGGAAAGCCGTTCATACTGAAAATCGTTTTTCTAGCTCAATCTTACCGCCATTGTCCACTTTTCGGGGGTGGGTGTCGAGTTTTTCGAACACCACCCTCCCTTTTTGAACTTGCCGGCGATTCCCGGACCGGGACTCCTCGATCAAGAATGTGACCCAAAACCTTGCGGCCGACACACACCTGTGCCTACTCTCCCACTATGGGCTGCAATCGTATAACCAACTGTTCGACTGTCGTACTTGTGGCTGTTCTTCTTACCTCCTCGTCACTCGCTGCCACAAAACCTCACGTCATCTCTTTCGGAAAATGGATGCCGGTGCAGTGGATGGTCGCCACTAACGGAGACGACGAACCGGTGAGCATCAAGATCCGCGCCTTAGTGGTAGATGGCCGAGTGAGGGAGTACGTGCTGGGACCGTCTCACGAGGTTACGGAGCGACTGTTTGTGGTGCGCCGCTTCTTTCGGGTAAATGATGCTCTCCCTGAGGACGCGGCACCGAAATGGCAATGGCAGCGCGGTGGCTGGTTGTTGGTAGACAGGCTGACGGGCCGCATTTCCGCAGTGAACCTGCCAGAGTTTGACGTGGTGTATTCGACGTCGAGTTGGCATCGGGACTACGTTGCCTATTGCGGGGTCTCTGACGATGGGAAGAAGACGTTCGCGATCGTAGCCCAACTGAACCGCAAAAAACCCGTGCTGAAGAAGCCTCTTCTGCGAGTCCTGCCCGACGACGCTGGCCCGGACTCCGCCTGCTCCGTGCCCGTCTGGCAGCGATCCCCAACCCGAGTCAGCTTCGAATCCCCGGGCTCTGACAAGCAGACCTTCGCCATCCGCGGTCACATTGTGGACGTAGCGAATGATGATGAGGAGGACGAAGAAGCGAAGAGATAATGAAAACGCGGAACTTGAAATATCACATTAAAAAATTCGATAGCAATTAGATGTCATCCCGAAGAGGGCCATGGACCTCCGAGGGAGCTTACGAAACGCGTAGGGCGGCATTGCGGGAGATGCCCCACGCCGCATGCACTTTGGCCTGCCCATCCACAACATCGAAGCTTCACCGCGTCGTGCGGTCCCTCACGGCGGCTCCGCCGTCATTCAGGATGACATCGCAAGGACAGGAGTCTGCAATCTCAAAATCTACAATCGTACTTTCTGACTCCTTACTTCTGCGTTGCTTCAGTCCCCCGCCGCTTCCACCGCAGCCATCTCCTCCGCCACCACCTTTGCCTTTACTTTAGCGCTGGTGACGAGGATGACTGACACCACCACGATCGCGCTTCCCGCCAGAATGAACCGGTCCACCTTCTCATGCAACACGAGCCATCCCAGAAAAACCGCGACTACGGGGTTCACGTACGCATACGTCGATACCTTCGAAGTCGGCACATGCTCCAGCAGCCATATGTAGGCGGTGTATCCAATCCACGATCCGCAAACGACCAGATATGCCACCGCCGCCAAACTACGCGGAGCCCAGGTCGCATGTTTCAGATCGCTATTCAAAAGCGCGAACACAAGATTCCCGGCGCCCGCCGCTGTGACCTGCCACGCCGTCGCGCCGAATACATCCATCCCTGACTGCCATTTCTTCGACAGCACCGAGCCCAGCGCCCAACTGAACGACCCGCCGATCAGACTAAGCGATGCGATAAGTTCCCGCCGTCCCAGGCTGCCCGCCTGCAGGTCCGGCCATACCAGGACGAACAATCCGACGATCCCTAGCGCCAGTCCCGCTTTGCCCCTAGCGGAAATGTGATGGTCGCCCAGCAGCAGCGAATCGAGTACCAGAAACCAAAGTGGCGTGATCGCAATAATCAGCGCCGACAGGCCCGACGACACCGTCAACTCGGCATACGACAGCGTCAGATTCCCGCCCATCAGCAGCAGCAATCCCACAATCGCCGACAATGCAATCTGCCGCGGCGAATACCGAATCCTGTGTCCGGTCGCCGCGCACACCGCCAGCATCACCAGTCCTGCCACCGAGAATCGCAGCCCGCACATCAAAGCAGGTGGGATCGTCTGCACCGCAATATCGATCCCGAGGTACGTCGAGCCCCAGAACAGGTACACGAGTCCGAAGGCGAGAATCACCGTCCACCGGCTTGGGCGTTGAGCAGAATGCATTGATTTTGAGGCAGCAGGGAAACTTACAACATATCAGACGAGCGCGAGCCGAAATTCGATTCTAAAGTTCAAAGCTCGAGCAATGCATGCAACGGCGTCATCAGTCGAGCCGCTAGATCTTCGGCAGCAATTGACTTCTTTTTGTAATGGCTCTGGATTCATGCGGTTAGCGGGTGAGCCACTCTTTACCTACCGTGCATTGCCAACGCCGGGAAGGCTGTACTAGAAAGCGGGACTGCAAGGCATCTCGTCTCAAAATTGAGGCGTTTTATGAGGAGTCCCCATGCCTTCCCGCGTTTGCGCTCTGTCGATCGCCAGCCTGCTTGCGGTTCTTGTCCTTCCAGGTTGCAACAACACTTTGAATCCCCTTTGCGGAAGTGCCAGGCCCGTCCCGGTGATCGGGTCGCTTTCGCCCGCCGAGGTGACGTTCTCCGAAGTACAACAAGGAGTAACGATTACGGTCACTGGCAACCAATTCGTTTCTGCATCACAGGTGGTAGTGAACACCACTCCGATCGCTGCCAACATTGTGAGCCAGCAGAAGTTGACCGTAAGACTCTCCCCAGCTGTCGTTTCGGGGCCGGGGTCGGTTAAGATCATGGTGCAGACTCCCAGCGGGAACTCGGGAGATCTGGGCTGTACCAGCGGAGGCCACAGCAGCGTACTTCGGTTGACTGTGGACTGAGCTCAGCTTGAAAGGACCACAGTGCCCGAAAGCGAGCATCCCGCAACGTGTTTGGAGACTGGATCGAGGTCCTTCCCCCCAACCTCGAAACAGCATTCAGCATCTAGTCTGCGGCCATTTCCATCACTCTGGCTGAAATCAATTTGGGGAGCTGAACATCTCAGAGTCACAGTTGAGTGACAAACATAGAAGACACGAACACGTGTATCTGTTCGTGATGACTATTCTGCTCGCCGCATCGATGATGAGTTGCAGTGGCCAGGATTACGGCTTCTTGCAGCCGAACCCGGAGAATCTTTGTAAATGTCTTCCCGTGGAGCCAGACATCCTGGATTATCGACATGCCGCCAAGCATGTCCCGATAGCGAACGTCGCTCCGCAAGAAGTCTCGGTAGAGACGATCCTTACGTGGCCTCAAGACATCTTCATTCCTGCCGACGCTCCGCGCAGTGGTCGCGAGCTTGAGGTTTTCCACATTGCCAATGCCTTTTTGCAAAAGGCAAGTGTGAACGCGCTCGATTGTGACGTCTCGATGGAGATTTCACAGACCGCCGACAAAAGCTCCTTGCGGATGATCGTGGAAACACCGGTGGACGGCGAATATTGCAGCGCTCGACAAACTCTGCAGGCCCAACTCGGAAAGCATGGCTTTCGCCTTGACTCGCAGCATGGAGGCGAACTTCCCCAGGCTTTGCCCATCGACGTCGTAGGGATGGCTTTCGAAGACTTCGAGCACGATCGCGGCCCGGTAGCGACATTGTGGGAGATTCATCCGGCAATTGTGACCATCCATTGATCTCATAGGCCCGATCGTCGTCGCGAATTTTCTCCCCTCCGGACTGCCGCCATCTCTTACAAGCCTTTCATTGACTTGCCAGTTTCTCCCAACGTAAGATTTGGCGCCTGTAATCCACCCCACGCTACCATCACTGAAGCAAAAGACAACGCCGGTGTGTGGATTACCAAGCCCAAGGCATAACTGCAGCTTTGTCGTTGGAGCGGAGGGAACCATGCGACTTCGAAAAGTCTTAAACGGCGTCCTGTTCGGAGTTCTTGGCGCCTTCACCCTATCCCTTCCCACAGCGGCGCAGTCGAATGCACCTTCGTCGAAAGCGACCTCGGCACCAGCAAAGCCAGCCGAAACGGCATCAGGGTACAACCAGCCGCCTAAAAGTATCTTGGATGTCATGCAGGCGCCGTCCCCGCCATATCCCTCGGTGAGTCCGACCCACGACGCGATCCTGCTTGTGTCCTGGCAGGACTACCCGTCGATTTCTCGAGTGGCAACACCTTTTTTGCGGCTGGCCGGAGTGCGCGTCGAGCCCGGCAATCACAGCAAACACGACACACCCGGCGGCTACGGCATCACTCCGTGCGCGCGTAGCTTCGATCTGAAACATGTTTCCGACGCTGCGCAAATCCATGTCGCGCTTCCCGCCAGTGCGTGTCCAGGTGAACCCACGTGGGCCGCGGATGGAAAGCAGTTCGCCTTCGTGAATATCGCTCGCGAATCAGTCGAGCTCTGGATTGGCGATGCCAGGACTGGCGCAGTCCATCGAGTGCCCGGCGCCCGTCTCAACCCGATGCTCAACGACGAGTTGCAATGGATGCCCGACCAGAAAACCCTTCTGGTAAAGCTGGTCCCCAAGGGAATGGGCGCGCCGCCGCCCGAGCCAGTCATACCGATCGGACCAAGTATTCAGGAGACCGAAGGCGAAAAAGGCCAGAGCAGCACCTATGAAAACCGTGACACGCTCGGCAACCAGCACGATGAAGATCTCTTCGATTATTACGGCGCGTCGCAACTTGCTCTAGTCGAGGCCGCTAGCTCCGCGATTACACCCATCGGGAAGCCCGGTAATTACGAGTCTCTCGATCCCGCGCCCGATGGTCACCACATCCTCGTCGCCGCGATCCACAAGCCCTATTCGTACATCGTTACCTATGAGCGCTTCCCGAACGAAGTCGAAGTCTGGGACGTCTCCCAGCGCACTCACGTTCTTACTCATACCATCGCATCGCGTCCCCTGGCAGATCGCGTTCCCATCCATGGCGTTCCGGTTGGCCCGCGCGATTTTTCCTGGCGCGCAACCGACCCCGCAACGCTCATCTATGCGGAAGCGCTCGACGGCGGCGATTGGAACGTGAACGTTCCGGCGCGCGACAAGGTCATGCTTCTGAAGGCGCCGTTCGATTCACCCGCTGTCGAAATCACTCGCACTGAGCAACGCTATACAGGCTTCGCCTGGAGCGAACAACCAAGCGTCGCCCTGTTGGCCGAGTACGACAACAACCGGCACTGGAGAAAGGCCTTCGCCCTCAACGTGGATGATTTACAACAGAAGCCGCGCTTGCTATGGGACCTTTCGACCGACGAGAGATACAAGAACCCCGGCACTACGATAAAACGACAGTTGCCCAACGGTTCCTGGGTCGTTCGTCAGGACGGTGATTCTGTCTACCTAGCCGGAATTGGCTCTTCACCTGACGGAGATCGCCCGTTTCTCGATCGTCTCGATCTAAAGACGTTAAAAACAGAACGACTCTTTCGCAGCGAAAGGACTTGCCTCGAGCGATTTCTTTCCTTCACCAGTCCGGACACGCGTACATTTCTCACTTGGCATCAATCGCCCACCGATCCGCCCAACGCATTCACACGAACGCTTGGCAGCCCGGTGGACGCGCCCGCCGGAGAAGCTACTTTCACTTCCAGCAGCGCCGCTATCACTCATATTCCCGATTCCACACCCGAGGTGCGCGCAATCAAGAAGCGGTTGGTCAAGTACAAGCGGGCGGACGGCCTGGACTTGTCCTTTACCCTCTATACGCCGCCCGGCTATCAGGAAGGCACACGCGTCCCCACAATTCTTTATGCCTATCCCCTCGATTACGCCGACGCCTCCACTGCGGGTCAGGTTGCAGGCTCGCAGGAGACTTTCACGCAGCTGCGGCAATATAGATTGTTGCTGCTCGCCGGCTACGCCATCATCGACAACGCGGCGTTCCCAATCATCGGTGATCCGAAGAAAGCCTACGACACCTATCTGGACCAGCTTGTTGCCGACGCAAAAGCCGCAGTCGATGAAGCGGTCCGCCTCGGCGTTGCCGATCCCGAGCGCATCGGCGTCACCGGCCACAGCCATGGAGCGTTGATGACCGTGAATCTGGTCGCCCATTCGGACTTGTTCCGGGCAGGCGTCGCAACCAGTGGTTCCTTTAACAAGACGCTGACGCCTTTCGGTTTTCAGAACGAGCGTCGATCGGTGTGGGAGGCCACCGACGTCTATTTGAAAGTCTCGCCGTTCTTCGTTGCCGACAAGATGAAGACACCGCTTCTGATCATGCACGGCGCCGAAGATGCGAATCCCGGCACTACGCCATTGCAAGCGCACAAGCTTTACGAGGCGATCCGGGGCAACGGCGGCACCGCTCGCCTGGTGATGCTTCCACACGAGCCGCATTGGTATACAGCCATGGAATCGAATGAACAGGAGGTTTACGAGATGCTTCGCTGGTTTGATAAATATGTGAAGAATGCCCCAGCCCACGCTGCAGGCGGGTCGCATTAGAAGCGCATAATGGGACCCATCTTGTGTAGGGCGGACGCCCTCGTCCGTCCCATGAGCGAAGCGAGCGCGACTACTTCAACCTTTCATACTCCGCTTTGGCAATTTTCAAAACTGGCACGTCCGGATCCGCGTCTTTCCACAAGGAGAAGAAATCCTGATACGCAGTGCGTGCTTTCCCGTTATCGCCTTGCATCGCATAGGCCCGTCCCAGGTTCAGCTTCGAAAGCGGATACTCCACTCCCCAGCTGACCGCACCCCGATGATCGACAACGCGTTGGAATTCAGCTGCGGCTTTCGCTCCATCGTGCATCTTCAAATACGCCGTCCCGCGCAAGAAGACCGGAGTGGCGCCGACGGACCTCGGCCCGGTTCCAAACTCGTAACTCCGAACAGGTTCGAGCGAATTCATAGCTTCTGCAGATTGATTCTTGTCCAGTTGCTGAGCGGCTCGTACCTGGGGGCCGATCATTGCCTGGATGAAGTGATTGTCGGGTGCGTCATGCATCGCCGACCTCAATAAAAGCTCCGACTTTCCGGCGTCGCCTGCTATCGCATAGGCCACGGCTGCTCCCCAGCGCACGTCCGGGTCGTTCGACATCGAGAGGGCTTGCTCCGCTTTTTGCCGTGCCTCTGAGATGTATCCAAATTGAGCATCATCGTAGGCTTCCAACGTAAGGAGTTCGGCGGCGAAATCCTTAGCGCCTGCCACGATGAATTCTTGTCGCGTCTGCTGCCACAGTTGACGTGCGGTTCTCACTTTTCCCTGCGCGGTGTTCCACCCGGAGTTGAAGAATGCAACGAAAGGTTCAAACGACGTGCCTTTCACGGATTCGAGTTCCTGCTGGATGGCAGCGCGGTCTCCGCGGATGTAACCGAGATCGAGAAGCACAAAATGAACTCCGCTGCCACCAAACTTCTTCGAGACCGCTTCGTCCGCCAGGCTCTTCGCCTCATCGTAACGGTTCATTGCCTGGTAGGCGCTGACCATGTTGTCGTAGGCGTAGCGATCCTGCGGATCGATGCGATGGGACTGGCTGGCATACTCCAACGCCTTCTCATATCTGCCCAGCGCCGAAGAAGCCAGCGCAGCGTTGTCAAAGGGAGTTGTATCGCGAGGATACACCTGCATCCACTGCGTGTAGACCGCGAGAGCCTTCTCCAGGTCGACGGCCACTTCGTCGTAGTAATGGGCGTCAATGTAAGACCTCTCCCGCTCGCTGGCCCGCTCCCGGAGTTCGTACGCCTTCCTGAGTGCCGGAGCTCCTTCTGAGTTCCGCCCCAGATTGAAGTAAACAACCCCGAGGGTCGCGTACGCTACGGCAAAGTTCGGGTCAAGACCGACCGCTTTCTTCAGAGAAGGAATCGCCGCATCGTCGTTCATCTTTTGATGTTCGTCATGTCCCAACGTATAGGCCTGCAATGCTTCCAGTGACGACGTCGTCGCCTGCTCCAGCGGAGTGGCAAACTGCTGCACCGACGCCAGCGATTCTCCCATTTTCTGGCGCAGGCTCGAGGCAGCCTTGTCGAGCGATTTCAGGACCTGTTCTTTGCTCTCGACCTCAGCCTGTTCGCGTGCGAGTGCGTCCCCGGTTGTGCCATTGAGCGCCGACAGCGTGATGACGTAGTGATTGCCAAGTCCTGCAATCGAGCCCGTCAGCAGCGCCTTGATCCCTTGCCGCTGGCAGATTTCCCGGGCAACGTCGTTCGTGATGCGTTCTTCCCCCGAGCGTCCCATCAGTCGCAAGGCATCGTGGATCTTCGAGTCGGGAATGATATTCAAATACGGCGACTGCTCGAGTTGCACAGCCAGCGCCTGCTTCAGCGTGCCGTCGAATACGGGATCGCCGGTCGTGTTTACGAAGTCTGCCAGCAGCACACTGTCCTTTTCGGTGAGACGGCCAGACGTTTTCTCCCGCAGATACATCCCCAGTCCGATTAACACGACGAGCACTCCTGCCGCGACCGGCAGAATCATCTTCCAATTGACCTTTGATTTGCCCGCGACTGCCGCCCCTGAGGCCGGCGCCGATGAAGCCGAAGTCTGAACTGGCACTTTGGCGGAAGAAGCTGCTCTTGCGGGCTGCACTGGAGTTTCCGACGCAGGCGAGATCGATCCTGAACTCTGCGCGATGGCGCGCCCGCTGTCCGTGTCACGCTTCAATCGTTGCAGGTCGGCGCGAATATCCGCCGCGCTCTGGTAGCGTAGGTTGCGATCCTTCTCCAGGGCCTTATTGATGATGTCTTCAAACTTCGGCGAGAGATCCGCGTTCAGCCGCACCGGCGCAACCGGCGCGCGATTCAGAATCGCGTCAAAAATCAGTGCCGAAGTGTCGCCGCGGAAGGGAAGCGTCCCCGTGGCCATTTCGTAGAGCACCACGCCGAAGGAAAAGAGGTCGGTGCGATTATCGAGTTCCTTTCCCTTGGCCTGTTCCGGCGACATGTAGGCCACAGTGCCTAAAGTCGAACCCGGACTGGTCAGGTGCTCTTCCAGCGCGACCGCAGTAGGCGCCGTCATGTCAGGGATCTCTGCCGAATCGCGTGCCCCCGACTTCACCTTCGCCAGCCCGAAATCGAGAATCTTCGCGTGTTCGCGCTTGGTGACAAAAAGATTCGCGGGCTTGATGTCGCGATGCACGATCCCGCCGGCATGCGCAGCATCGAGCGCGTCGGCGATCTCGATTCCGAGAGACAGAATCGTCTCCAGTTCCATTGGACGTCCCGCGATCAAATGCTTCAGTGTCGCGCCGTCCAGAAACTCCATCACGAGGAAGGTCTTGCCGCTCTCCTCGCCGATGTCGTAAATCGTGCAGATGTTCGGATGATTCAGCGCCGACGCGGCTTTTGCCTCGCGCCGGAACCGCTCGAGCGCCTGCCGGTCCTGCGCCAGATCGTCGGGGAGAAACTTCAACGCGACGAAGCGGCCCAGGCGCGTATCCTCGGCCTTGTAGACGACACCCATGCCGCCGCCGCCGAGTTTCTCGACGATCCGGTAGTGAGAGATAGTCTGATCGAGCAAGAAAGTCCCCGAACCCCGTGGTGAGCCATGCTAAGGCGCATCAGCCGGGAAGTCAAAACAACGTCACGGAAGCGCAAAACACCACAGAACACGTGAGAAGGATGGACCATGTGGGGACAGTCGCCTCGGCTGTCCGGCGGAGGCGAAGCCTGGCGCAAGTGTAGGATGGACGCCCTCGTCTGTCCCGCGAGCGCAGCGAGCGTGACACCCTACGATCAAAGACGCGAGTGAAGAATGCTGTCACAGGCAGAGATTAGGTGGGCACAGCCGCTCCCGGTTGCGACGCGACCGTGCCCACGCCCGCTGTAGCAACCACGACTGCAACAATCACAACGTCCGCCACTACAATCCCTCCGAAACCGCAAAACCAGCGCTAAAGGAGCGCAAGAATGCAGCGTCGGCGCAAGCCGTGGGGGAAATCGAAAAAGGAGGCAAGCCGCGAAGGAGCGAATGAAATTTGTACTCGGCCGGGCACTCGGTGCGATGCGGCGGAGACCAGCTGACCTTGACTTTCCGGAAGTGTGATGACCTAACCCTTCTCCGCCCGTCCAAGTGATTAGTTTTGGAGACGAAGGTTACTACCATGTCCATCCCCAATATGCTTCGAAGGAATACGCTCCGAGGTTTGCCGGTGCTGGTTCTGACGCTGACGGTGTGTCTGTTCGCCGCGCCGCTATTCGCCGCTCCCATGACCGATACGGACCGCGAACATCTGCTGGTGCACTTTGAGATGACCACGCAAATGCTGGCCGAGCAGGTGCGTGGGTTGTCTTCAGCGCAACTGGAGTACAAGGCTTCGCCGGACCGCTGGAGCATCCGGGAAGTCGTTTCGCATCTGGCAGTGGCCGAACCTGACTATTGGCGGGAGATCCAGAAAGCCCTCAAGGCAGCCCCAGATATGAATGCCAAAAAATCGCAGGCTACCGACGCCGACATTATGTGGTACGGCATTGATCGCGTGGTGCACACCAAGACCGGCGGGGGGCACGAAAAAGTCGACACCTATAAGGACCTGGGCGAGGCCCTCGGGAAGTTTCAGGCGCTGCGCGGCACGATGATCGATTACATCAAGACCACTAACGAGGACTTGCGGGGACACAGCTTCGGAGAATATGGAGAAGTGATCGATTGCTGGCAGTGGATGCTGGAAATCTCTACGCATGCCGAGCGGCACATACAGCAGATCCGCGAGATCAAGAACGATCCGAACTTCCCGAAGAAATAAAGAAAGAAGTGAAGAGTGGCTCCCCACCCTTGCCCGTGATGTGACAAGGGTGGGATCTTTCTCTCACTCACCAATTGCACCGCCACTCACCGCTCGCCACAACCACGACATCCACAGAACGCTCTCCGAGTCTTCCTCTACACAAGCGTGAATGCAGTCGACGATCTCCGACTCGATGTCTGCTCCGTTCTTGCCGCGCTTGGGCGCCCTACGCTTGCAGGGTGGCCCATCCTTGCCGCGTTCTTTGCGGCAAGCCTGGGAGCTCGCTCGTTGCAGCAACTGCCACGCCTCTTTATAAGGACCATATTTCGCCCTCTCATGTTCCGGGTACAACGCAATGCTCCCTTGTCCCACGACCAGTTGCGCCGGAATGATGTACCACATATCTTCCTGAAAAATGTAAGCCGCCAGAAAATCAAACGGATCTCCTTCATACGGCCCGTCACTCCCGCGTACGGTGCATGAATATCCACCCCGATCCACGAACATGGTGGACTTCACCTGCACCCGCAAAAACTTCCCGTGATGCTCTACGGTAAAGTCATACGGCACCACTTCTCCCCACGGTTTGTTCAAATGCAGCCCCAACTCAATCGAACGCAACATGAACTTCAATTCCACCCACTCCCCGCGCAACTTAGGATGTTTAATTTT
Organism: Candidatus Sulfotelmatobacter sp.; assembly: GCA_035279505.1. Taxonomy (GTDB): domain Bacteria; phylum Acidobacteriota; class Terriglobia; order Terriglobales; family Acidobacteriaceae; genus Sulfotelmatobacter. The sequence goes on along the minus strand of DATEHP010000099.1, from coordinate 771 downwards.
CATTCCCTGACTCTTCACCACACGTCACCTCTCCTCCGGATAAATCCAGGATTTCGCCAAATAAGTTGTTATGGATTTATTACTGATCTAGAACTCTGAAGGTTTGTCGTCCTGAGCGAGGATTGAGCTGCGCGAAGCGAAGCTCAATCGCAGTCGAAGGATCCCTACCTTGTACATACATTGAGGGTGCGTTCAGAGGGTGCCCCACTTCTGGCTGGTTCTGCCAGAAGTGGGGGATTCCCGAACCCTCACCAGGCTGACAAACTTCCCCCTAAACAAGAAACGCGGCCCGCAAAGGCCGCGCCTATTTCTACCACCATTTCGAGAGTGCAATAATCACGTCGCCAGAGTCAATACTCCCAGCAAATAAATGTGATTCCCGTTCCTGTTTCGGGAAAATTCCCAAAACGGGAAGCCCACAAACAGCCATGTGGGACCGCCGCCTTTGGCTATGCAAGTCGTGTAGCGGCGGACGCCTTCGTCCGCTTGGCGGCCCAGAAGTATCGGGCGCAGTCTCTTGCCACGGCGGTAGCATTGTCATCCTGAGCGAGGATTGAGCTTCGCGATCAGCGAAGCTCAACCGCAGTCGAAGGATCCCTACGCCCTCAAGGCATTCGGAAGCGCGGAAAGGAGTTCTCACACCACCGCATCCGTGCGCAAATCCCGCAACAACTTCTCAAATTCCTTCTGATACGAATCGTGATTCCCGCGATCCGTCCTCAGAGGGACGACCGAAAGTAGCCCAGCGCTTCAGCGCTGGGTTAGCTCCAA
>DATEHP010000098.1:0-9824 GCA_035279505.1 Candidatus Sulfotelmatobacter sp. | reverse complement strand
GCCGCCGAGGTGCAACGGGTGGTGCGGCAAATTCAGACCGACGTGCTGAACACGGGTCAATTGCGCACGCCCACCCGGATTCCACAGCGGGTTCAGATGATCAGGGAAGAAGAAGCGCCGCCGCCGATGCCGTCCGTGGGTGGCGTGGTCGGAGGTGTACCGGGAGGCATTCCGGGCGGACAACTGGGTGGCGTTATCGGCGGCATCGTCAATGCAACCACGAACGCTGCGATTCCAAAGTTCGTGCCCGTGACGCCTCAGCGCGTGCGCATCTCGCAGGGCGTCACCAAGGGGCTCTTGATTCAAAAAGTGGAGCCACCATACCCGCCCCTGGCGCGTTCGGCGCGCGTGCAAGGAGACGTCGTTTTGAGCGCGGTCATCGATACCAATGGGCAGATCACCAATCTGCAACTGGTCAGCGGACACCCGATGCTGGTTCCGGCCGCAATCGCCGCCGTGAAACAGTGGCGTTACAAACCATACTTGCTCAATGGGCAGCCGGTTGAGGTGGAGACCACCATCACCGTGATCTTCTCTCTATCGTCTTAGGGGAGGTTTCTTCTGGGGTGGCAGGAGTTTAAACATGGCTTCGGAATATACCTATCGCGTTTCGGCCTGGTGGACCTCGGGCCGCACTGGACTGGCTAAGTGCGAGTCCTCGCCCAACACGATCCACTTCTCGGAAGCGGCAGAGGTGGGCGGCCTTCAGGGTCGCTGGACGCCTGAGCAGTTGCTGCTGTGTGCCCTCGCCGGTTGCTTTACCACGACTTTTCATGATGTGGCGAGAAGCGCGAAGTTCGAGTACACCGACCTGGAGGTGGAGATCGAGGGCAGTGTGCGCCGCACCAGGGCTACGGGATGCAACTTCAACGAGATCCTTATCCGTCCCCGGTTGAAGGTGCATTCTGAAGATCAAATTGAGGCTGGGCTCTCGCTCCTGCGCCGCACCAAATCAGTGTGCATGATTTCGCGCGCGATCACGGTTCCACAGACGCTGGAGCCCACGGTTGAGAGCGTGAAGATGCCGGTTGAGGGCTGGAGCAATCAGGACGCTGTTCTCAAACTTGGGGTGTGATGCTGGGCCTCGTGTTCATGTTGGGGGACGACGAGGGGGGTGCGCAATGATGTTTTCCTACAGACTCGTTCGTCTGATCGAATCTCACGCCGATGCACTTGCCGGAAGCCTGGAACAGAGAGTTCAAGCTGCCAGCTCTCAGATCTCACATTCCCGCAATATTCCTGCGCATGAACTGAGAGAGCGTGTTTACGAAATCTACCGCCACCTTGGTGAGTGGCTGCTGGGGAAGAACGAACTCGACATTGAGCAACGCTACCGCGAAATCGGGGCGCGCCGCGCCCTGCAGCGCGTGCCGCTCAGTGAGGTGGTCCAGGCCATCGTTCTCACCAAAGAAAATCTCTGGGAATTCTTGAAGAGTGAAGCCGTGATGGAGCGAGCGGTTGAGATCATGGGTGAACTCGAATTACTGCAGATGCTGGAAATGTTTTTCGACCGGGCGATTTATTATGCCGCAGTAGGGTATGAAGAAGAGCTGGCTCGAGCGCCGCGTGACGCTGGCATGCTGAGGGCCACCTAAAGGGGAGCAGATAAGGATGTCGATGTCATGGGAGATGGAATACAAGAAGCGGCTGAAGACGGCGGACGAGGCGCTGGCCTGTGTGAAATCGGGTATGCGCGTCTACATTCAGCCAGGATGTGCCGAGCCTGAAACCTTGGTCGAGGCGCTCATGCGCCGGGCGCCCGAAGTGTTCGACGTCGAAATCGTTCACATGATGACGATGGGCTGCGCACCCTACGTGGCCCCGGAAATGGCCGGCCATTTCCGGCACAATGCCGTCTTCATTGGCGGCAATGTGCGGGAAGCCATCAACGACGGCCGCGCCGACTACACACCCATCTATCTGAGCGAGATCGAAGGCCTGTTCGAGAGCGGGCAGATGCCCATCGATGTCGCACTGATCGAGGTCTCACCTCCGGATTCACACGGATTCTGCAGCTTCGGGGTGGGCGTCGACACGACGCTTACCGCGGCCAAGGTTGCCAGGTATGTGGTCGCGCAGATCAACGACTACATGCCGCGCACCTACGGCGACAGCTTCATTCATGTCGATGACATCGACGCGTTTGTGGAGTCCTCGCGGCCGCTGTGCGCGTTGAAGAAGCCCATTGTCACCGACTTACAGGTCGCCATTGCAAAGAATGTCGCCGGCCTGATCGAGGACGGCGCTGTTCTGCAGACCGGCATCGGCGGTATTCCAGATGCGGTCTTGCCCATGCTGATGGATCGGAAAGATCTTGGCGTCCACAGTGAGCTGGTTTCCGACGGAGCCATTCCGCTGATCGAAGCAGGCGTGCTGACCGGCGCGCGCAAGAACTTCAAGCCGCGCAAGATCATTCTGGGATTCGCGCTCGGGACGAAACGGCTGTTCGACTTCATGGACAACAATCCCATCTTCGAATTCCATCCGACGGCCTACACCAACGATCCCGGATTAATCGCGCGCAACGACAAGATGGTGGCGATCAATTCCGCGATCCAGGTGGATCTCACCGGGCAGGTCTGCTCCGATTCGATTGGGAACCAGTTCTACAGCGGCATCGGCGGACAGGTGGATTTCCTGCGTGGAGCGTCCCGGTCGAAAGGTGGGAAGCCGATTATCGCGATCTCTTCCACCGCGAAGAAAGGCGCAATCTCGCGGATCGTGCCCATGCTCGATCCTGGGGCGGGAGTCGTCACGTCGCGCGGTCTCGTCCGCTACATCGTGACCGAATTTGGAGTGGCGTATCTGCATGGCAAGTCGATTCGTGAACGCGCCAAGGCGCTGATCGAGATTGCCCATCCTGACTTCCGTGCGGAGCTATACGAGTATTGCGAAAAGACCAAGTGGTTGCAGAATCCACATGCGGCGCAGACCGCAGCGATGAGATAGAGAAATGAGGTGGAATGCATGGCGGGCCCAGCGCGGGGTAAAGTGGCGGTCGATGTCGAGGAGTGCAAGGGATGCGGGTTGTGTGTGGAATCCTGCCCGCCGAAGTGTCTGGAACTCTCTCCTGAATTAAGCCATTACGGCGTGCATCCGGCGCGCTACACCGGCCACGATTGCACCGGATGCGGTATCTGCTTCTATTGCTGTCCGGAACCTGGGGCGATCACCGTTTTCCGCCTGGCAGCTTCCCCCAAAGCCGCTCCGGTTCTCGCGCCGGCAGGAGGCGAACATGCGCCAGCTCTGTAAAGGCAACGTCGCGGTCATCAAGGGCGCTGTGCTCGCTGGATGCCGTGCCTATTACGGATATCCCATCACCCCGGCCAGTGAAGTCGCTGAAGCCGCAGCGCTCTATTTCCCTGAGGTCGGCGGCACGTTTGTGCAGGCCGAAAGTGAGACCGCCTCCATCAACATGGTCTACGGGGCCGCATCCGCCGGACAACGCGTCATGACTGCCTCCTCCGGCCCGGGCCTCAGCCTGATGCAGGAAGGCATCTCGTATCTCGCCGGAGCCGAACTGCCCTGCGTGATTGTGGATGTGATGCGCGGCGGTCCCGGCCTGGGCAACATCGCGCCGGAGCAGAGTGATTACTTCGCCATGGTCAAAGGCGGAGGCCACGGCAACTACCGCAACTTCGTGGTGGCGCCCGCGTCGGTGCAGGAGATGGCCGACCTCACCATCCTCGCCTTCGACTTGGCCGACAACTATCGCAATCCTGCGATTGTGCTGACCGACGGGTTCGTTGGCCAGATGATGGAGCCGCTCGACCTCGAGTACCGTGAGATCCTGGCTCCGCCGAAACCTTGGGCAGTGCAGGGAACCGCTGGTACCCGCCAGAACATGATCAGCTCCATCTTCCTCGAGGCTGACGATCTGGAAGAGCATCAACGGAAGATGGAAGCGAAGTACATCCGGGCCCGGCAGCAGGAAACGCGCTGCGAGCAATACCGCACCGAAGATGCTGAATTGATCGTGGTCGGCTACGGCATCGTGGCGCGCGTGCTGCGCTCGGCGGTGGACGAAGCGCGGAAGCAGGGAATCAAGGTCGGACTGTTCCGTCCGATCACGTTGTGGCCATTCCCGTCGAACCAGTTGCTGACCACCGCATTGCACGCGGAGAAAGTGCTGGTCGTCGAACTCAGCAACGGTCAGATGGTGGAAGACGTCCGGCTCGTGCTCGAGGGAAAGCGCCCGGTCGACTTCTACGGACGCGTCGGCGGCAATGTGCCTGGCGTGGAAGAGTTGTTGGTGAAGATTGAAGAGCAGGTCGGGGCATCGGTGTGAAACGTGTAGCCCCGGACGCATTCGTCCGGGGTACTGCGAGCGGACGAAGGCGTCCGTCGCTACACAACAATGAGGATCTCAACATGGCGGACCCTGTAGTCCTGGAAGAACCGAAGACGGACAAATACGAAGTTGTCCACTCCAAGTCGCCGCTGTTCTATCCCGAGTACGAACGCAAATCTGACCTGAAGCACCAGACGCACTACTGTCCCGGCTGCGGCCACGGGGTGGCGCACAAGCTGATCGCCGAGGCCTTGCAGGAACTCAACCTGCAGGATCAGACCATTCTCGTCAGCCCCGTCGGCTGCTCGGTATTTGCCTACTACTATTTCGATGTGGGGAACGTGCAGGTCGCGCACGGCCGGGCTCCCGCGGCCGCCACCGGACTGAAACGCGCTTGCCCGGACAAGATTGTGATTGCGTATCAGGGCGACGGCGACCTGGCTGCAATCGGCACCGCCGAGATCGTTCATGCCGCGAACCGCGGCGAGAAGATCGCCGTCTTCTTCGTCAACAATGCGATCTACGGCATGACCGGTGGGCAGATGGCCCCTACCACGTTGGTCGGCCAGCGCAGCACAACATCTCCGTGGGGCCGCCGCCCGGTGAACGAAGGCTTCCCGCTGCACATGGCTGAGATGCTCTCCTCGCTGGAAGCCCCGGTCTACATCGAGCGTGTCGCGCTGTCCGACAACAAGAACATCATGAAGGCGCGCCGCGCGGTGCGCAAAGCGCTGGAACTGCAACGCGACGGAGCGGGCTTCACCTTCGTCGAAATTCTCTCGCCCTGTCCGACAATTTGGGGCAAGGATCCAATCGAGGCGCGGAAGTGGATCGGGGAGAAGATGATTCCCAACTTCCCGCTGAACGCCTTCCGCGACAAGAAAATTGAAATCCCGAACACCAACGTTCTGCCCCACAAGACGGTCGAAGAGATCGTTGAGGGCGAGCGCAAAGCTGCCTGCGAAGGCATGGTTCGCGGACGCTCGCATCACTTCCAGCATCTTGGCATCAAGATCGCCGGATTCGGCGGCCAGGGCGTGCTGCTGCTCGGCCAGCTTCTGGCGGAAATGGGCATGCGTGAAGGATTGGAAGTGAGCTGGCTGCCTTCCTACGGTCCCGAGATGCGCTCGGGTAGCGCGCATTGCCACGTCTGCCTGTCGAAGGACGGTATCGGCTCGCCCGTGCTCACCCGGCCCGGCGTGCTGATCGCCATGAATGAAATCTCACTGCGCAAGTTCGCCGCGCAAATCGCGCCCGGAGGAACCATCATCTACGGCCGCGAGCGGTTGCCGGACGATTTGAGTATCCCGAACGCGCAGGTCGTGTGCATCCCGGCATCGGATATCGCTGACAAGCTGGGCTCGGCGAAGGTTGCCAACGTCGTCATGATGGGAGCGCTGCTCGAGGAGACAGAATGCCTCTCGTCTGAAACCGCGATGAAAGTGCTGGAAGCGAAGGTGAAGAATCAGGCGCTACTCGAACTCGACCGCAAAGCGCTCGATGCCGGGCGAGTCTATATCGATCACACGGTAGCGATGGGGGCAGTCACCCAAGCCGACGGCTTCGCACAGTAGTCAGAGAAGAACCAAAGGGTGCCCCATCCTTGTAGTTTGCGACAGGATGGGGATTTTGACTTTCAGTGAATAAACTCAAGATCAAAAGTCAACACCCCCACCCTGTCCCTCCAAAAACGCAGGGACAAGGATGGGGCCCCTCACACTCCTCGGTATGTGATTCCAATCACAAAATTGGGTGGCACCCGACATACCCCCATATCGCTTCCGGCGCGATCCTGAAACTGGCGCAGGAGGTGTCGTGTGACTTTCGTGGAAACGCCAAACAACACAATCTCGGACCGACCAGCGCAGCCTTCTTCCGCACTTTCGGTCAAGAATGTCCTCTTCGCCACTGATTTCTCGGCGACGTCGGAAGCAGCGTTGCCGTATGCGACGGCGATCTGCCGGCGCTTCCGCAGCACTCTGCACCTGGTCCACGTGCTCTCGGAAGCGAGCCTGCTGATGATGACCGGCGGAGTGGATTATGTCAGCATGGGCACGATCTACGAAGACGCCCACAACGAAGCGAAGGACAAGCTCGACCAGGTCGCGGCGCATTTTGAAACCATCCCGCACCGCGTCTACGTACGTCACGGAGTGGTCTGGAAGAACCTGGCGGAGGTCATCGAACAAAGCGAGATCGACCTGATTGTGGTAGGAACCCACGGGCGCACCGGCCTGGGCAAGTTGCTGCTCGGTTCGGTAGCGGAAAGCATTCTGCACCACGCTTCCTGCCCGGTGCTGACCGTGGGCCCAAAGGTTTCTGGCCGGGCGAAACTGCCGGCATTCAAGAATTCGGCGCGCGACCTGGCTCCGGCGGAACTGGAATTGCGCCAGATCCTGTTCGCCACGAACTTCTGCAAGGATTCCGCTCGAATGGCACAAGAAGCGGCTTTGCTGGCCGATGAATTTCACGCCCGGCTCACACTCATGCACGTCATGGAGGACTACACGCGGCTCGGAAGCAGGCCGGAGCCCATCGAGGACAACCTGCAGAAACTCCGGGATCTGATACCCACCAAGGCAGAGTGGCAATATATCCCTGAGACACTGCTGGAATTCGGGAACGCACCCGAGCGTATCCTGAAGGCGGCGGAAGAGCGTGAAGCCGACATGATCATTCTGGGAGCGCGCGCCTACACCGAGATCGGCTCAACTCATCTGCCCTGGTCGTCGGCGCATCACGTCATCGCGCAGGCGCATTGTCCGGTGTTGACGATTCGAGAAGGCTGATTCATGCGGGGACAGCCGCCCTCGGCAGACGAATATGCCGCCATACTATGGGGGGCAGCGGCAACTTTCTTAATATCCCGAAGTGAAACTCACTTTGTAATATTCGTGACCGACATCACAGTGATAAGTTTTGCCGCCGGACTATAATTCCTCGTTACTCGCAAAACAATCGATTCGCATTCATAACTTCATGCTGCATTTATCTGTGAGCGGAACAGGATATGTCCTCATACGTAGCAAAACCAACTCCTCCCAATCAGGACAAGCGCTGGAAGCTGGTCGATGCCACCATACGGCGGCAGGGCCAGCAGGCGCGCGGACTGATTGAAACGCTGCACACCGTGCAAGAAGCGTTCGGATATCTGGACGCACAGGCGCTGCGCTACGTTGCCATGTCGTTGCGCGTGCCGCTGAGCCGGGCCTACGGCGTCGCAACTTTCTACCATTTCTTCACCCTGAAGCCCGCGGGCGAGCATACCTGTGTCATCTGTATGGGCACTGCGTGCTACATCAAGGGAGCGCCGCAGTTGCTGGATGCAGTACAGCGCGACCTTGGCATCAGTCCCGGGGAGACCACCGCCGACCAGAAAGTCTCGCTGCTCACGGCCCGCTGTCTGGGTTCGTGCGGCTTGGCGCCGGCCGTGGTGTACGACCAGGAGGTAGCTGGAAAAGTAGGAGCCCCGGCCATCCGTGCGCACCTGAAGAAATGGACGACGCAACATGACGCCTGAAGAACTGGATCAGATCTCAGAAACCGAACGCGAGCAACAGAGTCGCTTCACCCGGCGGGTGAATGTGTGCGTGGCCGCGGGATGCCTGTCGTGCCAGAGCCAGTCGGTCAAAGACGCGCTCGACAAGGAGGTGGCTCAGCGCGGTACCAAAGATCACTGCCAGGTCAAGGGCGTGGGCTGCATGGGTCTGTGCTCCGAAGGCCCGCTGGTTTCGACCAGCAACGGTGTGCTCTACAAGAAAGTCGAACCCGCAGACGGCGCGGCCATCCTCGACAGCCTCGAAGGAGCCCCGGTGTCGCGGCTGGTCTGCCCCACCGACGTTCCGTTTTTCCAGCGGCAGCAGAAGATTGTGCTGGAAAACTCTGGCGTCATCGACCCGGACCGCATCGAGGACTACATCGCCGCCAACGGCTATACCGCTTTGATCAAGGCGCTCACCGAGATGACCTCGCGGGAAGTCGTCGACGAGGTCACCAAGAGCGGTCTGCGAGGACGTGGCGGGGCGGGATATCCCACCGGCCTGAAGTGGAGCACGGTCTCGAAGTCGGTCGGGACGCAGAAGTACGTCATCTGCAACGCCGATGAAGGCGATCCCGGCGCGTTCATGGATCGCAGCGTGCTCGAAAGCGATCCGCACCGCGTGCTCGAAGGCATGCTGATTGCCGGATATGCGGTGGGCGCGACGGAAGCTTACATCTATGTGCGCGCGGAGTATCCACTGGCGATCAAGCGCCTGCGTAATGCGATCCGGCAGGCTGAGCGCGTTGGCTTGCTTGGGTCAGAGATCTGCGGAACGCGCTTCAGCTTCAAGATTGATGTTCGCCTCGGAGCTGGTGCTTTCGTCTGCGGAGAAGAGACCGCCTTAATCGCCTCGGTGGAAGGCAAGCGCGGCACGCCGCGGCCGAGACCGCCGTATCCCGCCATGGAAGGGCTGTTCGGCCAGCCAACGCTCATCAATAATGTAGAGACCTTCGCGAACATCGCGCCCATCATCTGCAACGGCGGCGAGTGGTACTCCGGCATCGGCACCGAGAAGAGCAAGGGAACGAAAGTCTTCGCGCTCGCGGGCCGCGTCGAAAACACAGGTCTGGTCGAAGTCGCCATGGGGATTTCTCTCCGCGAGATGGTCTACGAAATCGGCGGCGGCATCCCGGACGGCCGCAAGTTCAAGGCCGTGCAGACCGGAGGCCCCTCGGGAGGTTGCCTGCCCACCGAGTGCCTCGACATGCCCGTCGACTATGAATCGCTGGCGAAAGCCGGTTCGATCATGGGCTCGGGCGGCATGATCGTCATGGACGAAAGTTCGTGCATGGTCGACGTGGCCAAGTACTTCATGGACTTCTGCATGACGGAGTCCTGCGGCAAATGCATCCCGTGCCGCGTCGGCACCTACCAGATGCACCGCATCCTGACGGCGATCGGCAACATGACCGCCACCGAGCAGGATTTGAAGATGCTCGAAGAACTCTGCGACCTGCTCAAGCACACCAGCTTGTGCGGGCTCGGGCAGTCGGCGCCGAATCCGGTGGTCAGCACGCTGAAGTCTTTTGCCGAGGAGTACCGGGCGCATATTCAGGATCGGAAATGCCCTGCCGGAGTTTGCGGGCAGCCTGTGGGAGAAACCGTATGAGACAGGTCCCCACGGTTAAAACGCTGAAGATCAACGGCCGCGATTTGAGCGGACGCCAGGAAGAAACCATTCTCGACGTCGCCCGGCAGAACGGTATCTTCATTCCGCGGCTGTGCGAGATGGACGGCCTCACCGACGTCGGCGCCTGCCGCCTTTGCCTCGTCGAAATCAAGGGTCAGAACAAGCTGCTTCCGGCCTGCGTCACCATGGTCGAAGAAGGAATGGAGGTCACCACCGACTCCGAGCGCCTGCAGAATTACCGCCGGATGATCCTCGAGTTGCTCTTTACCGAGCGCAACCACGTCTGCTCGGTATGCGTTTCGAACGGCCATTGCGAGATGCAGAACCTGGCTCAGCGGCTGGGAATCACCCACGTTCACTTC
>DATEHP010000097.1:0-41580 GCA_035279505.1 Candidatus Sulfotelmatobacter sp. | reverse complement strand
GTCCCCGGTTGCGAGGATATGAACCGCCGAGTGCGTCAAAGAGGAGGCTTTTATCTGCCGAATGCTGCGCGGGACAACGAGTACAAGACGAAGACGGGGAAGGCGAACTTTACCGTTTCTCAGATTGAGCCCTTAGACCTGGAGCCGGGGAAATTCCTGATGACGACTCTGCGCAGCCACGATCAGTACAACACAACCATCTACGGACTTGACGATCGCTATCGGGGCATCTTCAACGGGCGAAGAGTGGTGTTGATCAACCCCGATGACATGAAGCAGCGAGGCTGGCGGGCCGGGGATCGGCTTGACATTACGAGTCACTTCAAGAACAACGGCAGCGAAGAAACTCGTCAGGCAGCGTGTTTCCTCGCGGCGCCGTATGACATTCCGAGAGGATGTGTGGCAACTTATTTCCCCGAAGCGAACGTGCTAGTGCCAATCGGCAGCGTTGCACTGAGGAGTAATACTCCGACTTCGAAAGCGGTTGTTGTTAGCCTCGCTCGATCGATTGTCGATCGTAATAGTGAGAAGTCCGACTCTACCGATGTGATTCCAGTTGCTTCCGCTATTAGATCTTGACCTATGCGCGTTGACGCTCACCAGCACTTCTGGAAATACAATCCGACCGAATACGAGTGGGTCGACGATTCGATGGCCGCGATCCGCAGGGACTTCCTGCCCGAGGATTTAGAGCCTGAACTTGAACGCAACGAGTTCCAGGGATCAATCGCTGTTCAGACACGGCAGACGCTGGAAGAGACTCGTTGGCTACTGGAGTTGGCGGACCGATCATCCAAAATCCTTGGAGTGGTTGGATGGGTAGATTTGCGTTCTCCCGGCCTGCGCTCTCAGCTTAGCGAGTTCACTAAAAATCCTAAGCTGGTAGGCATCCGTCACATTGTGCAGTCGGAACCAGACGACCGCTTTCTCTTGCGCCAGGACTTTCTGCAGGGCATCGCCTTGCTGGAGGAATTCGATCTTGCCTATGACATCCTGATCTACACAAAACATCTTCCAGTTGCAGCGGAATTTGTTCAGCGATTCCCGGGGCAGCGTTTTGTGCTCGATCATCTAGCCAAGCCTGCGATCAAGATTCAAGAGGTTGAATCATGGGCCGCGGGGGTTCGGAGCCTGGCGGCCTTTCCGAATGTGTTCTGTAAGCTTTCAGGACTGGTAACCGAAGCCGACTGGCAGCGCTGGAAGCCGGAGGACATTACACCCTATCTCGATATTGCCTTTGCAACATTCGGAGCGTCGCGGCTGATGATCGGCTCCGACTGGCCTGTATGCCTGGTAGCGGGTTCGTACGGTCGAACCATGGATGTCGTAAAGAAGTATCTTCAGGGACACCCCGCCGAAAGTCGCGATGCTGTGCTGGGTGGAAATGCACGTCGCTTCTGGAGACTAAAAGGCATAACGGTTGCTTGATATTGCAGTTGGGCGGAATTGCGACTGATTCAGCAAACGTTTACACTGCCCTGCATCCAGTATTCTCCAGATCGTGTATTGGCTATGAGATCTCGTGTATTGCAGCTCGATTCCCGTGACAATGTCCTGGTTGCGTTGACGGACCTGAAACGAGGCGAAAGTGTCGAATGGGCGGGCCGACAACACGCTTTGAAGTCCGATGTTCCAGCAAAGCATAAATTCGCCACAACTGACGTCGTGCCTGGCGACAGCGTGGTGATGTATGGAGTTCTGGTAGGACAGGCCGTTAAGCCGATTGCAGCCGGAGAGCTTGTCACGCTCAGCAACATACGTCATCAGGCCTCAGGCTTCCATCAACAATCGGAACGGTTCCACTGGTCGCCTCCTGACGTTTCGCGGTGGAGTCGCAAAACGTTTGCGGGTTACCAGCGATCGGACGGGCAGGTCGGCACGCGGAATTACTGGTTAGTTGTGCCACTGGTGTTCTGCGAAAACAAGAACATACAGGTGCTGAAGCAGGCCTTCGAAGAGGAACTCGGATTTGCAGCTCCGCAGCTTTACAGGCGCCAGGTCGCGGATCTGGCCAGACTCTATCGCGAAGACAAGCTCACTGAATTGAGTCAGCACCGGATTGCGGAGCAGCCGGGGATCGCTTCTCACCAACGCCTATTCGAAAACGTCGACGGTATCCGCTTCCTGCTGCATGAAGGCGGCTGCGGTGGAACACGGGAAGACTCCAACAATCTCTGCGGGCTGCTGGCGGGATATATTCATCATCCCAACGTGGCTGGAGCGACAGTCCTTAGTCTGGGTTGTCAGAATGCACAGATCGAAATACTCCAATCGGAGATGCGCAAGCGCAATCCGCGATTTGACAAGCCCGTGTTCATCTTCGAGCAACAGAAAAGTGGCTCCGAGTCGGCGATGATGACGGACGCAATCCGCCAGACGTTTCTGGGGCTGGCGGAAGCTAATAAAGCACAGCGAGTGACTGCTTCTCTTTCTAAATTGTGCGTGGGATTGAAGTGCGGCGGCTCTGACGGGTTCTCCGGAATTTCTGCGAATCCTGCGATCGGGCACACCTCAGATCTATTAGCCGCTTTAGGTGCGAAAACGATCCTGTCTGAATTCCCTGAGCTTTGCGGTGTGGAACAGGAATTAATCAATCGTGGACGGAGCAAGGAAGTTGGCGATCGATTCGTGAAGCTGATGACGGATTACGCGGCACGAGCCGCCGCTGTGCGGTCGGCTTTCGAAATGAATCCATCTCCGGGCAACATGCGAGACGGACTGCTGACGGATGCAATGAAATCAGCCGGAGCAGCAAAGAAAGGCGGCAAGTCCCCGGTGACCGCGGTGCTCGACTATCCCGAATACTCAACCGAGCCTGGGCTCAACCTGCAATGCACTCCTGGAAATGACGTAGAGTGTGTTACGGCGCAGGTTGGAGCCGGGGCGAGTGTCGTCTTATTCACAACAGGATTAGGCACGCCTACCGGCAACCCCATCGCGCCGGTGGTAAAACTTTCGACAAACTCCAGCCTAGCCCAACGCATGCACGACATTATTGATGTCGATACTGGCGCAATCATCGAAGGTGCGCAGACGATTGATCAGATGGGGGAGACCATACTCGATTTCGTGGCGAAGGTTGCGAGTGGAGAAATCCAGACGAAAGCTGAGATGAAGGCGCAGGAAGACTTCATACCCTGGAAGCGAGGCGTTTCCCTCTGAGCGACGGCACGAATATCAGGCGCGAATTCCGCCTCGACGGCAGAATTGCCGTGATCACGGGTGCGGGAAGCGGAATTGGCCAAGCCATAGCTTCGAAATTTGCCGCACATGGCGCGAGCATTCGGATTCTGGATATGAACCGGGAAGGCGCCTCGGTCACTAGCGAGCAGATTCGGAAAGACGGCGGCGATGCCACGATCCAGGTTTGTGATGTGACCGACCAATCTCAGGTGAAAGCTGCCTTCGCCGATTTAGTCGGCAAGGAACGGATTCACATTCTGGTAAATAACGCCGGGGTCTCGCACATCGGGACGGTCGAGAGCACGACAGAAGCGGACTTTGATCGTCTCGTCCGGGTCAACATCAAGGGGTTCTATAACTGTTTGCACGTAATCATGCCGCACATGAGGGCCAGCGGGGGAGGCGTCATCCTTAATATGGCGTCGATTGCCGGATCAGCGGGGCTGGCTGATCGCTTTGCTTACTCGATGACCAAGGGAGCGGTGATCGCGATGACATACTCCGTCGCGCGCGACTATCTTGCTCAAAATATCCGCTGTAATTGCATATCTCCCGCACGAGTGCACACGCCGTTTGTGGATGCTTACTTGAAGAAGACCTATCCAGGGCGCGAGCAGGAGATGTTTGGGAAGCTGGCGAAGTCGCAGCCGATCGGAAGGATGGCCGAACCGGGCGAAGTTGCGTCCCTGGCGCTGTTCTTATGTTCTGACGAAGCATCCTTTATTACTGGCGCGGACTATCCGCTCGATGGCGGATTTTTCAATCTACGGGGCTAGGGCATGGACCTTCAGTTGAAAGACAAAGTCGTGATCGTCACCGGCGGCGCGAAGGGTATTGGAGCAGCGATCGTCCGTGGGTGCGCGGCCGAGGGTTCCGTGCCGGTCATTGTGGACCGCGACGCCAAAGCCGGCGAGAAACTGCAGGCAGAAATTACAAGCGGCGGCTCCCGGTGTGGTCTGATCAGCACAGATCTCGAAACTCCGGACAATTGCGAGAAAGCCGTTGCTCAAACCGTCAAAGAATTCGGACGACTCGATGCGCTGGTGAACAATGCCGGACGCAATGACAAAGTGGGTCTTGAGGAGGGAAGCCCCGCAGAATATGTGGCTTCACTCAATCGCAATCTGGTGCATTACTACAGCATGGCTCATTTCAGCCTTCCGCATCTGAAACGGGCTCAGGGATCAATCGTAAATATTGGCTCGAAGACGGCGGTTACGGGGCAGGGCAGCACATCTGGATATGCCTCATCGAAGGGAGCGATTATGGCGCTTACCCGCGAGTGGGCTGCGGAACTGTTGCCCTATGGAATCCGTGTCAACACGTTGATTCCGGCCGAGGTGATGACGCCGCTTTATCGGAGTTGGCTGGACACCTTCCCGCATCCTGAGGAAAAGCTGAATGTCATCCTTTCGAAAATTCCCCTGGAGAAGCGAATGACGACTGCGGAGGAAATCGCAGCGATGGTTGTCTTTCTGCTCTCTGCCAAGTCCAGCCATACGACGGGACAACACCTGTTCGTTGATGGTGGGTACGTGCATCTGGATCGTGCTCTGACATAGCAACTCCGCCGAGACCACAGAATGACGAAATCCGCACCAGTTACGGAACGACGATACATCGTACCGCTCGCAATGGTGACGAGTTTGTTCTTCGTATGGGCCATCGGTGTGAACCTGAACGATGTATTGATCCAGCATCTGAAGAAAGCCTTCGGTCTGACCGACTTCCAGTCATCCCTGATACAGTCGGCATTTTTCGGCGGGTACTTCCTGGCGGCGTTACCTGCCGGCTGGATCATGCAACGGATCGGGTATAAGCGTGGAATTCTGATGGGGCTGGCGGTCTGCGCGACGGGAACGATTCTGTTCATTCCAGCGGCCTCAGTACGGATCTACGGATTCTTCCTGTTTGCGCTCTTTGTGATGGCGTGTGGTCAGTCGGTGCTGGAAGTGGCTGCCAATCCCTACGTCACAACACTTGGTCCGGTGGAAAGCTCAGAGCAGCGCCTGAATCTGGCGCAGTCGTTCAATGCCACAGGCGCTTTTCTGGTCGCGCTGCTCGGTTCGAAATTCATTCTCTCCGGCATCGAGTACACATCGGCGCAACAATCAGCGATGTCGCCGACGCAGTTGCTGAACTATCGCATTTCCGAAGCGAACATGGTGAAGACGCCCTATCTGGTCATCACGGCAATTTTCCTTCTTATCGGTGCTCTCATTTACTTCACGAAGCTGCCGGAGATCCACGAGACCAAAGGGGAAGCCTCAGGCAATGCGCGCGTCAAACTCAGTGGAACTTTGGCATTCCCACACCTGATCAAGGGGGTGGTAGCGCAGTTTTGCTATGTCGGCGCACAAGTCGGAGTCGCCAGCTTTATCATCCGGTTCAGTGAGTTCACTTTGACGGGAACCCATGAAAAGGTCGCGGCTCGCTTTCTGCAGGCACATTTGTTTGGTTTCATGCTCGGACGGTTCTCCGGTTCGGCAATCATGCACAAGATCGCTCCTAGCCGTTTGCTGAGCATTTTTGCCGCCTGTTCGTTGCTGTGTCTCACAATCATTCTGCTCAGTTCGGGCGTGCCAACCGTCGCCGCCATCGTATTGCTTGGGTTCTTTCACTCAATTATGTTCCCGACAATTTTCGCCCTCAGTATCAGAAATCTAGGCCCTTACACCAAACTGGGCTCGTCCCTTCTTGTCATGTCCATCATCGGGGGCGCTGTGTGTCCCGCGATTATGGGACGGATCTCCGATGCGTGGAATATCCAGCGAGCTTTCCTGGTTCCCCTGTTTTGCCATGCATGCGTGCTGTATTTCGCAGTTCGGGGCTACCGGCCTTCTCCTGCCGCCTCCATAGAAAACACTGCGGCAGTAACAGCTGGAGAGATCTAAATGCCTTATCGATTCTGTCTCACCCTTGATCTCAAGGATGATCCCGAGCTCATCGCCGAGTACAAGCGCCATCACGAGCAGGTCTGGCCCGAGATCATTGAGAGCATCAAAGACTCAGGCATCCTGGACATGGAAATCTATCTTCTCGGGACGCGCATGTTCATGATCATGGAGGTCAGAGAAGATTTCTCTTTCGAAGCCAAGACTGAAACAGACCGCCGCAATCCGAGAGTGCAGGAGTGGGAGAGCCTGATGTGGAGATTCCAGAAAGCTCTCCCGGAAGCGAGGCCAGGAGAAAAATGGATGCGGATGGATAGAATCTTCAAGCTGCAAGAATGACCGGGTCGTTCAGGATTGGACTCAGAGATCCCTCCCCCCAGCAAGCGATGGAATCGGCGGAGTAAACACATTCTCATCCGATCGACTTAGTCCTTGCACACGAATCCATCGTAAATAGGGCTTTCCGAGCGGGTTTTGGACGGTTTGTTCGGGATTCGTAACGTAAAACGATCTTTGGCGAAAACTCCTTGCGTCTGCGCGACAATCGTCGGTAACACGAGGGGGAGAAGGAGTGGCTCCGGAAGACTGCCCGAACTGCGGCGGTTCTGGATATGTTGCGAAGCCTGTGGACTTGAACGGGAAGTCCGAGGGTGTCGCGTTTATCCGGATGAAATGTCCCGCATGTGGGGGCACCGGCCGGAAGCGCCCGATCTCACCTACGACCGCCGGCTGACCGCACGGCCTGCGGTGCTTGCGAAACGTACGGAACCGGACCGTCATACTTCCCGTCCAACGGTCGACGGTCCGGCCCGCACGTAGCGTTCTCAGTTGTTCGGAATCTTCCTAGCAGGCTGCGGAAAAACTCTCTTCGGCGTCCACAATTTCCATCAGCGGCTAAAGCCGCGCCCTTTCAAAACCTGTAGGGAATTCGAGTTTTTCCGCAGCCTGCTAGGCGATCCCAGCTGCTCTGGTGCGCACGCGTCGCGGCGAAGATGCAGCGGTCTCGACCCGGTTTCGTCCGTTTGCCTTCGCTCGGTAAAGCGCCTTATCTGCGGATTCCAGTACGGTTTCCGGAGAGGATCTTTCCGCCGCGGCAGTGGCCACTCCGATGCTTATAGTCACCGACAGGACGGATGATGGCTTGCCTTCGGCGAGGCGTCGAATGGCGTCCCCCTTGCGAACACGAGCGCGGTTCCGTTGGTTACGGCGATCGGGTCCGCGGGGAGCCTGCCGCCGGTCATTGCCCCGCATACGAAACTCGGACTTCTCAACGGTCTCGCGCAACTTTTGCAGGTGCGGCAGGACTTCGGCAGTCGTTTTGCCGGGGAAAAGAATGTTGAACTCCTCACCGCCGCAACGGTAAGCTTTGCCTCCGCCGGTGACACTACCCAGGTTGGCTGCGACCATTCGTAAGACTTGATCGCCGGTGTCGTGGCCGTACGTATCGTTGAACCGCTTGAAATGATCGATATCAACCACGGCGATGGAATAGGGAGACTTCAGCCGCAGTAACGCATCATTGAATGCGCGCCGCGATGGCAGCGTGGTCAGTTCGTCGTGGTATGCCAGCAGGTAAGAATTCTCGATGACGGCGGTTGCAAGGATACACGCCGTGGTGAGCCAGTACGCCATAGGCGTTCGAGCAGCCGCCGCAGTGTGTAGCGCCAGAAAGAAGGAGGCCAAGGACCACAGCAGCGCACTATCAAGGGGCTTTCGATTCAGGAGGAATCGTATGCCCAGGAAGATGGCAACCGAGGCCATCACTACTATGGCGTAGCGCGGCAGGACAATCGGCATTGACAGACTGCGCACGCGGAGGGCAGCCCCGCAGAACACGGTCATGGTTAGGGATTGCACGAACAGAAACAATGCCACGGGCGCCACCGATTCAAGGGTAAAACCGCGCTCATGCATCATCGCAATTAGAACGAAATTCATGGGCACAAGAACAGCGAGAGCTGTTAAGGTGGCCGGGATGAAGGGCGGCTGTCCCGTAGACACGGCTGCCGCCTGCTGCGCCAGAAAAACTACCAACAAAGACAAGAAGATGCGACTGGAGTGAAATCTCCACGCCAGCAGCATTCCTCCGCCAATCGCGCAATAGTAGAGAAAGCTGAGCACAGGCAAGGTAAGGGTCAGCCAACCGGAGTAGACCAGTAGCAGCACCCCCAGCAGCCAAATTCCGCCCGGCACAAACAGGGACTTCAGGGTCCCTGCACTCAGAACACGCAAGCGTTCACTCCAATCGGGATACACCCATCATGAATTATCCACGTTGGGCCAAGGATGAAGCTATTGGCCGCTCAGGTTCGGACGACAATCGGACACGCGCGACTTGTTTCCCTATTCGAAACCAAGGCCCAATTCCGCAAGCCTATACCTTCGTGTGATGCAGTATTCGGGTGAAGTTGAGTGTTTTCTAACTAGACTGGGCTGTTCGATTAAGGACGGTTCACTTTTTTATGAACTCCGTCGCGCAGGTCTTCAAGAACAGCGCCCTCGGTGTAATCATGACTGGAATGGGCTCGGATGGAGCGGCCGGCATGACCGCCATCTTCCGCAATGGCGGCCTTACGCTCGGGCAAGATGAGGCCAGTTGCGCAGTCTATGGCATGCCCCGCGTCTGCGCTCGACTCGGCGTTCTGACGCATGTTCTGTCACTGCCGGATATTCCTGCATTCATCATTCGTGCGACCCATCGCCGCCGACGAGCTTAGTGCAAGCATTCGAATAGTTCCGACTTCGCGGATGAATCGTCGGACTCTCAATCCGCCGACCAGCTATTTCGGACGAGACAATACTGTCCCGTAAGGATCCAGCACGATTTTATGTGCGCCCGCCGGAGCCGATAGCCGGAAGGAGGACTCCTCGCCATCGGCAAAAACGCGACCTAGCAGCACCAATTGCTTTCCTCCGAGCGCTGCGTATACCGGCACTGAGGTCACGAGATCCTCCGGCGCATCTTTCTGCAAGATGGTGCCGGTGACAATCGAAGAGGATCCTTTCGCAGTAAACTTCACGCCCTTCAACTCCAGGGTCGGAAGAGAAGTGCCGTTGATCCAGCCATTCAGAAACCAGTCCAAAGACTTCTTTCCTTCGTACCTCAAGGCCGGCGGAAGGTCTTCTGCGAAGATGTCCAACAGTTCCCGCGTACTGATCATTTTTCCTTCGTAGCGTTGCCGGACTCTGCGCAATGCTCGCACGAAGGGCTCGTTTGGACCCGCGCCACCCGACTTCCCGTCCTGCCGTGCCGCATCGTTCAACATGGTGCGCAGCATATGGAAGAGCCACGCTCCGCGCCCATAACTGATCGCATCATATCCGCCGGGAAACCTTGACGAGAGCAGCCGCGTTCCAAGGGTCACCGGCCCGGCATCCGTGGGCGCAATGCCATCGTTATTCTTCTCCACCAATTGACGGCGGTACATATCCATCACTTGACGAAAACCTTCAGCATTTTTCTCCTGCAGCATCATGAGTGCGCAGTAGTTCGCGAGCCCCTCGGAATACCACTGATCGCGGTAGCTGGCCCAAGGGATCAAGTCTCCCCACCATTGATGGGCAGTTTCATGCGCGGGGACGGACTCCACCAAGAGCATCCGTGGTGGAGCATAGTGCAACTGTTCACGCTGCTGGCGCTCAAGAAATGCGTATGAGGAAAGGAATATAAGCCCGGGCCACCCCTGGCTTTCCCTGCCTGGCATCTGCGTCAGGGCTAAGTGGCTATAGGGAAAGGCGCCAAAGCGGTCGCTAAAGTATTGAACCGCGTGAGCCGCCGCCTCACCCACAGTAACTTCATTCAGGGCCGGAGTTGGTTGAGAGGGAACTAACACCTTCGGTGTACGCTGAGTCGGATTCGGACGGAACGGTTCGATTACTTGAATTGGCGCCTTCGGGAAATCGCGTTCAACACCCTCAGTCGCGTAGGTTTCCACTTCGACGTCTCCCGCCTTCGTTGTTGCCTCGTGGTATTTTCCGAGATTGAATCCAGCTATCGGAATCAGCCGATCCGAGGTCCAGCGCGATGTTTGCTGGCCAGTCGTACTTGCGATGCTCTGGGTGGCGAATGGAGCCTCCTTCCCGGTCGCGATCAGGGTCCAGCCTTGCGGATAGCTGAATTGAAGGTCGAACGAGGCCATTTCCAGTCCACGGTTCGGATACCACGTCCCCCTCGCTCCGACATAAAGCAATCCGTTGCCGGCCTCCGCTAAAACTTCTCCCGCATAAACAAATGTGAGCTCGAATTTCTGGCCTGCCTCCAAAAGGTGCGGCATAATTACGGCCACAATGTCATTGCCGCGCCGTGATAGTTGCGAGCCTTCCAGCGCAGGGTTGTGGATAAACTCTACGGGTTCCCCATTGAGCGCCACACTTTCGATTTGCAGGAATCGAGACAACTCGAAAAGGAGTGCCCGCGCCCCACCCTCCCGAACTTCACATTGCACAGCCGCCCGCGCACGGATCTGCTTGGGGGGTAGAACTTCGGTCGTGATCGCAAATCGTTTCAGCGCAACCCGGTCGTCATGTGCGCTCGCTCCTTCTTCCTGTGCGGCATGCTCGCGCTGCGACTGCGTCGCCGTCAGCGGAGTCGGCGAAAATGAAGTCCACACATCGTAGTAAGTCTCCCCGTTCGTAGCCGCTCTTGCTTGGCCAGCCAATATTTGTTCTCCGGCAGTCGAATCAAAAAAGACATCGAAGATTCCCAGCTTGGTTCCCTGCAACCGCGCGTGAAGGAATCGATCCGGCTTCGCACTACTCGGGATGCCAGCGTTCGCTTCAGGGGAATCGCCACCGGTCGGAAGCATCCGGCTGAATGTGAGCAGTAGCCGCATAGCGTCACCGCTGGCGAGATTCTTTGCCGTCTCACCCCAGTGATCCGCAAACTCCTGCTTGTTTTCGGTTTCGCGCAGGTCCGATTTCAACTCTGCTGCAGTTTCATCATTAAACCTGAAGTATGCCGTCGCGAACCGCTCCTCCAGAATCGCCATACCCGTGAACAAGCTTATCGATCTTCGTTCGACCTGGTTGGGAGGGGTCAGCAGAATCTCTCCCTCTCCATCAAAAAATGCCCCGGTAATCCGGCCCATCACGTCTTGGGTGAAACCAATCGTTCCATCTTCCAGGCTGATCTGTATCGCTCCTCGGCTCAGGGATGCGCCACGCACCTGGTACACGCGCGAGGCATCGAGCCCAACCTCTCCCAGTTGCAGATAGAGATTCTCGGCCGGTTTCTCGGCCGTGGCTTGGGTCATCGGAACAAGGCTTAGTGAGCAAGCAGCAATCCAAATCGCGGCTGCCAGCAGGGTTCGAATCGTGAGTAGTACCTTCGTCACGTAGGTTGCGGGGGACTCCATTGCTAGAATGCGCCTGAATGCGGCTACGTGTCATCTTCTTCTTAGTAGCGTGTGCTCCGGGCTTGGTCTGCGCATGGGCTGACACCATCCATCTCAAGAACGGCCGCACCATTGTCGTCGATACTGTGCGCGAAAACGGCAATCGCTACGAATATGAGATTGGCGAGGACACATACGCAATCCCGAAGTCTTCCGTCGACCACATCGACGCGGGTGGGGTACCGGCACACTCGTCGGGAGGGGGAAAGGTTGCTGATCTGCCGGCTTTCGCACCACCCGACACCCTGGGGAATGAGGGAGACCTCGTTGGCAAGATAATCAAAGAGGGCAAAATCGATACGGAGTCGCTTTCCCGGCTAGAGAGCAAGGGGAATGCCGAACTGAGCGCAACGGCCGACTTCATCGCCGGCAAGTTTGAATTCGATCACGGCAATATCGCACAGGCTCGGCAATACTTTGAAAACGCCCTCCGGTACCAGGCGGAGAATTCGACCATCCTTATTTATTATTCAGCCGTCCTCGTTCGCACGGGAAACGCTAGTCAAGCCGTAGCTTACGCGCAGCGCGCCGTGCGCTCCGCCCCCGAATCACCAGACGCCTATACGATGTTAGGTTATGCGCAATTCGCCTCCGATCACACCAAGGAGGCGATCGTTTCCTGGAAACGTTCTCTCGAACTTCGGCCCGATTCCAAGGTGCAGCAGTTCTTAGCGAAAGCCCAGCGCGAGCAGAATGCCGAATCGGAGTTCTCCCAAGGCGAGAGTGTCCATTTCACTCTGCACTACGAAGGCCACCAGACCTCGGAATCGCTCCGTGCCCAGATTCTTCAGGCGCTCGAATCTGACTATGACGACCTCGTCCGTGATCTCGGCAATCCGCCGCGCGATAACATCCTGGTCACCCTCTATACCGAACAGGCATTTTTCGACGTTACTCATGCACCGACATGGTCGGGGGCGATGAACGATGGCAAGCTGCGCATCCCTATCAGCGGCCTCAGCTCAGTCACCCCCGAACTCGCCCACGTACTTAAACACGAACTTGCGCATTCGTTCATCACCCAACTCTCTGCCGGACGGTGCCCGCCATGGTTGCACGAAGGCATTGCCCAGTTTCTCGAACCGAGAAGCCTCGGCGGTGCAGGGCGACAACTCACGCAGCTGTTCAAGGCGCAGCACAACATTCCCTTGAATGTTCTTGAAGGCAGTTTTCTTCAGTTTTCCGGCGCACAAGCCTACGTCGCCTACGCCGAATCGCTGGCAGCAGTCTCCTACATTAACGACTCGTATGGCATGAGCGACGTTCAGCGCATTCTGCAGCGCATCAGCCAGGGCAGTTCCACTGAAGCTGCTCTGCGGGCGACAATCCATTCCGACTACGGCCAACTCGAGTCTGACCTCACAAAATATCTGGCCGACAAATACGGCGAATAAACTTAAGGGATCGGCAGAGCCGCCGATGAATCCAATAGTGGCTATGGGGCCGAGGTTGCCGCCCCGTCATTTCCTATGCTAGTTTCGCCTCTGAGCCTTTCTGCCATGCTTTCTCATTTCCGCTCCGACGCTGCTGCCCCCGCCATAATGGAACCGGTTCCAACCGTGTTCCCCACGATCGCAGGTGCCGACATCGCTGCGATGTTCGTCGGGAAACGGGTCGCCGGGGATTTCTACGACGCCATTCGGGTCAGCTCTGAACGCGTTCTGATCGGGCTGCTCGATGTTGCGGGCCGCCGCGAGGAGAACCGTAACCTCCTGGTCGCTGCCCAAGAAGTCTTCCGCACCGTCGCATTGCAGCTGTTTTCGCCGCGTGACATCAACGAATCCGATGCCATGACCGAACTGTGCCTTCGGATCAATCGTCGATTAATTGATGTGTGCTGCGGCGCCCACTCTTGCCCTGCCTTCATTGCCTGTTACCATGAGCAGTTCGGAACGCTGTGCTACACCAATGCCGGACACACTCCCGCCCTTCTCCGCGACGCATCCGGAGTCGTTGAATTGGGCCCCACAGGACTCCCCCTTGGACTCTTCTCCCACGCAACCTGCGAGGCCCCGACTGTGGGTATGGCCAAACAAGCTTCTTTGCTCCTCGTATCCCGCGGAGTTATCGACTGTGAAGGCCAAGGCAATGGTCATTCTGGCGGTTTTGGCCTCGAAAGGGTCAAGGAAGGCTTCCAGTCCGCCGCTGCAAGTGCTGCCCGACCCCTATGCGACTCTGTCCTGGAAGCTGTTGCCGAGTTTTCAGGAAAAGGTCCCATCTGCGACGACCGTACAGCCCTGGCTTTAGTCCGCACTGCGTGATCCATTCCGGCCAACTTACTTGACTGTGCTCGCGTCATAGTTAGGAGTTGGCCCGCGCTGTCCAGGATTTACCCGGGCGCTACGGTGGAATGGTCCGGCCAAAAGCCGCATAAAGGATGTAAAATATCGACATCGGCCCAGGCCCACCGTTTACCCGCAAGCTCAACAAGCGTGGCGGCCCAGAGACTCTATGAAGAAACTTCCACTGACCCTGATTGCTTTGGCTTGCATGCCTGCTTTCGCGACTGGCCAAGTCGTCGAAGAAATCATTGCCCGGGTTAACAATCAGATCATCACCAAGTCTGAGTTCGCGCGCAGCAAAGACCAGCTCCGCGATGAAGTCAAGCAGCAGGACCCCAATAACCCCGACAAGGCCTATGCCGACCGTGAAAAGGACGTGCTTCGGGATCTCATCGACCAACAGCTCCTGCTTGAAAAAGGCAAGGACCTGGGCATCAGCGCCGATACCGACCTGATCAAGCAACTCGATCAGATGCGCAAGGACATGAAGCTGGATTCTATGGAGGCTTTGGAGAAGGAAGCCGAAAAGCAGGGAGTCTCCTGGGAAGACTTCAAGCAGACGCAGAAGAACCAGATCATCACTCGAAAAGTGATCGGCGAAGAAGTCGGCGGTCATCTCTCCATCAGCAAAGAAGAAGAGCAGAAATTCTACGATGACCATAAAGAAGAGATGCAACATGCCGAGTTCATCCGCTTGAGCGAAATCCTGATCACTCCGAAGGCGGTAACGCCGGCACCGGACCCCAATGCTGCCAACTCGGGATCGTCCGCCCAAACTCCGCTGGACGAGGCCGCAAAGCAAGCGGCCGATGCTGACGCTCTCAGTGCGGCCGAGACCAAAGCCAAGGACATCCTGAAGCAACTCCGGGACGGCGCCGCTTTCGATGACATAGCGAAGAAGTATTCCGACGGGCCCTCTGCTGCCGACGGCGGCGCGCTCGGTACTTTCGAACGTGGCAAACTAGCGAAAGAACTCGAAGACCGGACTTTCGCCATGAAAACGGGCGAGATTACTGATGTCATCCGAGTCAAGCAGGGCTACGCCATTCTTAAAGTCGATGATCACCAGATGGCGGGCGTACCTGCGATGAAAGACGTCCTTCCCCGTATTCAAGACGCGCTCTACTATCAAAAACTGCAGCCTGCGCTTCGCGCCTACCTCACCAAGCTCAGGGAAGAGGCGTACATCAAGATCGCGCAAAATTACGTTGATAGTGGCAGAAGCGCGAATCAAACCGAGCCCGTGGAAACCACAACGGCCAAAGAGGCCGACGCGAAGAAATTAAACAAGAAGAAGAAGAAACTCGGAATCCTCTAGGAAACGCATCCGACTCCTCTGTATTGGTCCCAATGTTTGAGGTCATGTGCGTCAGCGGGGCCTTACACTTGCTGCGCATCCTCGTGGTGCTAAACGATTCGGGCCCGGATGTCATATACTCAGACATCGGATGAAGGACTTCTACATTTGCGATTGCGCGCGCCACGAAAATAAGATCGTCACTTCAACGTTTGTTGTTGTCGCCAAGCAGATCAAGCCCAAGAAAACCGGGGAGCCCTACCTCGCACTTACGCTCGGCGATCGCAGCGGTCAGCTTGAAGCGAAAATGTGGGACAACGTCGAAGAAGTGCTCGAGGCGTTTGAGCAGGATGACTTCCTGAAAGTCAAAGGCCTCGTCAATAAGTACAAACAGCGTTTCCAGTTCACGATTCATAAGCTTCGAAAACTGGGTGATTCGGAAATCGAGTTTGCCGATTACCTTCCAAAAACGACGAAAGATATTGACGAGCTATGGAGAACTCTGTCCGAGTTCGTCTCCGGATTTCAGAACCAATATTTGAAGAGTCTGGTTCAAGCATTCATGGCCGATCCGGAAATCGCGGCCGCTTATCGCAATGCTCCCGCCGCGAAAACTCTGCACCACGCCTACATCGGAGGTTTGCTCGATCACGTGGTGTCGCTGTTCCGCTCCTGCGATCTGATGTCCAGGAACTATCCCCAGATCAACCGCGATCTCCTGTTCACTGGAGCCTTTCTGCACGACATCGGGAAAATCCACGAACTGACTTATAACCGGTCATTCTCGTACACAACTAAGGGCCAGCTTCTGGGACACATGATCATTGAGCTTGAGATGCTCCAAGCCAAGCTCATTCAGGTGCCTGGTTTTCCTGAAGAATTAAAGACGCTGGTTGAGCACCTCATCATCAGTCACCACGGACAGTACGACTTCGGTTCGCCCAAGCTTCCGATGTTCCCTGAAGCGCTGATGCTGCATTATCTCGACGATCTCGACTCAAAAATGGAGGCGATGCGCGCACACTTCGAGCGCGAGTCTACCCTTGATGGCCCCTGGACCAGCTACAACGCCTCGCTGGGCCGGCCCCTTCTCAATACTGAAAAGTTTCTTGCCCCGAAGAAACCCGCGCCGGCGGAAGAGCCCGCATCCGAACCGGTGAGCGACCACCATGAATCTCAGGTCGCGTCAACCGAACAAACTCCTACCTTGCCCGGCATGGTCTCCCAGCGCTAAAGTATTCAACCGCACTACCTGACATCCTGTCTGCCGTCGGGCTCACGTAGTGACAGCCGCCTCGGCTGTCTGGCGCAGGCGAAACCGAGCGGCCACGCGCGAAGAGACCCGGCCCCAATCTTCTCCGCGCACTTCTGCGCAAGGAATGGAGCCGTGAATCTAATTGGAGGTGAACCTATGCCGAAAACGAAATCCCCGAAACAATCTCAGAAACAGCAGTCGACTCCCGAAGTCTGCACCGTGGGCCTTCCGCAGGTGCCTCCGCTCTATGGGCTGAAATCTCCCCACAAATTCCTGCCCTTTACTCACGCCCAGGAGCGGCTCACTAAATCCCGCAACTACTGGATCTGCACAACCCGCCCAGATGGCCGTCCGCACTCGATCCCGGTCTGGGGATTCTGGATTGACGGCGGCCTTTACTTCGGAACCGCCCGCTCCACCCGCAAGGCTCGCAACCTCGCGCATAATCCAGCCATCTCCGTTCACCTGGAATCCGGGGACGATGTTGTCATCCTTGAAGGATCCGCTGAGGAAGTTGATCTCACTGACAAGCCAACTCTGAAGAAACTCGACGGCGTATCCCGTGCCAAATACAAGATGCCACTGATGTTCATGCCCGAGGGTGTCGTCTATTGCGTTCGTCCCCGCGTGGTGCTTGCGTGGACCGAGAGAGATTTCCCGAACAATGCCACCCGTTGGCAATTCATCTGACTCATGTGGTGGCAGCCGCCTCGGCTGTCCCGCAAAGGCGAAACCAAGCGACTTGGGCACCATCGCCGAACGTGCCCATTCACCTTCGGCTAGAATTCCGCGCGTTAGCCCATGCACCTTCGACTGCTATTCCCAACCCGCTGCCGGTTGTCCCAAGCTCTTGATTTCCTTTAGGATTGCCTGAAGTCTTGGAGGCGTCTATGCGTTTACGCGGTCTACTACCGTTTCTTAGTCTATTCTTTTTTTTTGCTTTAACAGCCTGCAACAAGCCTGCAAGCAACAGCTCTAGTGACACGGCTGCCAACGATACGCAAACCTCCGGCTCAAACGAAAAGTCATCCAGCAAAGAAGCTCGCGAACACAAGGAGCACGAGCGCAAGGAGGCGAAGAAGCAAGCACTCGTCGTGCCATCTGGAACTGAGATTACGATCAGCCTCGGCGCCTCCATCGGCTCGAAGCTCAGCAAGCCGGGTGACACCTTCACCGGTAACATCGCGAAAGACGTAACCGTCGGCAGCGCAGTCGCGATTCCGCAGGGCGCAGCCGTTAGCGGCACCGTCGCGGACGCCAAGCCGCTGGGCAAAATTAAGGGTGGAGCAGTTCTGCAGGTCCGCATTGACTCCATCCGCATCAACGGAGCTGACGTTCCGGTTCAGGCCGCCGCTCGCAGCTTCTCCGAAAAAGGCAAGGGTAAGCGAACCGCCGTTCTGACTGGTGGAGGTGCCGCTCTCGGCGGGATTATCGGTGCCCTCGCCGGAGGTGGCAAGGGTGCCGCGATCGGCGCCGCAGCCGGAGCAGGCGCGGGTGCTGGAGGCTCAGCCTTCACCGGAAACAAGGAAATCGTACTTCCTGCGGAGTCCGACCTGACGTTCGAACTCTCGCAACGCCTTGAAGTGCGCCAATAGTCAGGAAAAAAGAATCCCACCATGTTGACGGGACACTGGGGTATTAAACCTTTCGCATTGCGGTCTGAAATAATAGCGACCATGCTCGACCTCGGCCGCTTCGAGATACTCACCTTCGATTGCTATGGAACCCTCATCAACTGGGAGGCCGGAATTCTGCCGGCGCTCCACCGCATCCTTTCAGCGCATTCCAAACATATCGACGACGCTGCCCTCCTCAAGCTTTACGGAGATTTCGAGCTGCACGCAGAGCAGCCGCCTTTCCAGCGCTACCGTGAGGTTCTGGGCTCCGTGGTGCGCCAGTTGGGTACTGAGCTGGGATTCACTCCCACTGCCGAAGAAGTCCGGTCACTCGCCGACTCCCTTCCGACCTGGAAGCCCTGGCCGGATTCCGTCACCGCCTTGCGGCAACTGAAAACGCGATTCCGACTGGCCATCCTTTCCAACGTCGACGACGATTTGTTCGAGGGCACCCGACCTCAACTCGAAGTCGTCTTCGATGAGATCATTACTGCGCAACAAGCGCAGGCATACAAGCCCTCTCTCGATCTTTTTAATCTGGCCCTCCGCCGCATCAAGGCACCGGCCCACCGTGTCCTGCATATAGGTCAGAGCATCTATCACGACGTCATTCCAGCGCAGGCTCTCGGCCTGGCGACAGTGTGGGTAAATCGCCCGTCCGCACGTCCGGGCGTCGGTGCCGTCAGGTCTGCCGAGGCCAAGCCCGATATGACAGTTGCAAGCCTCAAGGAACTCACCGCCATCACGCTCAGCGTGTAAAAACCCGAGACCCGCGAGACTTGCATCGCAACTGATCGCCGTTCTTGTGCGAAATTGCGCCTAAAAGTGTCGTGATCAGGCCGTCGGCCTCAATCCGTCTTGCAATGGCCCTGAGGCGAGTCGACAGTTCAAGTCTCAGCTTGTAGCGGTCGATGGATAAATCGGATGCGCAAAAAACCGCTGCCGAGCGCGACCCGCGTTCAGCCGGACGGGCCGCTGCGCCCAGTGTAGTTAAAGTCGTGTTGCGCGACTTCGAAGAGTTGAGGTCCGAGAATTGTCAATGACCGATGATGCGGCAATCGTTAAAGAATTCCTAATCGAGAGTTATGAGAACCTCGATCGCCTTGACCAGGACCTGGTCGTGCTCGAGAAAGATCCGGCGAACCGCGACACCCTGTTCAGCATCTTCCGCACCATCCACACCATTAAAGGCACCTCGGGATTCCTCGCATTTCGTCAGCTCGAAGCAGTAACCCACGCCGGAGAGAACCTGCTGTCTCGCCTGCGGGATGGTCTGCTGCCACTCACCGCCGAAATCACGACCGGTTTGCTCGCGATGGTCGACGCAGTGCGCGAGATGCTGAAGAGCATCGAGGCATCGGGCAAGGAGGGAGAGCGCAACGATCAGGATCTGATCTTGACGCTGGCTCGCCTGCTCGAACCGCCCGCCGTCAGCCTGCGGTCAGAAGCCATGCCGGCGAAGGTTGAACCTGCGAAGAACAGGCCAGAACTGCCGGTACCGAATCTCGGCGAAATTCTGATTGAGCGCGGCACCGCCAGTATCAGCGAGATAAATGCGGCCGTCGAGCAACAGAAGGCAGGTGATCCTCGCCATGTCGGCGAGATCCTGGTCGAAAGGGGAACAGTCAAATCGCAGGAGATTGTCGAGGCTTTGAACGCCCAGCAGCAAGCCCGGGGGCAAAGCGCCAGCGATAGTACGATTCGCGTCGATGTCGGCCAACTGGATCGGCTCATGAACCGCGTGGGCGAGCTGGTTCTGCTGCGCAACCAGATCGTGCAGTACACCAATTCCATCGAAGACAGCGAACTGCTCGCCACGAGTCAGCGGCTGAACCTGCTCACTACCGAACTGCAGGAGGGCGTGATGAAGACGCGCATGCAGCCCATCGGCAATATCTGGAGCAAGTTCCCGCGCACGGTACGAGACGTAGCCCTCGGTTGCGGCAAGCAGGTGCGCATCGAAATGGAAGGCAAAGAGACCGAACTGGACAAGACCATCATCGAAGCGATTAAAGATCCACTCACCCATCTGGTGCGCAATGCGGTGGATCATGGCATCGAGCCGCCGGAAGTGCGACGCAAGACAGGAAAGAATCCGGAAGGGCTGCTTTTTCTGCGGGCGTTTCACGAGGGTGGACAGGTCAACATCGAGGTGACCGATGATGGCGCTGGGCTCGACTACGAGAAGCTTCGCAATAAGGCCGTTCAAAAGGCTTTGATCACCGCCGACCAGGCGGCCCGGATGACGGAGCGGGAAATCACCAACCTCATCTTCCTCCCGGGCTTCTCTACCGCGGAGAAAGTCACCAACGTGTCCGGGCGCGGTGTCGGGATGGATGTGGTAAAGACAAATATCGAAAAGATCGGCGGCACCGTCGATCTGCAGTCCAAGCGCGGGCAGGGTTCGACGGTACGCATGAAGATCCCCCTTACCTTGGCCATCATCCCAGCACTCATCGTGACCAGTGCCGGCGACCGCTACGCCATCCCGCAGGTCAGCTTGCTCGAACTGGTTCGCCTGGAAGGCGAACAGGCACGCAGGGGACTGGAACTGGTCAATGACGCTCCCGTGTACCGTCTGCGGGGCAAATTATTGCCGTTGGTTTACTTGCAGCGGGAGCTGAAAGCGGAGTCTCAGGCGCAGCTAGCCGCGTGCAAGACGGAATCGCAGAGTGTGAACATCGTTGTGCTGCGGGCAGATGACCGAGCCTTCGGCCTGATTGTCGACGAGATTAATGACACCGAAGAAATCGTCGTCAAGCCCCTCAGCAAACAATTAAAGAGCGTCAACATCTATGCCGGCGCCACCATCATGGGAGACGGGAAGGTTGCGCTAATCCTCGATGTGCTCGGCCTGGCGCAGCGCGCCAACGTGCTTTGCGACGCAAGGGATCGGGAAACAGCGGAAAAACAAGAAGGGCACGAATTGATTGGCGTGACGGACACGAATCGACGCAAGCCAATGCTGTTGTTCCAGTACGGAGAAGGGGGAAGGATAGCCATTGATCTCGCATTGGTTGCCCGTCTGGAGGAATTCCCTCACAACGCGGTCGAGGTCGCGGGTGACCAAGAGGCCGTGCAGTATCGAGGACAGATCATGCCGCTCGTCCGCGTTTCCCAGGTGCTCGACAGCAAGGGCAAGATGATTTCGGAGAACGCTTACGAGGCCCTGCATGTCGTGGTTTACGCCCGCCAAGGCCGCAGTATCGGGCTCGTGGTAGATCGCATTCTGGACATCGTCGAGGAATCATTCGTCATTCAACCCGAGACCGCGCGCGGGGGCGTGCTGGGCTCAGCCGTGATTCAGAAACGAGTCACCGACATTTTGGACGTACCGGGGCTGGTTGCGACGGCTCTACCCAGCCAGGCATCGGCCAGGGCTGGGGCGTAAGGAGGGCGTACACCCGTGACCACCCAACAGTTTTGCACGTTCTTTCTCGCAGACCAGCTTTTCGGCATTGCGGTCGAGCAGGTGCAGGAGGTCATTCAGCATCAGGAGATGACTCGGATTCCGCTAGTTCCTGATGTGATCCGCGGCTTGATCAACCTGCGGGGACAGATCGTTATGGCTGTGGACTTGCGCCGGCGTTTGCGGATTGCAGAACGGCCTCCCGGCACATCGCTGATCAATGTGGTGGTTCGCACAAAGGAAGGTCCTGTGAGTTTGTTGGTCGACAGCATCGGCGATGTCGTCGAGGTGGATGAAAGGACGTCTGAGCCGCCGCCGCGAACATTGCAGGCCGATATGAGGATTCTCGTTGCGGGCATTCACAAACTGGATCAAGGGCTGATGCATGTGCTCAATACCGAAAGGGCCTGCGCATCGCTGAGGCGGATGGAACCCTGAAGCGGCAGATCAGCCAATCTTAGTCAGTTTTGCGGCAACGGTTCGCTCAGGGTAATGCCGAGCGCAGGGTCTCCACACTTCTGCAAGTGGGATGGGCCGAAGGCCGAGTGAGTGGCTTCACGCACCATGTCGGCGGAGGAGCCATCCTGCAAGGGCTGTTGCAACGCCGAAGCCAGGAGTCCATCGGATTGGGGGTGACTTGGGTGCGTTTCTCGTCCGAACCTCACGCCGGTTTCGACCTCCGCAGCGAGTTCATGCTGGAAGGCTCGTATGAGGTCCCTTTCAACAGGCACCTTACCTGTTGCAGAACTTTCAATGTTGCGGAATTTTCAATTTCTTCATCATCCCGGTGGTTTGGGCGCGAATCGGGACTGTCCCGTAATCACTCACCGGTTGGTCGTCTCCTTTTGAGTCGGCAACCGACAGCACTCCTTTTGAGTCGGCAACCGACAGCACTCCGCCATTCACCGTCCCTTGATGCGCTAAAGCCTTCGATATGGGAGCCGATTACTCCTTTGTGCGGGCCCCGGTCTTGTGGGTAAGGAGGTTCTCGCCATTACCGCGGGCCTCAGCAAAATCAGGTTCTGCGAATTCCTGCTGGAGGCCAGACGTGAACAAGGTCAGCCTGAAAATGAAGTTAGGCATCGGATTCGGTACGGTGCTAATGATGGTAGCCCTGATCGGCGGTATTGGATATCGCGGTAGTTACGAGATGTCCAATGCGACCGACAAGATCGTTTCGAACGCCGGCCAGCAGAATATTTCCATGGATATGGTCGCAAGCCTGGAGATGCAAACCAAGGCGGTGCGGGGGTTTCTTCTATCCGGCAAAGAAGAAATGATCAAGTCCGACAAGCAGGGTCAAAAGGGGTTCAAGGAAAGCGCGGATAAGCTAGAACCCCTGTTGCAGACGGAGCGCGGCAAACAGGTCTTGGCCGATATACGGCGCCAGTACAACGAGTACGACGCGCTCGAGGAGAGGATCATCCAGCTCCGGCGCGAGGGCAAAACAAAAGAAGCAATCGCCCTGGCGTTCGACTCGCACACCGGGCAAGTACGCACCGACCTCCGCAACGGTGTAGCCGAGCTGGACGAGATTACCGACAAGCTTGTTAAGGAAGGACAAGAGGAACACGATACAGTCGAAGCTCAGACTCGGACGTTAACACTGATCTGTAGCCTGATTGGACTCTTGATCGGCATCGCCATCGCGGCTCTTACCGTCCGCTCCATTACCGGGGCCATCGCCCGCATGCTTAGTTTGATCGAGGAGATTGCCGCCAACAACCTGGGGATTGACGATATGCATGTTGCGTCGCATGACGAAATTGGGAAGGCGGCCACCGCTCTCAACGGCATGAAGAACAACCTGCGCGAGATGATCCGCTCGATCGCCGGGACGGCCGAGCAAGTGGCCAGCGCCAGCGAAGAGTTGTCCAGCACCAGCCAGGAGATCACCGCTAACTCGGAAGAGACCTCCACGCAAGCGCAGGTAGTATCAAGCGCCAGCGAACAGGTGAACAGGAATCTGCAGACGGTGGCCACCGGCTCCGAGGAGATGAGTGCCAGCATTAAAGAAATCGCCAAGAACGCGCACGAATCGGCGAAGGTGGCAACCAGCGCCGTCAGGATTGCAGACGAGACGAATCAGATCGTGGCCAAGCTGGGAGATTCATCCACCGAGATCGGCCAGGTCATCAAAGTGATTACCTCGATTGCCCAACAGACCAACCTGCTGGCCTTGAATGCGACGATCGAAGCGGCTCGCGCTGGCGAGGCTGGCAAGGGATTCGCGGTCGTGGCCAATGAAGTCAAGGAACTCGCCAAACAGACCGCCAAGGCGACCGAAGACATCAGCCGCAAGATCGAAGCCATCCAGGGGGATACCAAGAGCGCGGTCGGCGCCATCAGCCAGATTGGCGAGGTCATTAAACAGGTAAACGACATCTCCAACACCATTGCGACCGCGGTCGAAGAGCAGAACGCCACCACCAATGAGATGGCGCGCAACGTAAGCGAGGCCGCGTGCGGCTCGTCGGAAATCACCAAGAACATTTCGGGGGTCGCGCAGGCGGCCCAGAGCACTGCCCATGGCGCCGGTGACTCGTCCAAGGCCGCCGGCTCTCTGGCGGAGATGTCGACCAAGTTGCGCGAGTTGGTAACCCAATTCAGGCTCGAGAAGGATGCATACTCCGAAACGCTAACGAGGCCGCAGACGCCCAAGGCGATGAGCGCCCGGGCCGGTCTATAGCCCGCGTCGAATAGTGCAGATAACCTGCGCGGATGCTGACTACCAGGAAAAAGAACATCCGCTGCGATGAGCAAAGGTCCTATGCCGCCAATACAGGTTTTGATCGTGGACGACTCCGTGGTGGTTCGCCGGTTGCTGTGTGAAGCCGTGGCTGCCGCTCCGGACATCAAGGTCGCGGGGACGGCTTCCAACGGTGCGATCGCCCTGGCCAGGATTCCCCAGCTGAACCCGGACATCATCACGCTGGACATCGAGATGCCCGGGCTGAATGGGATCCAGACTCTGATTGAGATCCGCAAGCTGTATCCCAAGCTGCCGGTGATCATATGCAGCACACTCACCGAGCGTGGCGCAGCTACCAAGCTCGAAGCGCTGGCCGCCGGCGCCTCTGATTACGTAACCAAGCCGAGCAACAGCTCGAGCCTGGCGAACGCGATGGACCAGCTGCGGCGGGAACTGGTCTCCAAAATCACATCGCTCGTCGGCCGTCGCTGCAGCAGTCCGGCATCTGTGCCGGCGATCTCCGCGGTCAACAGAACTTCATCAGTCGATCATGCCATCGGCATTCTTGCCATCGGAACTTCCACTGGCGGACCGAATGCGCTAGGAGAAGTCATCCCTCACCTTCCGGAAGATCTTCCGGTACCGGTCGTGGTGGTGCAGCATATGCCGCCCTTATTCACGCGCATGCTTGCTGAACGGCTGAATTCAAGATCTCGCCTCTCAGTGCGCGAGGCTGAGGCAGGCAAATCATTGGAGCCAGGACAGGTCTGGATCGCGCGCGGTGACTACCACATGACAGTGGTGCGCAAGGGACTGCAAACCGTCTTGGAACTCAATCAGGACTCGCCCGAGAACTACTGCCGTCCCGCGGTGGACGTACTTTTTCGCTCTGTGGCTCGCACCTACGGCGCGAACGTGCTCGCCGTTGTCATGACCGGGATGGGCTCTGACGGCGCCCGCGGTGCCGCCCACATCCGTGAAGCTGGTGGAGAGGTGATGGTGCAAGACGAGGCTTCTTCGGTGGTATGGGGCATGCCTGGAGCGGTAGTCGACTCGCAATGCGCCAACAAGATCTGTCCGTTGCCAGAGATCAGTCAGGAGATTGTGCGGCGCGTCTCGGCGGGCAGAACCGAAGCCTCTTTGGGTGCAAGGATAGGTCGAGTCTGAAAGTATCTGACCAAATGTGGAGAGAGTGAGTCGAAAGTCTTGGGAACCGCTGGCACAAAACCTGTCGTAAAGCCTGAAACCGAGGATCTCAAAGATCCCGCGTACCTGAAGATCCGCGATCTGATCTACGAGATTTCAGGCATTTATCAGCCGGAAGAGAAACTGTACCTGCTGGCCTCGCGTTGTTCGCGCCGCATGGCTGCTGTAAATGCCAAGACCCCGGCAGAGTACTTGTCTCATCTGACGACGCGCGCCAATCGAGAAGCTGAGCTGAGATTGCTTTTGAACGAAATCACCATTGGCGAGACTTATATGTTTCGCAGTCCTCCGCAGCTGGAAGCCCTGCGGACGGTTATTCTGCCCCAGTTGATCAAGTGCAAGAATGCAATGGGATTCAAGCGGCTTCGCCTATGGAGCGCAGGCTGCTCCACCGGAGAGGAACCCTATACCCTAGCCATGTTCCTGTTAGAAGAGAGTGCAAAGTTGCTGGCGGGATGGACCTTCGACATTCTTGCAACCGACTTGAATGACAACTCGCTGACCACGGCCAAAGCCGGGATTTATGGAGAATACGCTCTCCGCAGCACCAGCGAGCTGTTGCGGAAGAAATACTTCAAGCCTTATGACGAAAAACGCCTGCGGGTATCCGATCAGCTGAAATCGATAATCCGTTTTGACCGCGTTAATCTCAGTGACGACAGCAAGATGATTTTTCTCAAGGGGCTGGACCTGATTTTCTGCTGCAACGTGCTCATCTACTTCGACCTGAACTCTAAACGCAAGGTCATGCAGCATTTCCATTCCAACCTGCTGTCCGGCGGCTATCTGTTTCTGGGAAACGCCGAGTCTCTCTATCAGGTCGACGACCGGTTTCGGCTGGTGCATTTTCCGGGAGCGATCGGGTACTTGAAAGCGCCGCCAAATTACAGTGGGTCAGAGAAATCATGAAAACACTCGATCAAATCCGTCCTTCGATCACCTCCCTGGATGCGATTCCGGCCATTCCGGCCATCGTCCAGCCGCTTGCCTCGATGCTCCAGTTGCCGGTCGAGCAGGTCAATGTGGAACAAGTCGTGCAGTTGGTCTCGTGCGATTCCTCCATCGCCGCTCAATGCCTGCGGATGGCGAATTCTCCCCTGTTCGGACGCCGTAAAACAGAGACCGTGCGGAGCGCAATCCTGGCGCTGGGCTTGAAGCGCGTGCAGGCCATACTGCTGGGATGTTGTCTCAACCGGATTGTGCCCGCCGATAAATGGGCCTTTAATGCCACCACATTCTGGCGTCACTCTTTAGGCTGTGCCTTGATCAGCCGCAAGCTGGCGACTCTGATTGGATATACCGAGCCGGAGAAGGCTTACCTCTCGGGCCTGTTGCATGATCTGGGCATGTTGGTGAACACGCTTGCCTGTACTGACGAATATCGCAAATGCTTCGTCGCAGCCCGTGAGGAACGTGTTTCTGTGGAATCGGCAGAACTTAAGGAGCTGGGATTCACCCACTGTCAGAGTGGAAAAATCCTGGCTGAGCATTGGAAGTTCTCAGCCGATGTGGTCGCCGTCATCGAATTTCACCACCACGTTGCAGAGACACATTCCGATCCTGCCCTGGTGGCCCTGATCCATCTCAGCGACCTGCTCTGCCGGTTGCGGGACTTGGGATACGGCTACTACGAAACGATGGCCGTTGATCTTGCCCGAGACGAGGCCTGGCTCAGCTTGTTGAAGTATTGCCCCCAGCTCGCAACCCTGGATCTGGCCCGTCTGACGCTCGATATCGATGGCGCGATGGATGAGATCATCGCGCTCGTCGACGCCGTGTTTCGGCCAGATTCTTCCTTATCAATTTGAGGTGTATTCGAGTATCAAATCATAAGGACGGGAACGCTCCCGCGGCGGTGTGCTTCCCATGCGTGTGGGAGTGACTACAACTTGCGCGAGTACGACACAATCAGGAGTCGGGAATGAGGTCAGTTTCGAGAAACGCACTGCGGTCAAACAAATCTGGCAGTGAACCTCTTCTGCGCGACTGGGAGCGGCTCTGAATCTATGATCAGTTCAGTTGCAGCGAAATGATGATGTGACTCCCGTGGAACAGGAGGTTGATTTCGATCGTATAGTCGTTCGCCAGTGTGCACAGGCTATAGTTACTGCCGGTGATCACGGTCGGAACCGAGAGTTTACAGCCGTCGCCGATCCCCGAAATCTTGTTCTTGAAATTACCGGTCACCATGTTGCACACCTCGCCCACCGCGTCTTCCATCTGTGACTTGGCCCCCGCACCCTCCGCTCCAAGCATTTTCGTTGCCATGAGGGCAGCAGATGTGCTGCTGCAACGCAGAGTTAACAATCCGCACAGGGATCCCGCAAGTCCAACCATCGACGTGACGTCGAGAGAATTCTCCGGAGCAGGCTCTGGAGCAGTGTCTAAACGTTCTCCCAGCATGACACCAAAAACTTCTTGCGCGGAAAGCTCCAGTAGTGGAGCCCAGTATTCGCGGCGGCTGGCGGCGTCGGCTTCAGTCCTGAAGGTGTTCATACGTTCCCACCCAGTACTGGAAGGATGTGTTCCTTTACTTGATCCGCCGTAAATGGCTTACGAATGTAACCGCGCGCACCGGCCGACAGAGCCTGCACTACGTGGCCCTCGCTGCCCTCGGTCGTGATCATGACAACCGGAACGCCCTTCGCGTTCTCTACGCTGGGCAGTTGCTTTACGAATTCCAGACCATCCATGGCAGGCATATTGATATCGCACAGAACAAGGTTCACTTTCTTCTCTTTCACGACCGCCAAAGCCTCCAACCCATTGCCGGCTTCGAGAACCTGACCGATTTCGAGGCCTGCCTGTCGCAAGGAACGCTCCACGATTTTCCGCATGACGGACGAATCGTCCACGATGAGCACCGTAATCGTATTCATGACTTACTCGAACCACCCTTCTTACAACACTATCGGCGCTAAAGCATCAGCTGATCTTCTTTCTTAGAACCCATCGGTTTTTAGAGAGAACAACTTTAGCCCGGTGCGAAACACCTTTACTCAGGGCACTTCTGGTCGTACTTGCCTGTCGCAGATGAATTCGCTTCATTATTGTCCGGAGGGTGGAATCAGAAAACGGCCAGGTTAGTACCGCTCAAAAATTCAGGAAGACGATGCAGGCACTCTAATACACATGTCGAGGGAATGGCGAGAGGGGAGGGGAACAGATGTTCCCAGAACGCGCCCCCGCCATTGGGATTATTGAACTGTCCTGATTTCGTAACAAGATTGAGTACGCCATTGACAACCCGATTACCAAGGCCGAGAATCCGCTGCATCGATTTCGACGGCAAGATCGTAGCTTAACCCCAACCCGGTTCGGTGCCCCAGCCCGCGAACAACTAGTTTTGAAAACGAGTCTTGCGAGTTATTTATGGCAAAAAGCATCGTGATTTGTTGTGACGGCACGGGCAATGAGTTCGGCGAAAGCAAATCCAACGTCGTAAAGCTCTACAAGATGTTGGTACACGATGATTCACAGGTCGCCTACTACCATCCAGGAGTGGGTACTATGGGAGCCCGGACCGCTCTCACCGGAATCACCCGATGGTGGACCAAGGTGATCGGTCTCGCGTTTGGTTACGGAATTTCCGACAATATCGCGGATGCTTATCAGTTCCTCATGCGGACGTACACGCCTGGCGACACTCTGTACTTTTTGGGTTTCAGTCGAGGGGCGTACACTGCCCGGGCGTTGTGCGGGATGCTACACATAATTGGATTGCTACGCGAGGACAACGAGGGCTTAATCCCGTACTCAGTGCGGATGCTCAAGAGCAAGAAGATAGACTTCGCGGTGGCTGCCGACTTTAAGAGGACCTTTTGCCGCGAGTGTAAGCCTCACTTCGTGGGAGTCTGGGATACAGTCAGTTCAGTGGGCTGGATATACAACGTCGCGCACTTTCCGGGCACGAAGGCCACCCACAACCCCGATCTCAAAATCGTGCGCCACGCGGTGGCGATTGATGAACGGAGGGCGTTCTTTCGGCAAAACCTGTTCGGCACACCACACGATGACCAGCAAGACATAAAGGAGATTTGGTTCGCGGGCGTACATTCAGATGTTGGTGGCAGCTATCCGGAGTCAGAGAGCCAACTCTCAAAGATCGCTTTGCAGTGGATGGTCTGTGAAGCAGAACTTGCGGGGCTTCGGATAGATCAGGTTCGCAAGGCTGACATTCTTGGAGGGAAGCCCCCGTACGTGGTACCGGATCCTCTTACAGAGAATCAACACGAATCGCTCAAGGGTGCGTGGTGGCTAGCTGAGTTTTGGCCGAAGATATTCTCGTACCCGGTGCCTGTGGCAGGACTAGCAGATCCCAAATGGATGCGCGGCATCAGGATAAACTTGGGGCGCGCCAGGACGATCCCAAACGGCGTCCACATTCATCAAAGTGTTCTTGATCGCATCCATGGCGTACAGGGCTACAAGCCTAAGAATCTACCGCAGCAGCACATCGCGGAACCCCAAACATCGTGCGAACTGCTGCCTCGACCGGCACACGGTCAGCCGACAGCGGCACCGCCAAAGCAGCCTTTACTCAGGCGTCCGAGTATCGTCAGCGCTCTCGCCTTGCTGGCCGTGATCGGTGTCGGAGCAGTCATAATCACAATCTTCACCCTAAAGAACAGCCTGAAAGTACCGAGGGTCGAAAGGCCGACGGAAGTGGCGTGGCTTCCCCAGAACTGGACGGAAGAACAGCGTCGTCGTTATTACCACACGGCTCAGGGAAGTGAACTCATACCTTATGCCTGGTTTCTTGCACTGGAGCAGCCGCGGTTCACTATCCGGGGCGCGCCTCCATTCAGGCAAGACTCCTACATGCAAGGCTTTGGTTTTATTCCAGATTCGTCCTCCCTGGAAAATCCGGACGGATTGCCGGTTGGATTCGCGCGCGACGATCATTTCGTGGATCCCTACACAGGGCAGAAGGACGTCGTGCTGGGTATTACTTGCGCCGCCTGTCATACCGGAGAATTGTTTTTCGGCCGAAAGGCAATTCGGATCGACGCTGGGCCGTCTTTGATTGACCTGCAGAAGTTCACCGAGGCTCTCGGTCTCGCAGTTACCTGGACCTACTACGATCCAGTCCGCTTTCACAGATTTGCCAACAGGGTGCTTGGACCCGATCACTCCCACGCAGATCAGGTTCTATTGCGCCGCGCGCTGAAATACTACCTCGATACTAGCTTCACGGAGTTCAAAGCCACACGCCATCTCTTTCCCACTCCCGAGGGTTATGGCCGCACTGACGCCCTTGCAAGGATTGGTAACTTCGTGTTTGGGACCGAGCTGAATAACAGCAAGAACCTGGTCGTCGGAGACGGCCCAGTGAATTTCCCGCCGGTCTGGGATGCATCCTGGATGGACTGGGTTCAATACAATGGCTCGATCCAGCAACCGATGGGAAGAAATGTGGGCGAGGCTCTGGGGGTACGGTCGCGCATTAACCTGCTTGGCTATCCAGGACAGCAGTTTCAAAACACCATACATGTCGATAATCTCCATGAGATCGAGCTTCTGTTAGGCGGTTCAGAACCTGGCATGGGTGTGTGGTCACCCAAATGGCCAGAGGACATCCTGGGGAAGATAGACCGCCTTGCTGCAGCCAAAGGCGAAAAACTCTATAACGAATTGTGCCTGCACTGCCACAAGTCACCCATGCTTTCCGACGAGGGCCGCAAGCCCGAGCACTGGAGCAATACCACTCCAGGGGGAAAACAATTCTTCAAGGTGACTATGATTCCTCTTGACGAAATCGGAACCGATGCGAAACAGGCTCAGAATTTTTCCAACAGGACTGCCGATAGCGGACCGCTGGGAAAAGGAATCGTTTCTGCACGCGATGGGCTTAGGTACATTACACAGAAGCTGATCGACCAGTCGTACGCCGAGCTCAAGCTTACACCGGAACAGCGGGAAGAGTGGAATGGCTATCGGGAAAACAAATTGCTGGCACCTCTAGCGTATAAAGCGCGGCCGCACAATGGGATTTGGGCGACGCCTCCGTACCTCCACAATGGTTCAGTTCCCAATTTATTTTCGCTGCTATCACCCGTCTCGGAGCGGCCGAAAGTATTTTATCTGGGGAGTAAGCAATATGACGCCGTCAAACTCGGCCTCAACACCGATCCTCTCGAGGGTGCAGCCGAGTTCCGCACCGAGTTGCCGGGTAACTCGAACGCTGGGCACGAATTCAACGACGGCCCGAAGGGCAACGGAGTGATCGGCCGCAAGCTGTCCCCCGAGGAGCGCATGGAAATCATCGAGTACCTGAAGACGCTGTAACCCCATCAGACCCGATGAAATATTTGTGAAGAGACGAATTATAAGTAGTGTTCTCAGAGTGTCCGGATCTTCGCGACGGCTCTGCCGGCTGAACTTGTTAGAGGAGACCCAGTACTTAATCCTTCCTTTTCCGACCGCAGGAGGGGCTACCCTGGCATGATGGCTGCATAAAGAGTCTGCGCG
Organism: Candidatus Sulfotelmatobacter sp.; assembly: GCA_035279505.1. Classification (GTDB taxonomy): domain Bacteria; phylum Acidobacteriota; class Terriglobia; order Terriglobales; family Acidobacteriaceae; genus Sulfotelmatobacter. The sequence continues at coordinate 9,882 of DATEHP010000097.1, read as the reverse complement.
GCTCTACTTTGACTGCTGTGCTGAAGCGACACATTGCTTGGCCTCTGCAACGATTGATTGGAAACGTGGATCGCCGTGAAGAGGCTTCAGATCGGGATCCTTCTCCAGGCCAAGGCAATCACCGGGTGATAGTCCGTGTTCGACCGCCTCCCTCAGCAGTTGCAGCGCGTCGTTCGCTCTACCCCTGTGCACTTCAACAAGCGCCAAATTATATTTGGAAGCAGCCGTATCCATATGTTCCGGACCGAGCACGCGGCGTTGGATCGCGATCACCTCCCGTTCTAACTTCTCCGCCTCCAGCAATCGCCCCTCATAGAGCAAACTCAACGCAAGAAAACCTTGGGTTCTCAATGTGGTGGAGTGCTCTGGACCAAAGACGCTACTCTGAATATCCAGAGCCTCGCGCAAGAGCTTCTCCGATTCCGCATAGCGACCGGTATAGAGCAGTATGTAACCAAGAGAGGTCATGGATCTCAATGTGTCTGTGTGTCTATTGCCGAGCACGCGCCGTTGGATCTCAAGCGCTTGACGTTCCACTTTTTCGGCTTCAGGGTAGTGGCCTTCTTGCAACAGGATCTCTCCAAGAAAGCTCATGGACATCAAAGTACTGGGGTGTTCCGGGCCAAGCACACGGCGCTGAGCATCGAGAGTCTCCCGCTCCAGTTTTTCGGCCTCTGGTAAGCGGCCTTCTGGGCGCAAGATATTGGTCAGGGCGCTCATCGACCTCAACGTATCTGGGTGGTCGGGGCCCAAGGCCCGACGCTGGATTTCGAGAGTCTCCCGCGCTAGTCCTTCGGCCTCGGAGTGGCGTCCTTCCCAGCGAAAGATGTTAGCCAGATCGTACATCGACTTCAACGTGTCGGCATGGTTGGGACCGAGGACGCGGCGCTTCGTGCGCAGAGTCTCCTGCTGCAATTGTTCAGCCTCGCGGTAGCGTCCTTCTAAGAGCAAGATGTTGGCCAGATCACCCATTGACCTCAATGTATCCGGATGCTCGAGGCCAAGGACGCGGCGCTGAATCACGAGCGTCTGCCGTGCCAACGTTTCAGCCTCTGGATAGCGTGCTTCTTTGAAGAGAATCTCAACCACACTGCTCATTGATCGCAAGGTGTCGGGATGTTCGGCTCCGAAGGCCTGCCGGCGAACATCGAATCCTTGTCTCAAGATGGTCTCGGCCCGGGCATACAAACCCAGGCTTCCGTACACTTGCCCCATCACATCCATCAGCTGTGCCTGCAGGGCCGGATCTTTGGAGAGGCTCGTGTCAATCTCCTTCGAGGATTTGTCCAGAATCTCCCTCGCCGTGATCGTATTTCCGCGAGCTTCGCTGGGGTCAGACACTTTGAACATATTGGTCATGAATTGAGTAATGCGGTCGGCGCGGTCTCGCTCGCGAGTCGTGCGTCGCAACTGGACTGCCTGCAGGATAGAAAAGGTGGCCAGCACCGTCGCCACCACCGTTCCGATCGCCACCCCCGCCGCGTGCCGCCGAACGTACTTACGCGCCCGGTAACCGATGCTGGCAGCGTGAGCCGTCACTGGACGATCCTCAAAGTAATTCTGGAGATCCGTCGCGAGAGCCAGCGTAGTTGGATATCGGCGGTCGCGATCATGCTCGATCGCCTTCAGAGTGATCCAATCCAAGTCGCCGCGCAGCAGCCTGGTTAGCTGTTTTGGATCTGTGCTGCGGGCGGATGCACTCTTGCTTGCGGTCTCACGGCCCGCGCCAACTTTCGTACTCGGGCGAACCGGGTCAGATTCCCGGAGTTCACGCAGCACATCTTCCCTGCGGCGGTTCTTCCACTCAGTCGTATCGAACGGTAGCACTCCCGTCAGTAGCTCGTAGAGAATCACGCCAAGCGAATACACATCAGTGCGCGTATCGACATCACGTGCATCGGGATCTGCCTGTTCCGGGCTCATGTACCCAGGTGTTCCGAGAAACATTCCAACTTGCGTGAAGAGCGCTTCTCCCGGGGTCAGTGGCGCTGCTGCCTTGGCCAGTCCGAAGTCGATGATGCGCGGCATCGGCTTGCCGTCGACATCGACCACAAGAACGTTCGAAGGTTTAAGATCGCGGTGAATGATCGCTTTCTGATGCGCATGCTGAACGCCTTCACACACCTGCATGAATAGCTGTAGTCGCTCACTGATAGTCAGCTTTTTGGAATCGCAATAGTCAGTGATAGACCGTCCGTCCACATACTCCATCACCAGATAGGGCTCGCCCGCGGCGGTTGTGCCAGCGTCAAATACCTTGGCAATCGCGGGATGATCCATAATGGCCAAGGACTGGCGTTCAGCTTTGAATCGCTGAACCGTCGCCGAGTCATACATACTCGCGCGAATCAACTTCAGAGCAACTTGGCGGTGTATCGGTTCGGTTTGTTCGGCAAGCCAGACTTGGCCCATGCCGCCGATGCCGATCTCTTTGAGTAAGCGGTACGGGCCGATAACCCGCCCTTGCGTTTCTGCGTCCTTTGATGACTTAGGCCAAAAACCCTCGAAAAGCGTGTCGGAATCAGGATAGGCAGAAATTAACGACTCGACTTCTGCGCGCAACTCGGAATCGTGTGGGCAGACCTGATTAAGATAGGCACGGCGTTCGGCTGCAGGCCTCTCCAGAGCCGATCCAACGATCTCTTTAACCTTCTGCCATTGCTGGAGCTTCTCCATGGCTGCCTCGCTTCATCTGCCTGGATAGCCACGACTTGGCGACGTTCCATTCGCGCTTGACCGTTGAACGGGAAACGCCAAGTACATCGCCAATCTCTTCGATCGAAAGGCCGCCGAAAAACCGCATTTCCACGATGCGGCCCTGCTGTTCGTCAATACGAGAAAGTTTATCGAGAGCCTCGTCCAGCGCCACCAGTTCTGCGCCTCGCTCCTGACAAACAAGCAGTGCGGCATCGAAGTCGACCTTGAGTTCCGCGCCTCGTTTGACAGCGGCATGGCTCCGAGCGTAATCCACCAAAATCTGCCGCATGAGACGCGACGCTACCGCCAAAAAATGGGCGCGGCTTTCCACTTCGAAGGGCGGCTGCTCAACGAGCCGCAGATAGGCTTCATGAACCAAAGCTGCGCTTTGCAAGGTGTGCCCAGGACGCTCACGTTGCAGGTGATAGCGCGCGATGTCACGCAGTTCCTTGTAGACGAGAGGAACCAGGGTCTCCAGCGCTTGCTGGTCACCCGCCCTCCAGCGAACCAAGAGTTCGCTTACTGGTTTCGAAGATGGTTGAGAGGTCTCCACAACGGCACAGGGTGGGGGAATGACCGAAAAGATAACCTGCAGTTGCCTGTAAGTCAATGCCGTCTCGCATTTGCCTTCCGCAATTGCCCTCGCGAAAGATGCGGGGCAGCAAGACACGACCGTCCTCGGGAAAGAAGTTCTGGACCTTTTTAGCCGTCTTTTCCGCAATTGTAAGTAAGACGCAATCTAGTGGGGCTTGACCGCAAATCGCTGCAGCACTGAATGCCCAATCCGGTTCGCGTTCTTGGGTCGTCACAAGGAGGTCCATCGACAATGAAAAACACTTTTGTAAGACCGTTGGTACTCAGCATTTTGCTGAGCGGATTAGTTACATTGGCGGTTACGGCTCAGAACTTTAGAGCGCATGATCCCGGTCCGCGGTCCAATCCTCAGTCTCACATTCCGAATCCCGTTCCCGGGCTGAATGAGAATGAGACTGCTCTATTCAACGAAAGCCTTCTACGTGTTTCCGAGCTGGAAGGGTCCTGTGATACGTGTGTGCAACAGCCACCCAACGTGCCACCGGTTGACCCAGATCCAGACAATCCGTTCTCGCCGCTTTCGTTAGTGAATTCCGCGGGCATGAGTCCGGTATTCAACGCTGATCAATGCTTCATCTGCCACTCTCAGCCAATGATTGGTGGCGGCTCACCGAGACACAACCCAGCGGAAAAGATCGCACATCGGTTGGGTGGTACCAATGTTGTGCCGCCTTTCGAATTGCCATACGGTGCTTTTCGCGAGGTTCGCTTCAAGTACAACCTGGATGGCACCCGTGACGGCGGTGTCCACAGTCTGTTTACGTTGCAGGGGCGTTCCGACACGCCAACTTGCACTTTGAAGCAGCCTGACTTCGCTAGAGCGGTCCGCGAACACAACATCGCATTCCGCACACCGCTGCAACTTTTTGGATTGGGCCTAATCGAGAGCATCCAGGATTCCGCAATTCGCGCCAACATGAACGCGAACCTGGAGCAGAAGCGCGCTCTTGGGATCAGCGGTCATCCTAACATCGTTCCCAACAATGGGACCATCAGCCGCTTCGGCTGGAAAGCGCAGAACGGCTCCATCACAATCTTCGCCGGTGAGGCTTACAACGTGGAGATGGGCATCAGCAATGATGCTTTTCCAATGGGCCGCAGCGAGGATCCCGACTGCAACGAAGTTTATGAGCCCTTCGATATTCCGCGGACAGAAGCGTCGCTTTACAACAATCCGCTGAAGATCATGCCCGCATGGCTGATGTTCACCGAGTTCATGCGTTTCGTCGACGCACCACAGCCCGTTCCGCTCTCGGCCAGTGCTCAACACGGCAGAGAGCTGTTTACGACGGTCGGCTGCGCCTTGTGCCACGCGCCGTCATTTAAGACGCGGGGAACGCCAAGTCCTTCAACTCCGTTGGAGGAAATTGGGCCGCACTCCGTAGCCTTGCGAGGACAAACCGTAAACCTCTTTTCCGATTTGCTGGTCCATCACATGGGCGCGACGCTGGCCGACAACATTGTGCAAGGAAATGCCGGTCCCGACGAGTTTCGCACAACTCCGTTGTGGGGACTTGGAAACCGATTGTTCTTCCTACATGACGGGCGTACCAACGACCTGACGGTGGCGATTCAAGATCATTTCTCACGACGTTTCTCGGATGGGGGCGACAACCCTTCGAAGGATCTTCACTCCTACACGTACGGGCCTTCAGAAGCGAACGCCGTCGTGGAGCGGTTCAATGAGCTGTCAGAAGAGGACAAGCAAGCGATCCTCAATTTCTTGCGATCACTGTGATCGGCCAGGAGGGGTTCCCCGCGCGAGCCCCTTTTTAAGGAGGACCATGAAAACCATATACTGGGCCGTTGCTGTCACGCTGCTCCTCGCGACTGCAATGGCTTCTGCCACGGACCCATTCGTGGGTAGGTGGGTGCTTAACGCGAGGCTATCGAAGTATCCGAGCGGCACTTGCCCAAGACGCATGATGATTGAAATGGAGAGCGCTGGCGACGGCGTTCACTATCGCTCAGATGCTACGTACGCGAATGGGGTAACAGCGCACTCCGAATACACGGCCGACTACAACGGCAAGCAATCCCTGGTGATGGGGAATCGCGGATTGCTTTTGCCGGTGTCGTTAAGACGATCGAATTCGCGCCTGGTGCTGGCTTCCTACACCAAGGGATTGCAGGTAGTCGCGACCAGCCGTCGAACGGTCTCGAAGGATGGCCAGCGTATGACGATCACCACGATCTCGAAGGACAAGACAGGCGCGGACGTTATCAGCGTTGGCGTGTATGAAAAGCAGCGCGAAAGAAAGTAAGTCGAGGCATTAGGTCTGACGCACAGTTTCGGAAGCATCGTTCATCCGGATGGCGAAGGACCCTTTTCTTAATCCGTAGGAATTCCAACCATCGAGTGTAATGTGGCCTGTCTCGTTCACTAAGCATCCAAGAACGACATCCATGTCCCGCTCCGCACAGCCTGTTTCCGTACCTGCCAATGGGAGAATCTGTCGCTGTCGAAATACAGTTACAGGTGAACTCCGCACTTTAGGGATGAATCCAAACCGCTGATTGAGTAGTGCGAACGGCCGTTAACGTTCAACGACTTCAAAACTGGCTGAGTCCGAAGAGTGCGACACTTCAATTTTGACTCGCTTAGATTCTTTCCGAGGTGAGATCAAGCTGATTCGCTACAAGACCCTTTCTATCGACGCAGATCACGCCACTCTTAGGAGGAGATGGCGGCTCATGATTGGCGCGAAGGTCGGCTCCTTACATACAAGGTGAATTCCAGAGACTGCAAAATCGCGAGGCATTGGGCTAGAATTACTGCTGCTCGAAACAGTTGCCTAGCCAGTCTGCTTTCTCCGAAAGGAGGATTCACCGATGGGCAAGAAGCGAAAAAAGCTGCAAGGGACCGTCCAGAAGATCATCAAACCTCTCGGTCCTAATGATCCCGAGAAGGCTCAGATTGAAGTCGAGGGCGCAGACGACCTATATCGTGAAATTCGTATTGAGAACGAGCTGGCGGACGAACAAGGAGACAAATCTAAACTGAAGCCGGGAGCGCAGGTAGATGTCATCGTGGAGGCTGATTCAAGTGCCACTCTGAAGAAACCGAAATGAAAACGATTTCTGCTGACTCTTTAGGACAGAAAGAAAATCTGCCGAAAGTTCACGGATGCGTTTCAGCCTTTTATCTCAAGCGAAACTGCGAGCGATAGGAGGTCAATTAACCAAGGAGTACCGGCAATGATCATTGACGCTGAAATCCGGGAACTTTCGGGCCATTACTCTGCTGTAGCGAATGACGCCCAGAGAAGGCCGCAAACCTGGCATTTCCGTGAAATGCTTGCCCCCGGTGCGAGGAAGAACCGATGATGAAATCCGAGATGAACCGACTGACCGACATCAAGGATAAGATGGCGAGCGTAACTTCTAAGCGCGAGGACCGTGCATGGGTGGTTTCTTGGGTGGAGGTGTCCACGTAGCTTTGGATTGATCTATCGAAATTTTCGCAACGTAGCAGTTCTCGTGAACGGCAACCCCGCGTTCATCAACTTTGCAATCTTCTAAATTTAGAGCCTTACCGCAAATCGAACATGCTTTGGAATCTGCCTCGACCATGAAACCTCAAGTCTGAGCGGGAGGAAATGACTTACTGTGTTTCCAGTATACTACCCTTAGGGTTTTATACGTAGGCTTTTCTACTAAAAATCGCGTCTCATGTACGCACTTTTGCCTCAAGGACTTGCACCGCCGATGACCTTCTGACACACCGTGCAGGGCTGTTCCAATCAGCGCGACAAGGGCGCTCTCGGCAGCACCACAGATCAGAAAGGCTGCCAGGATTCCGAACCCGTCCCAGCGTTCAAGCGCGCATTAGCGCCCGGTCCCCGTCGTTACCGCTTTGCGCTAGACTGGCGTAGAGAAATGAGATGTCTTCCTCTTCCGCAAGAAAACACGCCAGTCCGGCAAGCGGTCAGCCAACCGTACCGGAACCTTCATTCGCCGAGCGAACACGCACCCTACTGTATTTAGGGCGTGTCGGCAGTCTGTCGACACACTCGCTGAAGCAGCCGGGGTTTCCGTTCGGGTCAGTTATGCCCTACGGACTGGACGATCACGGCCGCCCCATCTTCCTTATAAGCACGATGGCAATGCATACCCAGAACTTGCGAGCAGATCCACGTGCCGCACTACTGGTCACGCAGCCAGACTCCGACGCTGATGTGCTGGGTGCATCGCGCGTTACGCTGCTCGGAGATGTTGTGCGAATCGAAGAACCAGAAGTGGGAGACGCACGCAAACTCTACCTCGCGACCTATGAGAACAGCAAGTACTGGGTGGATTTTGATGATTTCTCCTTCTATCGCATGAACGTAGTGGACGTTTACTACGTCGGTGGCTTTGGCGTAATGGGCTGGGTCGATGCATCGGAGTATGCCCGCGCGAAAGCCGACCCGCTGTCCGACGCTGCAGCTGGGATCGTGCAGCATATGAACGCCGATCACAAAGATGCACTTGTCGTAGTTGCCCGAGTATTTGCTGGTATCGAAGCCCAAGAAGTAGACATGACTTCAGTCGATCGCCTTGGCTTCCACGTTCGCGCGAAAACCCAAGATGGCATGCGTGGAGCTCGGATTGCATTCTTGAAAGAGGTACGGGATCCAGCAGAGACCAGACAGGTGATGGTCGAAATGGTTCACCAGGCGCGTCAAGGGTGAGGGTGCTCAGATCCAGTCCGTTGGCGAGGGGAAATCAATGGTCAAGTTGACTGGCGTCGTCCGATTGTTGAAGAAGGAACACCTCCACTAACCAAACCTCCGCAGAATTGCTGGCGCCCCCGGCATCGCTCGGCCAGCATACGGGAAAGGTACCGGCATCGAACTGGCCCCGGAGGTTCTAAGGTCGGTCTCGGGGCAGTTGCGGAACTGCAGGCGTCGGGTTGCCGCCGCGCGCGACAACCCGTGTGCCTGCTCCATCAGAACGCGAACCGCAACGAGAACTGCATGAATCGAGGCGTGGTGAGGGTTCCAACATATCTGCCGAACTGTGATGGGTCATAGGAGAGCGAAGGTTGAGCGCCGCGTACGTCATAGCGCACCGAGTTTGTGGCGTTGAACGCTTGCCAGCTGAACTCCACTCGCCTCTGCTCACCAAGCGAGAAATCCTTGGTGACCCCAGTATCGATGTTGAACATGCCGTCGCCGATGACGCTATTGCGAACCCCGGATTCGCCTGGCCACTCGGGACGGAACGCCGCCTCCGCAGCTACCGGATCAGCGAAGATGTCGGGGCCGCTCACACCATTCACGACGACGTTTTTGGGGTTCGATGCCTTTGGAGGCGGGCCGTTGGGCATAGCATCGCCCTCGATGTTCCAGTTGGTGGCCCAGGTGAAGCCGTTGTCAATCGTGATGGGGAAACCGCTGGTCCAGCGAAAAATGCCGGAGACGTGCCAGCCGCCCACTAGTGCGTTGAGCAACGGGCTGGCGTTTCCCAAAAGGCTCTGCCCTTTGCCGAAGGGCAGTTGATAGATGAGGTTGGCGTTGAGCTGGTGGAAGGCATTGAAATCGGAGAGCCCCCGCAAGGCTAACGGATCCCAGGAATTGATGACAATACCACCGCCGTTCAAGTCGTTGCCGGTTCCACCGGTTCCTTCATACGGACCGACTCTGGCCGCGGCCGAGGCTTCGTCGAACGATTTCGAAAATGTGTAGTTGAACTGCCCCTGCAGGTTGGATCCCCAGCGGGCATTGTAGGTCACCTGCAACGCGTTGTAATCAGAGGTGCCAATGTTACGCCATGCAAAAAGCGAACTGAACTGGTCATGGTAGAAGGCGTACGGGCCGAACTTGCTGTTCGGCATCGCGGCAGTGAACTGGTTGATGGTATTGGGCAAATCCAGGTATTTCAAAGTTAGGGTTTCGTTATGCGGGTAGCAACTCCAGATTTCATAAATATTCTGTGTGGCCGACGGATTGCCGGGAGCGTTGCCCGGCGCGCAATTGACGCCGTTCTGCGCGACCAGGCTCTGTGTGTTGGTGCCGGCCCAGGCGGGAAAGATATTTTCGAAATATGGAATTGGTGTCACGCTGTTAACGTCAGTGCCGACAGCAGCCTGTTTCGAGAGCACCGTAGCTGCCTGGAAATATCTAGTGTTGCTCGCCGGATCGTTCAAGTTTGTAGGCATGCCCATATCCACTTGCATCGGCAACCGCCGAGCGATGCTGCCCACATACGCAATCTGTAACGAGGAACGGGATGAGATCTGCCGTTGGAGCGAAAAATTGAACGTGTGCGTATAAGGAGTCTTCACCGACTGATCGAGTCCCCAGTTGATAGCGAAGGCCGTGTTGATTGGAGTATTCGGGAACCCGCCCGCCGGTGCTGGCCCGAACAGACACCCCGGATCGTTTAAGTCCGGACATGGCGGAGGGAGGCAGGACTGGCCGCCCGAACCCGGAGTGAGACAGGTGAAACGGGGAGCATTTCCGGCCTTCACCGAACCCGCTGAGTTTCCGAGACGAGTGGAAAGTCCGAAAGAACCGTTCTGGTCAAAGCTGTTCACCACGGCAACGCCAAAATGGTCGAACATAATGCTGTAACCACCGCGGACGGTGAACTGGTCTTTCTTTCCCA
>DATEHP010000096.1:0-36625 GCA_035279505.1 Candidatus Sulfotelmatobacter sp. | reverse complement strand
GCGGCGGGGAATTCAGGCTTTTCCCGCCATGCACCGGCCTTGGAGTCGAGGCGGAAGCGATCGAAGCGGGTTTCGTATTCGGCGACTTTTCCGAGGGCGCCGGTTTGAACCAGTTTCTTCACGGTGAGGAACGCGCCGTCCCAGCGGCGGTCCTGATAGACGCTCATGAGAAGGCCGCGGTCGGCGGCGAGGCGGACTAGTTCTTCGGCTTCGGCCATCGTCGGGGTGAGAGGCTTGTCGACGACCACGTGGCGGCCTGCTTCGAGTGAGGCTTTGGTATACGAGTAATGGGTATCGTTTGGCGTGGCGACCACGACGAGGTTGATCGACTTGTCGGACAACATCTCATCGAGCGTGCGGGCGATGCTCACTTCGGGATAGCGCGTTTTGGCGATGTTGGTCTTGCGCTCGAGGACGCACGCCAGTTCCATGTCCTTGACGCCGCGGATCATGGGAGCGTGGAATGCCTGTCCTGCCAGGCCGAATCCTATGAGTCCTACTCGAATCATGTTTCTTCCTCGGGGTACGTTAACGGTCTTTGAGACGACGGACGAATTTTAATCCAGACCAGACGTTGGTTACGGCACAGACTTTGACGTCGACCAGTCCGGCGGCAAGGCCGATTTCGCGGACGATGTTCTCGTTGAGGTCGGTGGGGACACCGGAGGTCTTTTTCGGCCAGCTGATCCAAAGGATGCCTGCGGATGTCAGATTCTTCGCGATGCGCGGGAATTCTCGCTGAAGAGACGCGGCGGATTTCGTGAACAGCATGGCGAAGTCTAGCGGGGCTTTGGCTTCGCAGGTGAGCTTGCATTTTTCCAGAGATGGTTTCAGTTCGGCGACGACTTCGGATGGTGGTTCGATCAGACGGACCTGGAACCCGTCTTTGATGCCCAGTTTCTTTGGGAGCGGTGTGCCGGAGTACCCGGGCATTTGCGTCATCCCCGACGAAAGACAATAACCACTAAGGACACGAAGGTACACGAAGGGAGGCTCGCCGCGCTACGAAGTACTTCACGATGACTGCCATTCCGAGCGCAGCCTGGAATTTCTACCTGCAGCGCTCTTCAGGTAGGGATGCTTCGACTCCGAACGAGCTCGCTTCGCGATCTCGTTCTACGCTCAGCATGACAGAAGATTGCTATTGCGCTGGCGCGTACCACCCGCGGCGTGAGCGGACGCGGAGATTTTTGCGGTCATTGGCAACGATTTCAATGGTCCGGTAGCGACCATCATGCTTCAGGTCCGCTGGCTTGTAGGAGATGGCGTACTGGCTGCGGAGTTCGTCCTGAATCGCGGCGAAGGCGTCGGCTACCTCGCGAATCTGAAAAGGGAAGAAGGCGTGTCCGCCGGTAGCATCGGCGATGCGCTCGAGTACTTTGTCTCCCGCACCCTTGGTGCCGCTGACGTTGGTGCTGATGGTGTAGACGATGGCTTCGGCACGCTGCGCCATTTCGATGGCCTCTTCGCGCGTGACGTGACTCTGGTTGTCGTCGCCATCGCTCAGCAAAATGATCGCGCGACGAACGGTTAATCCCTTCGCGTTTTTCAGAAGCTTATCGCGGCAGGCGTAGTACAAGGCGTCGTAGAGAGCAGTACCACCTCCTGGGCGGAGTTCGTGAACGCCATGGGCCAGAGCTTCGGTGTTGTCGGTGAAATCCTGGGTGACTTCCGGAGTGACATCGAAACCAATTACGAATGCCTGATCTTTCTGCGGGTGAATGGTTTGATTGAGGAACTCGATGGCGGATTCCTGCTCGAACTTGAAGCGGTCGCGCACGGAGTTGCTAGCGTCGATGAGCAAGCCGACCTGAAGTGGAAGATTGGTTTCGGCGTGGAAGCTGCGAATCTGCTCAGGTGGTTTGTTGTCATCGACGACATTGAAATCGGTTTGCTTGAGATCCGTAATACGTCGACCCTTCTTGTCGGTTACGGTGAAGACAACGTTGACTTCGTCGGTGCCGGTCTTGATCGTAGGTAGGGACTGATCGCCGGTATCGGCAGAGGGAGGCTTCTGATCGGATGTGGCCGATTTCGCTTGCTGGGATGCGGGAGCGTTAGCCGCAGCGGAAGAATCCTGAGCCGACAGAGCCACTCCGCTGAACGCGGCCAGAGCTATTGCCACCAAGATGATTTTCGTCCCCAAGGTGCTCATGGATACAGATATTATAGCCGCCCGGCGCAACCTCGTTTTATCAGACAGCCGTGCCTGCTGTTTTTTCCAAGACTTCCAGGAACGCCTTGAGTTCGCCGGGAAGGGCGCTGGCAAGGGCAATCCTGGCGCCCGTTCGCGGATGCTTGAGCTCCAGTTCGGCGGCGTGCAGAAAATTCCGTGGGAGGGAGATTGTACGTTGATTCGGTGTCTTGCCACGCGCGGGACTGGGGCGCAGTTCGCGCGGGGCTCCATACAGCGTATCGCCGACCACCGGCTGGCCGAGGGAGGCCATGTGCACTCGGATCTGGTGGGTGCGGCCGGTTTCGATCCTGACTTCGAGCAGGCTAAATTTGCCGAAAACTGAATCAATGCGGCGCAGGACTTTGTAATGTGAGATGGCCTCTCGGCCTCCGGAGTGGCGGGTGGTCATGCGGGTGCGGCGGACGCGGTCGCGGCTGATGCTGGCGGAAATCGTTCCCGCGTCTTTCTTCGGCCAGCCGTGGACGAGCGCGATGTAGGTTTTCTTGACCTCACGACGGGCGAACTGCGCGGCAAGCTTTCTGTGGGCGTAATCGTTCTTGGCCACGATTATCAGGCCGCTAGTCTCTTTGTCGAGACGGTGGACGATGCCCGGGCGCATCTCGCCACCCATGGCGGAGAGCTTTGCGAAGTGATGAAGCAAGGCATTGACGAGCGTGCCGCGATTGCGCTTACTTTCTGTTGCACCGGCTCCTGCATGGACCATCATGCCGGCGGGCTTGTAGACGATGGCGAGGTCGGCGTCTTCATAGAGGATGTGGAGCGGAATGTCTTCGGGGATGGCCTTTAGAGGAGGCCGGGAAGCCGGCCCGACTAGCGTGATGCGCTCCCCACCGTGCAGCTTAAAAGATGGCTTGGCCGGTTCGTCATCGACCAGAACCTTCTGAGCAGAAATCAGGTGTTGCACCCGCGCGCGGCTTACGTCGAGACGGGCTGCAAGGAATTGGTCGAGACGCTTCCCGGCCTCTTCGGAGGGAACAGCGATCGGCTGTGTGGAAGTGTCAAGCATTCCCAGTGGGACGATACTACAGCCGGCCCTCAACGGGTGCGGCTGATAGCCGTCGGCTTCCCATGAATCCTTTAGCGAGATATATCAGTTGTACAAAATTCCAGACAGCTGGTTCCGAAGCCTCCGGTGACGCGAAATCGAGGGCTTCCCTGAAATCGGAAACTGCATCCAAAAGCGCCGATGATGGCCCCCCGAAAGCCCTTGCTGGTTTCGCTGCTGCTGTCCATATCTGTTTGTATTCCTCTCAGTCAAGCCTGTGCCCAGGCCTCGAACTCTGAGCTGCCGGATGCGCCGTCGGAGATCGTTTTCCATCCGCATCATGGCGGCGATCCGGCCTCGGATCGGCAGGTATCGTGGAAGTCTCTGCCAAAAGACTTTCTATTCGATCAGAAAAAGATCTGGTTGTTTCCTATGCAGTTGGCAAAGGGTAAACATTGGGTGCCGACGCTTGCGATTACCGGAGCAACCGCCGCTCTGATTGCGACCGACAAGTACACCACACCGTATTTTCGCAACCACCAAGGCCAGTTAGATGATGTGAACGACGTCTTCAATGCGTACATCACCTCTGCCGAGGTGATCGCCGTGCCGGCTTCGCTGATGATTGCGGGCTATGCGCGCCATGACGGATATCAGGTAGATACTGCGATCCTGTGCGGCGAGGCCTATGCAGATTCGGCCATCGTGGATTTGGCAATGAAGGCCGTTACTCGGAGAAAGCGGCCGATTGGCGTACCGGTCGGAGGATCGTACGACGATACATTCTTCAGTGGCGGGCAGTCTCCGTTTCACGGAAGTTCGTTTCCCTCAGGTCATGCGGCAGGCGTGTTTTCCGTGGCGACGGTGGTTGCCAGCCGCTACCGCAATCACAAGTGGGTGCCCTGGCTGGCGTACAGCTTCGCGACGGCAATCAGTTTCTCTCGCGTGACCACGAGCGCGCATTTCCCCTCGGATGTTTTTGTGGGAGCGGCGCTCGGGTACACTGTGACGAAATATGCAGTTTTGACTCCACGTTGATGCGCCGGCTCAGCGTCGCTCCGCTGGGAACCACGAATCGAGATCCGAAGGAACGTAGATCAATCCTCCGGCTCTGACCTTCGCGTTGGAAACGCTGAATCCGTAGATTTCAATGTCCAGTGCGGTATTCACATCGTTGGCGGCATAGGCAATCGTGCCATCGGGACTGAATTGCTGGACCTCATAAGGAATCGTGCTTAAGGTGCCAACGATTTGCCTGGAACTCACTTCGACCTTATCGATACTGGTGCCGAACGTTTGTGGATTGATCATGAACAGATATTCGGCGGAAGGATGGACAACGCCAAAGAAATTGCTGCCACAATCGGCGAGCATCGACCCAGTGCAGGAGATCAGCGGCGTTTTGACATTCGGCTTGATTGGATAGACATTCACAACGTTCGCAGTCGGGTAGGTGTTGGGCGAGACAAAGTCGAACATAAGGTTCTTAACGAATTGAACCTGCTGGTTATCTTCGCCGGAATTGTTGTTGAAGTTATAGATCTCCTGGTCGGGGCCCAGAGTACCGGTCTGGGGATCGACAGAGCGCTCGTAGTAAGTGGCCGAGGTACCGCCATGGGGGTAACTGCACGAAACCACATCGTATAACTTCGTACCTGCAGCGTTGATGCCATCGATGGACAGCGAGCAGTACAGACCACTGATCACGGAGTCGAGTTTATATGTGGCTTCTGTAACCGCCTGGCTGATCTTCCCGTTGGTTTGGTTGATGACAAAACGCCGGATCGTATAGGTCGTGTATTGAGAACCGATGGCGCCCTGATGAACCAGGTAGAGAAACTTGTTCGTGGGATCGACCTGTAGCGACGAGAAACCAGTTGCGTTCAGCGTCTGGATCGGCAAGGTCTCGGGCACACCAGAACCGGTGGTGTTGTAAACGTAAAGGCGCTCGCCTTGCTGGTTGGTATTCTGGAACGCCGTGTAATAAATGATCTCGCCGTTGGGCGAGGTCGTAAGGGTGGGATAGACCGACTGCTGTACCGTTGTCGCGCCGACTTGGGTTGCCTGCAAGGTCTGACGATCGACGTTATAGGTGGTCAGGGTCGAACCGTCAATCGCGTACACGAGCTGCAGCGGGGCTGCGGCTGGCGCGGCATTAGGAGTGGCGGTTTGGCCAAAGCCTGAACAAGAAAGGCATAAGAGCACACAGACGGGTACTACACGATACATAGTCTCTCACTCCTGGGATTTGCGCGGAGAATGACAGTCAGATGAGAGAACACGCACGCGGGTTGGCGACCAGCTGGGAACCGGTCCGTGGAACGAGGCTTCCTAAGCGGGAATCTGGGCTATCGGGTGGCGCTGACGGGTTGCGCGGGTACAGTCTTCGACCCGGGACGGAGCCACCAGATCAAGCCCCCTCCCAGTACTAATCCGATCGCGATCAACTGGGTGCCGCTCATCGCTCCGCCGAAGACGGAGCCGCGGCCGGGATCGTCGCGGAGATATTCCAGAAAAAATCTGGCGATACCGTAGATGAACAGAAAGGCGCCAAAGATCTGGCCGTCGAATTTTCTGCGCTTGAGCATCCACATCAGGAAGAAGAAGTTTGCCAGCTCCACAGCGAATTCGAAGAGCTGCGTGGGCTCGAGAGGAATGCCGAGTGGCGTTCCGGTAATCGAATTCGCGAGCGGATTGCGGAAGGTCACGCCCCACCAGTGATGCGTGGGTTTGCCGTAACAACATCCTGCCGCAAAGCAACCGAGGCGGCCGATGGCATGGCCTAAAGCCAACCCGGGAGCAAAAGCATCGCAGGTGCCGAGCGGCGGCATGTGTCGCCTGTGAACGTACCAGGCGGCAGCGAGGAAGGCTGCGAGAAGGCCTCCGGAAAAAACACCTCCAGCTTGCAGCGTGTTGATGCTGAAGATCTCGCGGGTATGAGTGGAGTAGTAGCTCCACTCGTTGATGACGTAAAGAACCTTCGCGCCGACGATGCCGCAGAGTACGACGAGAATCCCAAGATTCCAGGCGTTGTCGCCGTTGTAGCCGAGGCGCTCCGAGTTGCGGACGCTGATCCACAGACCTAGAAGGACTCCAAGGGCGACCAGGAATCCGTAGGTCGGAAGGAAGAAGCTTCCAATGTGAAAGAGTTGTGGGAACACTAGTCGTTAGATGCAGAGAAAAATGGAATTGCTACAGAATCAGTCTAGCAGGAATGTGGGGTAGGTTGCGGACCGCGGGCAGGAGCGGAAAAGGGGCTGTCGAGCTTTGCTCGACTGGACAGCCGATGGCGGCTGTCCCCACATTTGCCGCTTGGCTTCGCCATCGCGGGACAGCCGAGGCGGCTGTCGCTACGTGAGCAAATTAAAAAACAAGCCGACCCACTGAGCCGTGTGACGGGGCCGAGAATGAACCCGTCGGTAGACGTTGGGCGCCCGCCGAGACCCTTTAGGCATCTGCGCATGGCGCAGCGTTGCTCACCGGATCCTAGTTCGAGTCGAGCTCCCGTTCATTCTGCATTGGTTCAAATATCGGTTACCCGCCATCACCAACCTGGCAGGTCGGCTTTCAATGTGGATGCTAGGGAAATCGGGAGCAGTTGGCAAGTGGAGAGCTGCAAATAGTTGGCAGAACGCGTGCAACCAAAGTAACACCGCATTTATACGAAGGGCGCCTATCCGATTTTGCCCAGACCACCAGGGCCTCTTGCAGCGCGTTCCAAGTAGTTGATTCTGTGGGTGAGTTTATAAGTGTATACTCTGGGGCGAATATTGGGCCCAACGCGTGCTTACCCGTGGATCGGCGAGCCGCTGGAGTGGTGTCGAAAGATGTCGAGACTGCGCACGTCCGCAATTGCAGCGGCGGCGATTCTTGTTCTCGTGCACGTATGCGTTGTCGCACTGCGGTACGGGAGCGACACGGCATCGTTGTGGGGCGATTGGATCGACACCATAGCGCCACTGGTGGCGTCGGTTGTGTGCTGGCTGAGTTCGCGTCGTGCCGGACCGTTTGGCAGACGCGTCTGGCGGCTGGCAGCCTTCTCCGCAGTCCTGAGTTCGCTCGGGCAGGCTCTCTACACAGAATATTACGATTACCTGCACGCCCCGCTGGGAACGCTGTGGCCCAGTGATGTGCTTGTGTTTTTCTGGGTCGTGCCCATCGTGATGACGCTGTTCCTGAGTCCGCGCGATCCAGGCAGCGGACATCAGTGGCTGCGGGTCTTTGATTTCGCGCAGGTTTGCACACTCGCCCTAGCGGTCGAGTTGTCGGAAATCTACGTTCCCTCGCGTTGGCAGGCTGCGGGTCAGACGATGCAGCTACGGGCACTGTACGCTGGCATCTTGTTTTTTGGTTTGGTGGTTGTGAGTTTCGCAGTCCGCACGCTGATGAGCCGAAATCGGCTGGAGCGGGCGTACTTCGGACGCATGGGTGCGTTCCTGGCGGTTCATTCCATTGTTCTGAACGGTACCCTTTACTACCAAGCGTCAGGCCACTACCAGCAGGGGAAATGGCCTGATCTCCAGTGGACCATGGCTTTCAGTTTTCTGATCTTGATTGCGGGGACGTGGAATGAGAACGAAGAGAAGGCTGAAGTTGAGCGGCAATCCAGAAGTCTGCAGCTTTTGGCCCAGTTTTCCCCGCTGGTAATCCCTGCCGTGGTTTTTCCTCTGGTGCTGAGCATTGCGCGCGAGCAGTTTTACTGGTCAGTGGTGCTGGTGCTGGTTTCATTCGCCGCAGCGGGCGGGCGGCTGTTCGTCGTGCAGAGCCAGTTGCTGGTGAGTTCGCAGGAACTGCAAAAGAATCTCTCACTGTTACAGGGCATTACGGAGAGTACGACCGACGCGGTGTTTGTAAAGGATCGGGATGGCCGATACGTGATGGTGAATCCCGCGGCAGCGAGATTTGTGGGTCTCACGATCGAACAGGTGGTCGGGAAAACCGATGTGGAAGTGTTCACAGCCGATACCGGCCAGTTCATCATGCAAAAAGACCGGGAGATCATCGCGACCGGCGAGACGATCACGTACGAAGAAGTCGGCACCGCAGGAGGAAGGAGCCGCACATTCCTCACGACAAAAGGACCGTATCGCGATGGGCATGGGAAGACGGTCGGAGTCTTGGGGATTGCGCGCGATATTACGGAGCGCAAGCGCGCCGAGGAGGAGTTCCGACGATCGCAACAGAGGCTGCGGATGCACATTGAGAATACGCCTCTGGCGGTCGTGGAATGGGATCTGGGCTTCCGTGTAGCCAGTTGGAATCAATCGGCAGAGAAGATTTTCGGGTATTCGCGAGAAGAGGCGGTCGGGCAAAACGGAGAGTTCATCGTGCCTGCCCAAGGGCGTTCACAAGTCGAACAAGTCTGGCAGGAATTGTTGAAGCAGGAGGGCGGAAGTCGCAATACGAACAACAATGTGACGAAAGATGGTCGAGTCATTTCTTGCGAGTGGTACAACACTCCGCTGGTGGATGAAAGCGGCCGCGTGCTCGGGGTGGCTTCTTTGGTGCACGACGTCACGGAGAGAGAAAAGGCAGAAGCGAAATTCCGCGCGTTACTGGAGTCCGCTCCCGACGCCATGGTGGTGACGGACCAGCAAGGCAAGATCGTGCTGGTGAATGCACAGACCCAGAATCTCTTCGGGTATAAGCGGGAGGAGCTACTGGGCCGTTCGATCGAGACCTTGATGCCCGAGCGCTTTCGGAAAATCCATCCCAACCATCGAGCGCAGTTTGCTCAGCAGCCTCAAGTACGGGAAATGGGCAAACGGCTGGAGTTATTCGGGCTGCGCAAGGACGGGACGGAGTTTCCCATTGAAGTCAGTTTGAGCCCTCTGGAAACTGAACAAGGGATGCTAATTTCGAGCGGAATCAGGGATACCACAGAACGGTTGGCGCTTGAAGAAACGCTCCGCCAGTCGCAGAAGATGGAGGCCGTAGGCCGGCTCGCCGGAGGCATCGCTCACGACTTCAACAATCTGCTGACCATCATTTTGGGATATTCGCAGATTCTGGCAGACGGGCTTCCGGCGGGAAGCAAGCTGGCGGACAACACGGCGCAGATCAAGTCGGCGGGGGAGCGGGCGGCGGGGATCACCCGGCAATTGCTGGCGTTCAGCCGCAAGCAGGTGCTCTCGCCGCGCGTGATCAATCTCAACGATATCGTATTGAATCTTGACTCACTCTTGCGGCGGCTGATTGGGGAAGACATAGAAGTCTTGACCGTACCCGCGAACGACGTAGGGATGGTCAAGGCCGACCCGGGACAGATCGAGCAGGTCATCATGAATCTGGCCCTGAACTCGCGTGATGCCATGCCCCAGGGAGGCAAGTTGACGCTGGAGACTTCCAACGCCACTTTGGACGAAACCTACGCTCGGGAACATCAGCCAGTGGTACCGGGCCAGTACGTGATGTTGGCGGTAAGCGACACAGGGCATGGAATGGCGGAAGAAACCATGGGAAGAATCTTCGAGCCTTTTTATACGACCAAGGAGGTTGGCAAAGGCACGGGATTGGGACTGTCGATGGTGTATGGCATCGTCAAACAGAGCGGCGGTTATGTCTGGGTGTACAGTGAGCCCGACCAGGGTACGACATTCAAGATCTACCTGCCGCGCGTGGACCAGCCGGCAGATCAAGCGAGCTCAGAAAAGAGTCCGATCCGCGTCGCGCGGGGTACGGAGACAATTCTGCTGGTGGAAGATGATCCGCAATTGCGGGAACTCAGCTCTTCTGTTCTGAGTCACTTCGGGTATCGAGTGTTAGCGGCTGGTACTCCGGAGGAGGGGATCGCGATCTGCGAGTCGAATCATCAAGTGATCCGGCTGCTGGTCACAGACGTGGTGATGCCGAGGATGAATGGGCGGCGGTTGGCCGAACGGATTCAGAGAGTGTGTCCGAAAATACGAGTGCTCTATATTTCGGGCTATACCGACAATGCGATTGTCCACTACGGCGTGCTTGATCCGGGGCTGTGGTTTCTGGCCAAGCCTTTCACGTTGTCAGCGCTGGTTGCCAAGGTGCGCGAAGTTCTGGACTCGGCCACGAGTTCCGCGCCGGGCGTGGCAGGTGATTAGGCATTTCTGGAGTAGCCAACACAACCTCAGGGGCTCAAGCCTAAGTGATTGGGGCACTGTTGCGGCACTACGGAGGTCGTGCTCTACCCACGCCAACCTATCGCAAGAATGATTGGACTTATTTTCTTACCGTTCCTTCAGCCCAGTAACTGGAGCGGGCCACTACAGTTCCCTTCGATGGATCTTTCAAGCGGACGCGCAGTTGGTGCAAGCCTGGACGAGGATCTTTGGGTGCAAAACTCAGCAGATAGCGGCTATGCAGGTGATTGGTAAAATCATTCATCCGCACTTCGAATTTCTTCCGCGTAGTAAAAAGCTCGTACTCGCCTCCAGTCATGGAAGTAACGGTGGCCGGGACGTTTTTCCGCATAGCCTGAGCGGCTTGGTAGGCGAGATCGAGGAAGTTCACTCCGTTGTGCATCTCGTCTTTGTTTGTGCCTCGGCCTGTGTCGAGGATGTTGGAAATTCCGGGGGAAAAGGTGAGAGCGTACGTCATCGTATTGGCCTGGCCCACAGCGGCGACAGCATCTTCGATTTTCGTCTTACTGCCATGGTCGCGAGTCTCGCTGATAAGAAGCAAGACGCGCTGGCGGTCTTCCGGTTCGTTTCGCAGCAATTGAATGGAATAAGAGACGGCGTCCAGGATCGCAGCGCCCTCGTTGCCCGGTTGCAGGTTGGTCAAGTCGGTGTCGACGAGAGCTTCGCGATCGGTAAAGTTCCGAGTCAACTCTACCTGACTGTCGAACTCCACGACTGCGACTCGTGAAGCCCCCAATTCGAAAAGGGGACTGAGCATCGTCCGAAGTCCCTGCATTCTCGGAAATTCGTAGGAGGCACGGCGCCCGCGCTGGATAGCGATGACCAGGGAGATTGGTTGGCCTTCCGGTGCTTCGTCCATGCGCACCGGCTGCTCGATATCATCGTCTTCCACGACGAAGTCGCTGGATTGTAATCCGTAAACGATGGCGGCTTGCGGGTCTTTTACCAGGGTTGGAACGAGGACCAGGTTCGACCGGGTGCGAAGAGTTGTTTCCTGAGCTGAAACGGTGGCTGACAACGAGAGGCAGAGGAAGAACAACGCAGCAGAGCGGAGACTAACCGGCCTTGCGATCATCCTGCAGCACTTCATCGAGCGCATGTACGAGTTGATGCGCACGCTTCAGGTAATCGGTTGCTCCGGTACCCTGATTTTTCTTCAGCAAGTGGAATTCGTCGGCAATGTTCAGGGCAGCGAGGACGGCGAGACGGACCGTGTCGATGGTGTTGGTGGCGGCGGCGACGGCCCGCATCTTGGAATCGACATATTCTGCCAGCTTGAGGATGTACTCGGGGTCGGAGCCGCGGAGGTTATAGGCCTGGTCAAAAATCTCCACTCGCACGCTGGCGTTCTGCGCGTCTTTCACTGCGTGATCTTTCGTCGCTGTCGCCATTCAATGTTCTCCGTGGAGAAGCAGTTTATCTTCAAACTTGGTACTGCGGCGGCTAACTGGCCTCGGCGAGCGACTCGATCTGGGCCAACATCTTTTCGACGCGGCCGCGAATGTCCTCGCGCTCTTTCTTCAGTTGCACCGTTTCGCGACGAAGGCGTACGAGTTCTTCTTCGCGGTCTTCCAGTTGCTGCCGCAGGCGTTGGGAATCGCGTTCCGCCGATGCCTGGGCCTGACGAGCCGCCTTGTACATGTCTATGGTGCGATAAATCTTCTCTTCCAGCGCCTGAAAATCGTCGGCTGGAACCTTATCTGGCACGGTCTCGACTGCATTGGACGCCATAAACGCACTTTCCCCAACAAAGAAGTTCGAACTTGTTCGCAGTATACTCCACATTCCTGTGGAGACCGCGGACCGAATGGCGCACTTTTTGGCACACCCTAAATGCTTTAACCACAAAGTTGGTCATGGGCGGGGGTGCTCACAACCGAGCATGAAAACAGGCGTCATCCCGAAGCCCCGCGATTTTTCCAGCAGGGCGAGGGATCTCCCCCACATGCACTCTAGAGGGGAGATCCTTTGCTCCGCCTGAAGAACGGCTCCGCTCAGGATGACCCCCGCGGGATATGCATCTGTAATCTTCGAGAGAGGACACGGAAGGTACACGAAGGGACGAGGATTTGGGTCAACCTCGGATCGATACTCTTCATCGAATCCACCGTAGGCTATGGATTTCCGAAGTTTCAAGGCGCGTGACCTTCGATCATTTTCATGGGTAGTGATCATCCTGGCTCTCGCAGTGCTCTGTGTCAGCGGGCGGCCGCAGGCAACCAGTCAAACGAGCGGCGGTGTAAAGTCCGGAAGCAACGAGGGCCGGGTCGGGCGTGGCAAGTACATCGTGGAGGGGGTGGGGATGTGCGGCATGTGCCACACGCCACGCACTGACTCCGGAGAGATTGATACCAGCCATTCGCTGGATGGAGCGTCGGTGTGGTTGCTACCGGCTCGCCCGACTGAGAATTGGCCGTTGAAAGCGCCGAGAATTGCGGGCACGCCACCCGCCAGCGACGACGACATGATTCGCCTGCTCACCACCGGCGTCTGGACCGATGGGACTCGCCTGCGGCCTCCGATGCCGCAATTTCGGATGAGCCGCGAAGACGCGGATGCGGTGGTCGCCTATCTTCGATCATTGACTCCGCGGGCCGGTGACTGAATCGTTCACAGAATTGTCTATAATGCCGTCCTGGGTATCTGGAGGCTCGTCATGAAATCCCTCGCATGCATCTTCTCGGGAGTGCTTCTTGCACTGCTCGCACTGTCGTCAGCCAGCGCCGCCAAAACCAAAGTCGAATTAAAAGATGCCCAAGGGAAGGACGTGGGCAGCATACTCATCTGGGATCAGGGATCTGGAGTTGGACTCCAACTGCAGTTGCACGATCTGACGCCAGGAGAACACGCCATACACTTCCACCAGGTTCCCAAATGCGAAGCGCCGGACTTTAAGTCAGCCGGCGGTCATTTCAACCCCGAGAGCAAGAAGCATGGATTCGAAAATCCCGAGGGGCATCATGCCGGGGACATGAAGAACTTCACTGTAGGAGCCGATGGCAAGGCGAAGGCTAAGTTGGAGGATGCCGAGGTCACACTCAAGGACGGCCCGCATTCGCTGCTAACCAACGGTGCCGCGGTCGTGATTCACGCGAAGGCCGACGACTATAAGACCGATCCCTCGGGAAACTCGGGGGACCGCATTGCTTGTGGAATGATTACGAAATAGTCTTTGCTTTGGAAAACCAAGACCGCCGAGGACTCGGAGGGCGCAGAGGATTTCAGGGTTTACCTTCCTAGCCCTCGGCGTCCTTTGCGTCCTCTGCGGTTTTCAGTTTTTTCTTTTAACGCGCAGATTCCCCAACTTGCTGGATGCCTCATCCAGGGTCTGTGGCTTCTTGCAGAATGCGAAACGGACTTGTGTCGCGCCATCTTTTGGATCGCGATAGAAGCTTGATCCTGGCACGCAGGCCACGCCAATGTCTTGAACCAGGTACTTCGCAAATGAGACATCGTCCTTGAAGCCGAAGGAGGAGATGTCGGTCATCACGTAATACGCGCCGCGCGGAAGGAAGCAGCGGAACCCCGCCGAGGTTAGCGCTGGGATCAGTTGGTCGCGGCGCACGCGATATCCTTCGGCGAGTTTCGCATAGTACTCGGGAGGGAGACTCAGTGCGGCCGCGCCTGCTTCCTGCAGAGGAGCAGGGGCACCGACGGTGAGGAAATCGTGCACTTTGCGGATCGCATTGGTGATCCTCTCCGGCGCGACGGCCCATCCCACGCGCCATCCGGTGACGCTGTAGGTTTTTGACATACCGTTGATGGTCACGGTGCGATCGCGCATGCCGTCAAGGGAAACTATCGAGATGTGCTGGGTGCCGTCGTAAAGAATGTGCTCGTAAATCTCGTCGGTGATCGCCAGTACGTCGAACTTGAGGCATAGGTCGCGGATGAGTTCGAGTTCCGCACGCCTGAAGACTTTTCCAGTGGGATTGTTCGGCGTGTTGAGGATGATCGCTTTGGTGTGCTTGTCGAAGGCGCGGCGGAGTTCTTTTTCGTCAAAGGTCCACTCACCCGATTCATCCTTGGGCGGACGCAGTTTTACAAATTTTGGTTTAGCGCCGCTCAACACCGAATCGGGGCCGTAGTTCTCGTAGAACGGTTCGAAGATGACGACCTTATCGCCTGCGTTGCAGACGGCAAGGAGAGTCGAGATCATGGCTTCGGTGGATCCGCAGCAAACGGTGATCTCTTTTTCCGGATCGAGGGTAATGCCCTGCCAGACGCCCATTTGGCGGGCGATGGCGTTGCGCAGGGTCTTGGCGCCCCAGGTGATGGCGTATTGATTGATATCGGCGGCGACCGCTTGTTGAGCGGCTTGCTTGATCTCATTTGGGGCGGAAAAATCGGGGAAGCCCTGCGCGAGATTGACGGCACCGTAAAGCATGGCCTGGCGGGTCATTTCGCGGATCACCGATTCGGTGAAATGTGAGACCTTGTCGCTGAGGAAGTATTTCGATCGCGGGGGGACGGAGGTCCGGGTAGCTTTTCGGGACGATTTTTTTTGGCGCTTCACAGAAGGCTGAGTCGGCATAGCAGGCAGACTAGCACAGCCAGAATTGGTGAGGGGCGGACGGTTCGTCCGCGAGCGAAGCGTTGTCGGCCCAGGACTTTCGTCGCGTTCGGTAGCCTCCATTGCGCGCTTTGCGCGCAACCCCGGACGAATGCGCCCGGCGCTACATGTTCGCTCTTGGTCTAGGGCTTGAAGCCTACGCTCTGCCAGAGTTCGGCGGTGTGATACATGGTGCCGTTTGTGATGACGTCCTCGACATTGCGGGTATTGTGAATGTCCTGGAGCGGGTCGCCATTGATCAGGATCAGGTCGGCGCGCTTTCCGGTTTCGATCGTGCCCAATTCCTTGTCGAGGCCCATGACGCGAGCCGGGACGGTCGTTGCCGCCTGAATCGCTTCCATGGGTGTGAATCCGGCCTGGACGTAGAGTTCGAGTTCGCGATGCAGGCTATGTCCGGGAACCGATTGATCTGTGCCGGCTACGATCGGAACTCCAGCCCGGTGCAGGGCGCCGATAATCGCCACTTCCTTTTGGAAGATCTTTTCTCGAACCTCAGAGTTCTCGTTTGGCGGTTCGACGTCCGTGAGGGGCCCGGCTAGCTCTCCAGGAATCTTGTTGATGCCGGGTTCGAAACTGGCAGGCGGCTTCGCCGTCGTTCCGGTGAAGAGTTCGTACAGGGCGATGGTTGGATCGACGACCGTGTGATGGTCCTTCAGGAAGGCCAAAGCCTTTTGGGATTCGGGCGAATTCAGATCGATGTTGATGATGGCATTTCTGCGGTCAGCACGGGTGGCGTTCTCGGGCAGGGGCGAGTGCATGATGTCCGCGATGTAGGAGATGTGGTTGATCTGGTCTTGTCCTGCTTCGATCGTTTGAAACGCTGTGAGCCCTTCTGGAACGTGTCCGGTGACGGTCATTGCAAGGCGGTGAGCCTCGTCGGTGACTGCCTTGAGTTCTTCGAGTTTCACCGAGCTATAGATTTTCATCTGCTGGAATCCGGCGTCGTGGTAGCGATCGACCCAACTGCGAGCCTGCTCCAGAGTGTCCACTCGTTCGACCCCGAGCGCGAGCGGGCCAGTGCCGTCGACGACGCCCGCAAGCAAAAGACGAGGTCCCAGGCCGCGGCCCTGCGCGATGGCATCGCGCACGGCGGTGATGAATTCGAGTTCGTTACCGCAGTCGCGAACGGTGGTGACGCCAGCAGCCAGATAGATCGGTCCCCACTCGACTTGTTCGAAGTGAGCATGCATATCCCAGAGGCCAGGCAGAATGAATTTTCCCTTTGCATCCACGAGAGTGGCGCCTTTGGGAATCATCACTTTCGAGCGCGGACCAGTCGCGACGATGCGTCCTTTGCGAATTACAACGGCCGCATCTGCGAGCGGAGCAGCCCCGGTTCCGTCAATGAGCGTGCCTCCAACGACGGCGAGGGTTTCCGCGTGGCTACCGGAAATGCCTTTCGAGATGTCGGCCAGAGCGGCCATGCCGTCAGCCCCCGCTCGTCCAACGAAGTCGCCTAAAGCAATTTCGTACCCTTCGCGAATCGCCTCGAAATGGTCGAATTCTGCGTCGGTCGAGATCGCCGCAACCAGATTGCGGTTGGCGTCAAACCAGAGAGTCTCGCGTCCCCAGATCAGGCCCTCGACTGTGTAGCGGTCGAGCTTGTGCTCGTTTCCGTCGATCTTGATGGTGTCTGGTCCCCGCGGTTCCACCTTCACCGCTCCGCTGGGAAGTGTGGCGAGTTTCGTCGGCGATCCGTGGGTCGCCCAGTACCGCACCAGGAGCATTTGCATCGTGGTGGGAGCGTATCCGGCAATGGTGAAGAACACTCCGCTCGGCGGATCGAGATCGCTCTGCTTATCGCGAGTTCGGAAATGGACTTTGCCATTCTCAATACTTAACGATTCGTCGATCGAAGCCGTGCGCGCCGTCTTGCCCTTGATTTCGAAGGTTTGGGGAGTCAGATCCTGCGCGCCGCGAAAACTTGCAGCCAGGGGGACGGGTGTGGCTCTGTCCGTGAACTTGAAGTTCATTTTCGCGGCGACCGAGTCGTCCTGCTTCCGAATCTCGTAGGTCTCTTCTCCGATGGGCTGCTCGAATTTGTGGAGGGTGAACTTGCCCTGCTCAACAACAGCGGAGTCGCCGGACGCGGGTTGTTGCGCCGCGCCAGGCTGCGAAGTTGTGAGGCAAATCAGGGCAGCAGTAGTAAGGACGAGAAAGATCTGTGTTTGCTTTTCCATGCGCGTAGATGATCGAGTCGAACAGCCTGACACCGAACTGCCGGAGGATTGTAGCGGATTTCTCAGAAGTCGATACTTCCTTGAGAGATAGTGTCTCCCGACTGGTGTTAGTCTCCGAATCTCACCTGGGCGCGCGCCTTCGCTTTGGCGGCTTCTTCCTCGCGGTTTTTCGGAGGGGCGGTGGTCTCGAGCGAACGGAGGAGGCGCAGGGAAACCCCTGCCACTTCATCGACCGCGGCGAGGAATGAGGCTTCATTGGCCTTCGAGGGCTTGTTGAATCCGGTGATCTTGCGGACGAATTGGAGCGAGGCGGCGTGGACTTCGTCCTCGGTGACCGCGGGATCGAAGTTGAAGAGAGTTTTGATATTGCGGCACATAAGACAGAATCCTTGAGGGTCGCCCGACTGGATCGGATCGCGACCTCTTCCATTTTGACGCAAAGAACGAAGCCATGTCACGCGGCCTGGCGAGAAGATTTTGAGACTGGGATCTAGCACACGCCATCATGCTATAATTCTTTATTCTCAGTTGCTTAGAGTACGGAGGACTGTATCGATAAACGTTTTATCCGCATCAATGATCGCATTCGGGCGCGCGAGATTCGCGTGATTGATGATGAAGGCAATCAGCTCGGCATCCTGCCGCCCTACGAAGCGATTAAGAAAGCCCGCGAAAAGAACCTGGATCTGGTTGAGATTTCGCCCACCGCGCAGCCTCCCGTATGTCGCATCATGGATTACGGGAAGTATCTCTACCAGCAGGAAAAGAAAGAGCGGGAAGCCAAGAAGCACCAGAAGACGATCACCGTAAAAGAGGTCAAGTTCCGCATCAATGTGGACGACCACGATTACGAGACGAAGAAGAATCATGTGCTGCGTTTCCTGGATGAGGGAGACAAAGTAAAGGCGACGATTTTTTTCCGGGGACGCGAGATGACGCGGACCGGATTAGGCCGCCAGATTTTGGAGCGGCTGATCAAGGACGTTGAGTCCGAGAGCATTGTCGAGTTTCGTCCGCGGCAGGAAGGGAATACGCTGCACGCGATCCTGGCTCCGAAGAAGTCGGACAAGGAGCGCGAGAAGGAAAAAGAAAAAGAAAGAAAGCAGAAGGCTGTGACGCAGAGTGCTGCGGCTCCGAATCCGCCTCCGGCGCAGGTCGCAAAGCCCGCGTCATAGCGCGGCTTGAGCGACGAGTTCAAAATCATTGCAGTTGGCACTTAGTACTTGGCATTTGGCCAGTCGAGAAAATGCCTGGGGCGCTTTTTTGTTTGGTAAAGTGCCAAGTGCCGAATGCTAATTGCAGAGGTCTTATGCCGAAATTGAAAACGCACAAGGGCGCTGCCAAGCGCTTCAAGAAGACGGCGACAGGAAAAGTGAAGCGAGGGCACGCGAAACTGCGTCACATCCTGACGTCAAAGGACAAGAAAAACAAGCGCAAGCTGGGAAAATCTGCCTTGGTGAGTGATGGAGATCTTGCCAAGGTGCTGCGGATGATTCCGTACCAGTGAAGCAGTTGCCAGTGGCCAGTGATCAGTGGCCAGAAAACCTCCGATTGGATTTTCCGACCACTGACCACTAGCCACTGAGCACTGTTTTAGGCGTGTGAAGAGGCCATCGATCGCTGCCAAGGCGAATCGTCCTTACCTCCAGCCGCCATAAAACGAAAGCAAAAAGGAGCACACCATGCCTCGTGTAAAGCGCGGAACCAAACGCCGCCAGAAACGCAAGAAGATACTTGACCGCGCAAGCGGTTATTTCCTGACAAAATCGAAACTGTACCGCTCGGCGAAGGAGTCGGTCGAGCGCGGGCTGAAGTTTGCCTATGCCGGACGCAAGCAGCGCAAGCGCCAGTTCCGCTCGCTGTGGATCGTGCGCATCGGCGCCGCCGCCAAACTGAACGGGTTGAGCTACAACCAGTTCATCCACGGCCTGAAGAAGGCGGGAGTTGAACTGGACCGCAAGATTCTCGCGGACTTGGCGGTGAATGATCCGTCGGGGTTTGCGGGGCTGGCGTCGCAGGCGAAAACGGCGCTGGCGTAAATAAGCCATCAGCTATCAGCTTTCAGCAAGTCGGGAAGGGCACGGCTTCAGCCGTGCCGCCCACACATTCTTCAAATAAGTTTTGTCGTCCTGAGCGAACCGAAGGACCTCTGTATTCCGCGGGGAGTGCATAGGTCCATCGCGCAAAATGCGCTCAGGATAACAACCGCTTGGGCACATCATGGCTTATACGGTTCCCAAACTGACGGATTATTCGACGAATACACTCACCAAGGCATTCGTCGAGCTTAAGTCTGCTTTCCAAACGGAGACGGCGCTGCCGAACTCCGAATCGGAGTGGAAACAGTTTCGCGACCGGTGGCTGGCACGGAAGAGTGGGATTCTGACTCAAATCAACGAGCTCTGGCTAAAGGCCGCCCCAAAGGATGCTAAGCGCGAAGTTGGCAAGCTCGTTAACGACGTAAAGGAATTCGTTGAGCAAGAGTTCGCAAAGGATCGCGATTGGACCATCGCAGCGAATTCCTTGGCACTGAGCCTGCAAGGCATCGACATCTCTCTTCCTGGCGTTCGTCGTCCCATCGGCGCTGAGCACCCTGTCCTCAAGACTCGGAATGAGATTGTGTCTGTGTTTCAGCGCCTCGGGTACTCGGAGGCAGAAGGTCCCGTCGTCGAGACGGATTACTACAACTTCGAGGCGTTGAACTTTCCGCCGAACCATCCGGCACGCGACACGCAGGACACGCTTTTCATCGCGGGGCAGCAGTCGAAGCCGCAACGCGAGCGGTTGCTGCTGCGCACGCATACGTCTCCCGTGCAGATTCGAACGATGGAGAAGATGCGGCCGCCGATTCGCATCGTGATTCCGGGGACGGTGCATCGCAACGATCCTCCAGACGCGAGCCACTCTCCGATGTTTCATCAGATCGAAGGTTTGGCCGTCGATACGAACATTACGTTCGGCGACCTCAAGGGGACGCTCGACCATGCGATGAAGGCGCTGTTCGGATCGTCGGTGAAGACGCACTTCCGGCCGTCGTTCTTCCCCTTCACCGAGCCGAGCGCGGAGTTGTATGTGACTTGCTTCCTCTGTGGCGGAAGCGGGAAGCGTGGAGCGGATCCCTGCCGGCCATGCAAGCAGACAGGATGGATCGAAGTCCTGGGTTGCGGCATGGTGGATCCGAACGTCTTCGAGTTCGTGAAGGACAACGGCTACGATCCCAGGAAAGTTTCGGGATTTGCATTCGGGATGGGCGTCGACCGGTTGGCGCTGTTGAAGTACGGCGTGGACGATTTGCAGTACTTCTTTCAGGGGGACGTGAGATTCCTGGAGCAGTTTAGGTAAAACGATATGGCATCAGCTTCCGGGGGCGCGGTGCGAACTCCTTTCGAGTAGCGGCTTTCGGTCGAGGGAATAGGGGTCCTTCGATTTCGCAGGCTTATTCGCTTCGCGAATCAGCGCCCTCTTCGCTCAGAATGACAGAATATAAATGAAACTTTCTCCACAATGGATTCGCGATTACGTTGATCTCACGGTCGACGACCGCCGTCTCGCTGAGGACTTGACCAACGTTGGAATCTCGGTCGAGGAGATCAGGGGGACGGGCGCAGATGCTGTCTTCGAGATGGAGATCGGGACGAATCGTCCGGATGCGATGAATCACTACGGTATCGCGCGGGAGGCGGCGGCTATCTATGAACTGCCGCTGGAGCACCTTTCAGCCCTCAGCCATCAACCGTCCGGGAAGCCCAGCACGCCTTTTCCCATTACCGTGGAAGAGCCCGCGCTTTGTCCACGATTTTCTGCGCGGGTCATTCGCAATACTCACATCACTCCGTCAGCGGAGAAGATCGCGCGCCGGTTGCAGTTGCTCGATCAGCGGCCGATCTCGAATGCTGTGGACGCCACGAATTACGTTCTCTGGGAAATCGGCAAGCCTACGCATGTTTTCGACGGCGACCTGCTCGAAGGCGGGCAGATTATCGTGCGCAAAGCGCGGGCGGGAGAAACGCTGAAGACTCTCGATGGCGTCGAGCGCAAGCTCACCACCGAAGATCTGGTCGTCTGCGATGCGAAGAAACCTGTCGGTCTTGCCGGAGTGATGGGCGGATACGACACGATGATCACGGAGAAGACGCGGAACATCGTGATCGAGTCGGCGTGGTGGGATCCGGGGATCGTTCGCAAAATGTCGCGCCGGCATGCTCTGCATACCGACGCATCACATCGGTTTGAGCGCGGCGCGGATTTCGAATCCACCGTCATTTCATGCGATCTGGTCGCGCAGATGATTCTGGATTCAGGTGGCGGAGAACTGGTCGGTGATGTCGTCGACGTTATTTCGAAACGAATGGACCAAGCTCCAGTCATTCTGCACGTGAGCGAAGTACGGCGGATCCTGGGAGAGGGGCTCGACGCTGGGCTCATCTCGCGCATCCTGAAACGACTCGGATTCGAACTCATCCCAGAAGGCCAGGGGGATGCGCAATTTCGTGTGCAGATTCCAAGCTGGCGGCTGGATGTGGAACGCGAGATCGACGTGATCGAAGAGATTGCGCGACTGCATGGCTACGACAAGTTCCCGAATACTCTGCCCGCTTATAGTGGCGCTGTAGTGGAGTTGCCCCACGCGAAGATGGATGCGACGCTGCGCCAACGCGCACTGGCGCTTGGGTACAACGAAGCTTTGTCACTGACATTTATCTCGCATGCCGATGCTGAGAGATTTTCGTCTGGGACGCAGGTGGTGGAATTGGAGAATCCGTTGAGCGAAGAGGCATCGGTCATGCGGACTTCGCTCGTGCCGGGCATGCTCGACATGCTGGCGTGGAATTTGAATCGCGATGTTCAAGAGGCGCGCCTCTTTGAAACGGGCAATGTATATGAACTCTCAGGCGGAGAGCGGGCGGAGCCTCGGCGCGCGTGTCTGGGAGCGACTGTCGCAGCAGTTCGAGCTTCTCTGCCTCTGGGTGGCGTTCTTGATGTGAGCAAGGGTGAGCACGCACAGAGTGTGGAAGTGTTTCGGTCATTCAAAGGAGATCTGGAGAATCTGCTGGAGCCGTTTGCGCGCGATATCGCGTTTGATCGAGGTGCTGAGGAATATTTTCATCCCGGGCGTTCCGCAAAGATACGCGTGGGCACCGCGATCGTGGGGCAGTTTGGGCAGATTCATCCTTCAGTGGCAACCGCGCGGAAGCTGCGGCAGGAGGTGTTTCTTGCCGAGCTCGACTTAGAACAGCTATACAAGCTCGAGCTGCACGGGGTGAAATTTGCACCTTTGGCAAAATATCCCGCAGTGGAGCGCGACTTCTCCTTTGTCTTCAGCGACGAAGCCACCTTTGAACAGATGCAAGTGGCCGTGAAAGCTACGGGAGTGCCCGCGTTGCGAGAGGTTCGTCCTGTTGAGATTTTCCGTGGGGGATCGGCTGCAGCGGGAAAGTATTCGATCCTGTTGCGCGTGAAATTTCAATCGAATGACCGCACGCTGCGCGAGGACGAGGTGGCACATTGGTCGGCGAAGATTGTGGATACGCTGACTAAGTTGGGCGGAGTGCAGAGGGCTTAGGACGAGAGAAACCTTAGCCGGCAAGTCGCACAGAATCCAAGTCAAAAACCCCACCCCTTCGACTACGCTCAGGGCAGGCTCTGTCTCACGAAACGCGACAAGGATGGGTAGCCTCACTCGTCAGATCTCTTCTGTGAGAGTGTTCTTATCTCCGAACTGAAGGCGCTGGTCACTCAGACTTTTACCGTTCCTGCCGATACAGACATAGGTGGGCAACATGTCTTCAGGACAAGCGACGGCGGCAGCCCCAGTGCGGAATTCCAAGGCGATGCGGTATGTCGCGCGGCAGCCGATCTTCGATCGCGAGGAGAAGGTATTTGGGTACGAGTTGCTGTTTCGCGACAGCCTGGAGAACTGCTTCGTGGGCGATGCCGACGAGGCGTCGCGAGCTACGCTCGACCGCTCACTGGTGATGGGGCTCGACGTGTTGTGCGACGGCCGCCGGGCTTTCGTGAACTGTACGCGCGATACATTAATCAGGGGCCTGGTCGGGCTTCTGCCGTCGACAACGACGGTGGTGGAGATTCTGGAAACGGTTCCTGCCGATCCTGATGTAATGGCCGCATGTCACAGCCTGAAAGAGCAGGGATACCTGATCGCGCTTGACGACTATATTGCGGATGATCGGCGCGAACCACTGGCCGAGATGGCCGACATCATCAAGGTTGACTTGCTGCTCACCACGCAAGGCGAGCGCGAGCGGCTGATCAAGCGGTTTGGGCCGTGGCGCTGCCGGATGCTGGCCGAAAAGGTCGAAACGCAGGATCAGTTCGTGCAGGCGCGGGATCAAGGCTTCGTCTATTTCCAGGGATACTTCTTTCGCCGGCCGGAGATGATGGGCACACACGACATGCCCGCAAACCGGCTGAATTACATACGCATGCTGCAGGAAGTATCACGCCCGGAACTCGACGTACCGGGCTTGGAAAAGCTGGTCAAGGAAGAAGCATCGGTCTGCTACCGGCTCTTGCGATATCTGAATTCGGCGGTGTTTGCCTTCAAGAAAGAGATCCATTCTGTGAGGCATGCATTGTCGCTGCTGGGCGAACGCGATTTGCGGCGATGGGTACGATTGATAGCAGCAGTGGGGGCAGGACAAGATAAGACCAGCGATCTGGTGCTCTCAGCGCTGGTGCGGGGACGGTTCTGCGAACTACTCGCTCCTAAGGTGGCGCATGGAGAATCGGATTTGTTCCTGATGGGGCTGCTCTCGTTGATCGACGCCATGCTGGAAACACCCATGCAGGCTGTACTGGAAAAAATCCCGCTCGATGGAGCGACCAACGCGGTGCTGCTGGGACAGCCCAGCGTTTTGCGTCCGGTGTTCCAACTCATGCTGGCGCATGAAAGCGGGGAGTGGGAGGCGGCGGCGGCCCTAAGTGCGGGGTTGCGGCTGGACGCCGATGATGTGGCGGCTTGCTACTGGCAGGCGCAGCAATGGGCACGCGAGCTCTCGGCAGAAATTTAGACCGATTGTGATCTGATCTGGGGATCGGGGCGCACACTCGCGTGCATGACCTCCTGTGCAAAATCGGAGTGGATGGGGGTCTTGCGCTGATCGACGAGGACGAGTACGATAAAACTGTTCTCATTTAGGCCTCGTTCCCGCGAAGGCCTTCTGCGTCAGCCATTCTGAGGCGACGCCTACGGATCCGATAAACGGAAAATTGAAGCCGATTTAGATTTTCATTCGCGAGAGTAGTTTTTTGCAGGTGTGGGGTTCGTTCCAGAGTGTGTTCCACCATATTTCGCAACTGCGCAGAGGAAGTATGAGAGTGTGCCCGGCGAGCGCCTTGCACACCGCTGTCGAGCCACACTCCAGCGGCATTTTCGAGATCTGTAAAGCTTTGCAACTTGTGTGAACCATTTGAGAGGATTATGAACGCAGGACCAGGAAAAAACTCCGGTGGCGGAGGACGAAGGCGGCGGAGAGGCCGCCGTCAGCACAATCAGAGGGGACACCGTCCCGGACCGGGCTTGAGCCGCGAGAACAAGGACGGCATCTACACGGCCCCTATGGACCATAGCTATCGCGCTGTCATGGGCGGAAACAATAATGGCCATAAGGGCGGACGGCCGCGACCCGGTTTCACGACGCAGTATCCGCAACCCGACCCTGAGCCTCTGCCGGCGAGCGTCGACGCAAATTCGCGTATCTTTGCCTTCATCGAAGATCTATTCTTCATGGCGAAGATTCAGGAGACCGCGAAGAAGCTCAACGTGAAAGTGGAATTCGTGAAGAGCGACAAAGACCTGATGGAGAAGATGCAGCAGAATGGAGAAGAGAAGCCGTCGCTGATCATCTTCGACTTGAACAACAACTGTGTCAAACCGCTGACCTTGATTCCTAAACTGAAAAGCAAGCTGAAGAAGGGCACCTCAATTATCGGGTTCCTGTCGCACGTTCAAGGCGATCTGAAGCAGAAGGCGCACGAGGTGGGATGTGACATGGTTTTACCCCGGTCGGCATTCTCGCAAAATCTACCGCAATTGCTGCGGCGACATGGGGCACCGGAAGATGTCGAGCCGACGGTGCAGTAACTCTGCCTTTGTCGCGGAATGGGGCGGACTCTCCGTCCGCCAGCTTTGAGTTCGATTCTCTTCAATTATCAGAAAATTCCAGTTTACCTCCTCTTTCAGCTTATCCCGGGGGCCAACTGAGTGCGCGTCCACCGAGGAGGTGTACGTGCAGGTGAAAGACGGACTGTCCGGCGCCGGGGCCAACGTTGAGGACGGTGCGGTATCCCTGCTCGATCTTGCGCTGTCGGGCGATCATCGCTGCGGCCAGATGGCAGCGCCCGATGATTTCGGCGTCACTCTGTTCGGCTTCTTTCAATCCTGCAAAATGCCGTTTGGGGATAATCAGGATGTGTGTCGGCGCTTGCGGATTAATATCCTCAAACGCAAAGACGTATTCATCTTCAAAAATTGGCTTCGATGGAATCTCGCCGCCGATGATACGGCAGAAGAGGCAGTTGGGATCGCTCATTCTTGGGTCACCTGTGCGAAAACGATAACAAACGTCCGACACAGTTGTCAGCGGAGGATGGATGCTAGTCCAATCGCACGAGGAACACCGCGCCTTCAGGCGTTTGAGTTTCAGAAGCGAGTTTCTGGGCGCGATCGTGGTCGTCATCGAGCACGCGGATTCGGATCCACCAGTCCCCAGCGGGGCTCTTGAAGCGCAGTACCTTGGCCGTGTGATAGCGGCGGGTAAGGTGATCGGCGAGCTTGGTCGCAGCTTTTTCGTCGGGCATGCCGCCAATCTGAACCGCCCATTTGCCGGCTAATGGCCCTGGCACGCCGGATTGCATTAATTCCACCTTGACCTCAGCGATGCCCGGTTGCCAGACATCCACTTTACGCGCGGCGGCGAGGGAAAGATCCACAATGCGTCCCGGGATGAAGGGACCACGGTCGGTGATGCGGACCAGCACGCTGCTGCCGGTTTTCACGTTAGTGACACGCGCGATCGAGCCCAGCGGGAAGGTGCGATGGGCGGCGGTCATGGCGTGCATGTTGTAGACCTCTCCATTCGATCCGCGGCGGTTGTGGTAGGGCGGGCCGTACCAGCTGGCAAGGCCAGTCTGGGTCTCAATCGGCTTAGCGCCGGCCGGGATCACGGGTTCGGCGAGGTCGGCTTCTTCTGCGGGCTTGGACGGACTGGCGCTCTCAGCAGGCTTTGGAGGCTTCGAGGCTGACGGTGGAGGCGCCGGCGTCTCGGTCGTCGAATCTGGAGGCGGGGGCGGAGGAATATTGACGCGCGCCTGCTTGGGATGGCCGCAGGAGCTTAATAACAACACCGCGATCAGAAGTACCAGGAACATAGGTATGCTGACGAAGCGGGCGGCGGCCGGTAGCGGGGTCGAGGTGAAGGACACTATTTGGGCTGAGTCGGGTGTTGCTCCATGTAATCGGCGAACTCCGCCAGCTTCTGGGAAGCCGTGCGCAGGGCGCGAGTGGAATGCGTCCGCACGGCGGGAACGACCTCGTCGTTCAGATATTTGATGAATTCGGGAATTTCTTTTTCGAGGCGCTCGGCGGCTTCGTTGATCGTATGACTGACACGCGCCGATGCGTCTTCTACCTTGCGGTTGAAGTCGTTCATGACACTCCTCGTGGTGGATAAGCGTGAAAGGGTCCACGCAATACTGCGGATGCCAAGCGAGGCTATTATTTCGTGCCCGGGAGCCTGGGTCAATGGCAGCGGCTGATGAGATGGGGCTGGGAAGCCGATTTCTCCCTGAGATAGAATGCGGGTTTCCGTGATGGAGCCCTCTCAAAAGCCCCGGACCCGAGTCGGCGGGACCTACTTTCAAAATAAGCTGCTGGTCTGGTATGACGTTCACGCCCGCGATCTGCCGTGGCGTGAGAGCCGTGATCCGTACCGGGTGTGGGTGTCCGAGATTATGCTGCAGCAGACGCGGGTGGCTGCCGTTCTTGAGCACTATCACGAATTCCTCCGCCGTTTTCCTACGGTGAAGAAGTTGGCGTCAGCGCGGGAAGCTTCGGTACTGGCGGCGTGGAGCGGCCTGGGATATTACCGGCGCGCGAGAATGTTGCATGCGGCAGCGAAGGTTGTTGCACGCGAGCGCGGGGGGAGGTTTCCTGAGAACTCGGCTGAGTGGCGGACGCTGCCCGGAGTGGGACGATATACGGCGGCAGCGATTGCCAGCATCGCGTTTGACGAGGCAGTGGCCGTCGTTGACGGCAACGTAGAGCGCGTGTTGCAGAGAATCGCAGGGAAGGCGATTTCAGGGGAGCCGATATGGCAACAAGCCAATGCTCTGCTTGATCGCAACCGTCCAGGAGATTTCAATCAGGCAATGATGGAGTTGGGGGCAACTGTGTGCACGCCCCGAGCGCCGGCATGTTTGACCTGCCCGTTGGTGGAACTGTGCGATACGCGTGGTGAGCTCGCGTGTGGAGAAAAAAAATCAAGGCAGGTCCAGAGCGTAATTCACTATGCTCTTGACCGTCGGAATGGGTCAGTGTTTCTGACGCAAAGGCCCGCGGATGTCCGCCTCATGGCAGGGATGTGGGAGTTGCCGGAGATTCCGCGTCCGGGGGATCACTGTGAGCCGTTGCTCACGGTAAAACACTCCATCACCGTGACCGATTACACCGTGCACGTCTGGCCAGTGACCGCCCGACACAAAGGGGAATGGTGCGCGATTGATCGGCTGCCGAGGCTTGCGTTGACCGGACTAGCGCGGAAGATCCTTCGGAAAAGCGGGATAATCACCGCATCCACAACGGGTCTCGAGTCATCTAGAAGAAGAGAAGGCGCCGGTTGAGCGCTCGCTGATTAGGGTTTTGGAGGACTGGAAATGCCTGCTCTGGCAACTGGTGCAAAGGCTCCGGAATTTGAGCTCAAAACGTTGGACGGCAAGAAATTCTCGTTAAGCGAGCACTTGGCTAATGGGCCCATCGTGCTGGCGTTCTTCAAAGTATCGTGTCCGACGTGCCAGTATGCGATGCCATTTCTGGAAAGGCTTTACAAGGCCTATCGAGATAAGGGTGTCACGCTGGCCGGCATTTCGCAAAACGATGCCAAGGAGACTGCTGATTTCTGCAAGGATTTTGGCGTGACTTTTCCCATGCTGCTTGACGATACCCGCAAGTATCCTGTGTCAAATGCCTACGGCTTGACCAATGTGCCGACGATCTTCTGGATTACGGAGGACGGGGAGATTGAAGTCTCGAGCGT
Organism: Candidatus Sulfotelmatobacter sp.; assembly: GCA_035279505.1. GTDB lineage: Bacteria > Acidobacteriota > Terriglobia > Terriglobales > Acidobacteriaceae > Sulfotelmatobacter. The sequence continues at coordinate 8,302 of DATEHP010000096.1, read as the reverse complement.
GGGGTGGGTGAAGGCTGAATTCGAGCTGATTAACCGCAAGATGGCTGAAACCGGGAAAACCACGGCGGCGGCCGTGTTCAAACCCGGAGAAGAAGTACGGGACTTTCGCGCTGGTTGAGGGTCGAAAAACTAGCGCCGGGCCGGCGCTTCAATCAAGGACAATACTTACCGGAGAGGGCAGTGAGGATCACATAGATACTTCACTGCTCTTTCGGACAGGTGTGAGCGGGCTGGATTCCAAGGGTGGTTGCACTCTCGTGCACCTCCGGGCACCACTTCTCCTACAACCCGGGGCGAGCCGTCCAGTACAATTTCCTTCAGAACTTCATAAAAATGTTGTACTTCCAGCGGGCGCCGCTTCGTTGGGGGAGAAACCTAATCATGCAGGGAATGGCCAGAATCACTTCGGCGTGTCTGATGGTGTGCGCGAGTCTGCTCGTGTGGGCAGAGGGGGGAGCAGGCGCCGGAGGGTCCAAAGCGCCTTCGGTGCGCCTTCCCGGGGCGGCCTTTGTGGCGCTGGAAACAATCAACCCTGAGCATATCCGCTGGCACGTGCGCTATCTATCGCACGATCTATTGGAGGGGCGCGGGACCGGGCAGCGTGGGGGTGATCTCGCGGCTGAGTACATCGCCACGCAGTTTGCAGAGTACGGACTGAAGCCTGCGGGGGACCACGGGACTTACATGCAGAAAGTCCCCCTGGTTGGAATCACGACGTCGCCGGAGACCCAGTTTTCCCTGATTCCAAAGCAAGGGGAGACGATGAATCTCAAGCCGCTGGATGAGTACGTCGCGTATGACCAGAGCCAGCAGTCACAGTCGGATGTCGACGCCGAGGTCGTCTTCGTGGGGTACGGAATCGAGGCGCCTGAGTATAACTGGGACGATTATAAGGGTGTGGATGTCCGCGGGAAAGTGCTGCTGATGCTGGTGAATGAGCCGCCGTCGGATGATCAGAAATTCTTCAAAGGCAAGGCGCTGACCTACTATGGCCGCTGGACCTACAAGTACGAAGAGGGACTGCGCAAGGGCGCGGTGGGCGTGATCCTGATTCATCAGACGCAGATGGCGAGCTATCCGTGGGAAGTTGTGCGGAACTCGAACTCCGGAGAGAAGTCGTTCTTAAAGGCAGAAGGTTCGGCGTTGAAAGTCGCGTCATGGATTCATCTGGACGTCGCGAGCCGGCTGGCTTCGGCTTCGGGGATGAGTCTGGACAAGCTGATAACGTCGGCACAGTCGCGCGATTTTCATCCAGTAAGTCTTGGTGCGCGGTTGAAGGCGCACATGGTCAGCAAGGTGCGCAAGTTCGAATCGAACAATGTGCTGGCAATTCTGCCGGGATCGGATCGCAAAGTCGCTGATGAAGCCGTGATGTATACGGCGCATTACGATCACTTCGGCATTCGGCCAGACATGCCGGGAGATAACATCTTCAACGGGGCCGATGACAATGCCACCGGATGCGGCATTCTGCTGGAAGTGGCGCGTGCGTTTGGGAGCTCCAACGCAAAGCCCCGCCGATCGATTCTGTTTGCTGCTGTAACGGCTGAAGAGCAGGGATTGCTGGGTTCGGAGTATCTGGGCAAGCATCCACCGTTTCAGGCGGGAAAGATCTCGCTTGATCTGAACTACGACGATGTGAAGCCGCTGGGCGCGCCGGAGGAAGTACAGGTCTCCGGTGCAGAACGGACGAGTTTTTACCAGGTGGTCGAGGCGATGGCAAAGGATTTCCGGTTAGCGATTCGTGCGGACGCGCGGCCCGAGGCCGGACACTTCTACCGCTCCGACCACTTTAGCCTGGCGCGGGTAGGGATTCCGTCCTTTTCGATCAACGAAGGGATGAAGTTTAAGGGGCATCCCGAATCGTGGGGACTGGACCAGGAAAAGGAATACGTCGACAAGCACTACCACCAACCCAGCGACGAATATCGCCCGGAGATGGATTTTGTGGGCGACTCGGCGATGGCTCGGTTCGGATTTGCCCTGGGATGGGAAGCCGCGAGTCTGCCGAAGTTGGTTGGCTGGCAGAAGGGCGATGAGTTTGAGGCAGCGCGAGTAAAGAGCCAGCAGTAACTAGAACCGATAATCGGGATTGTACCGAGTACTTAAGCGCATCCCGCGATTCCGTCGCGGAAGGCTGCGCACCCCGAGTTTTTTTCTGTAGCGATCTATCTCTGATTCCAGAGAGCTTAGCTGCCGTAACCTAGGTAACTTTCGCCTCCTTCCTCATCCTGCTAGCCTCGATATGTAGTTTTGTAATCAGCAACTTCCGCACTGAATCCGTTAAGGATGCCAAGAATACCTATTTTTCGCCTGGGTGGAGCGCCGGAGAAGCCTGAGCTTCCCAACTTATCGGCGTCGACGCCGTTTGTGTCGCTCGACGGCCTGACCGTTGGCGTGGACAACCTCCGGCACGATGTGGTGCTCAGCCCCAAATTTGCGGAGCTGGCGCGCGCGCAGATTGCGCGGTTGATTGCGCGGCATGGCGAACTGGAAGGGCTGCTGGGGGCCGAGGCCCCGCAGGCGGCACAGGGGCCATCCTGGTTGAGGAATCAATTGGGAAAACCCGTGCGCTCTAAGAACGATCCGGCCGAGTGGAAGTCAGCGATGACTGAGCTGCAAGTCGCGTCGCTCAATCGGGCGAAGAAAGAATTCAAGCTTTCTGTCGACTTACTGGCCCGCCTCGCGGTGACGAAGTTCTTGCGGGGAGAAATGAACCAGCAGTTCGCGCAAGTCCTGGAGCGCTGCCGGGTGCTGCTGAAGAGCTACGACAACACCCGACAACAGAGGGCGCACGAGTATCGCGAGAAAGTCGCGTCATTTCAGGTGCGGAAGAAGATCATTCTGCGCAAAACAGGGCAGGAGATCTTCGAAACGCTGCGCGAAGTGGAGAAGAGCACCCTGGCGCGCACTCGGCGATCCCTGTTCGGGGAGGAGACCAGCGGCGGCAGTTATTTCACCTATCCGCTGTTCCTCAATCGCCTGTTGTTTTCCGAAGACGGGCGCGACGACTATCTGTGCGCAGAGCACTACGTCATGCTGGGAAACTGGGATCGCGATCCAGACCGCTACGGGCGAATGCGCGAAATTGTTTCTGGCTTTCTGCGTTTGCTGTACGGCGAGGAAAGCAGCGCCGAGACAATCGATTCCTGGATGAATGTTCCGGAGAATGCCCGGGATCTGGTGGGCACGGGCACGCCGGAGGATTCCGGTGAGGGATTGGCGCAGCAGGAGAGGCTGGCCGCGTGGGTCCGGTTCCTGGAAGACGAGCAGGTCATGGAGAACGTGATTGCTTCCTATCACGTGGTGCCGCTGCTCAGCGAGTACGCACCTAGAATCAATCCGCAGCAGCTGAAGAATGCACTGATTGACCGCACTGATTGTGATCGCGTGGAACGGATGATTCAGGAGGGCGGCAAACTGTCGCCGAACAGCTTGTATGCCGCGGTAGCGAAGGTGGCCAGTTGTCGCGGAGCGGAGCGAGCTAAAGTGGCGGCGCGGTTCCTGGCCGATTTCTTTCACTATCATCGGGACCTCCGCCGCTTGGAAACCCTTAACGCCGCGCTGGATTCGGTGAACCTGGTTTCGAACGAGCGCTTGCAGGAACTTTCACGCGTCAACGGGACGCTTTACGAATTTCTACTGCCCGAAGAACAGGGAGAGACTGATTCCGACCGCGTTCTGCGACATGTGGTGCTCAAAGCCGATGTACGGGACTCCACTCGTTTGACCCGGACCATGATGGACAAGGGGCTGAATCCGGCATCGTACTTCAGCCTGAACTTTTATGATCCGGTCAACAAGTTGCTCGACAAGTATGGGGCGCAGAAAGTCTTTCTTGAAGGCGATGCGATCATTCTCGCGATTCTTGAAAAAGAAGGAGAGCCATCGCTCTCCGTAAGCCGGATGTGCGTGCTGGCGCGGGAAATTATCGAAATCGTGCGCGGTTATAACGAGTTGATGCAGCGCTCGGGCATGCCTCAACTGGAATTGGGATTGGGGATCACTCTGCAGGAGTCGGCTCCGCTGTACCTGATGGATGGCGAGCATCAGATCATGATCTCCGAGGCGCTGAACGAAAGTGACCGGCTTTCTTCCTGTAACAAGCGTGCGCGAAAAGTGATGGAACCGCAGGCTGGCCCGTTTCATGTCTATGCCTTTCAGGCGGCGGATGTGGACGCGGGGGGAAATCCGGAGGACGTCATTTTGAGCTTCAATTTGGGCGGAATCCGCATGAACGAGGTGGCATTCCGCAAGCTGCAGAAAGAGATTACGCTCGAGCCATTGAAGGTGAAATTGCCCGCGTCGCTGGCCTCGTCCGACAAAGGGGAATACAAGCTGTACAGCGCTACTGTGCCAGTGGATCACGAAATCTTCCGCAAGATCGTCGTTCGTGAGAGCCGCATTCCGCGCATCGACGCGGCGGACTTTTCGGTGAAGGGCTGGACGGATCGGCTCTATTACGAAGTGTGCACCGACCCCGGAATCTATACCGCGCTGGAGAAGCGCAAGGGCGCCAGCGGGAATTAGCCGGACTCTCAAAACACCAGACCGGCTTAGCAAATATTGTGCCGAATCTCCTGTGACACCCAGGCATTGTCGTGCTGAGCGCAGCCGGAGTCCAGCGAAGCGAAACTCCGGCGGAGCCGAAGCATCCCTACCCAAGAGCAACTGCCGCGTCATTCCCCGCGCCGTAGAAGACGGCCGTATTGAGCCCGCAGTTGGAAAGAGGTGCTGCATTCAGTGCCGTGGAAGAGCGGCGCTTTAGCGCCGCGTTAGGCACTCAAATGAAGGGGCTTTAGCCCCTGGCGTTCTGAGCAAGGCTCCGCCGCCGACGAATACAGATTCTTCCTCTGTTGTTCTCGAAGACGCTCCTCGGACTTGAGTATTTGATCCGTACCGCTATCTGCCCGATGCCGCACGACAGGAGCTACTCGCGACAGCGAATAAACGAAGGATCAATGTCCTCGTGAGGTTCCACAGATTTTCCAGGTTGAAGAATGGCCCCACCCGAACGTCGTTGATGACCATGACCCTCCGAACGAATCGGAGACCTTCCAACAATTGGCCAATGTCTTGGCTACCGGCGATAAGAGGCGATATCGGCCCTCCCAACCACCCAACACCCATTGGCGAAATTGGTCTGAAGGTGGTCGCTTGTGGTTTTGAGTGATATGGGATTTTTCGCCAACTATTGGCGAATCTCCTTCCCCGACTGGTAGTCCAACCCACAATCTGAGTAACTCGTAATAATCATTAGACCTTCATTTGCTTCCGTTCTGCCGATGAAAACGGCTATGTTGCCCTGCGGCAGTCTTGGATCGCTTTTGTATTTTCCATTCACTTGCAAGTAATACAGCCCCGGTTTGATACCGGCGAATTGGAAAGCTCCCTTTTCGTCTGTGACGGCTGGTGCGATCTCCTCGTATGACACAAGACTGCGAACACTCAGGCTTGCACGGAGTGGGAATAGTTGTGAAGGGTTGGCAAAATCGTGTATCTGGATTGTTCCGCGCAGATTCTGGCTGGGAAGAACCCGAGATGGCCATGGGATTTCTATCGAAGATTTGGCCGAATCAGTCTCAATGTACAATTCAGCAAACGCCTCCCTAGGCTTGTGTTCAGGCTTCAGAAAAAGGTCGCTGCCCCGCAGATACTTCTGAAACTGAAAAACAGCAGTGCTCTTATCGTCAGTTGTCGCCTCTGCCAACGGATTCTCATCCTCAAGGGTGACGACCTTTAATTTCAGGCCCTCCACTGGCCCGAAATCGTTGTACACATGAACTGAGAATGTAGGCTGAACCTAATAGGCGTAGACGAGACGACGCAAGCGTGAGCCGGGATCGTCAGCAGCGATAACCCTGAGCGGAATAGCAGCGCGATTAACCATAGTATCGAAAATGTCCCATGGCCAGAAGATTAGCGCACAACTGTACCGGCCTTGCAAGATGGATGGCGTTAACAGCCGATTACACGCTTTGAGCGGCAAAGTCGGATTTTGAGTGAAATTAGGATTTCTCGTCAATTTACCAGATCCCAGTTTCCGAATAGCCGACCAGGACTAAGCCGCTGGCGCGGCGGACGCTACCGCGTGGGGTGAGCACGGACATTTCCGGCACGGCTAACGTAGTTTGGGTCACGGAGAAAGGAGACTCCTGTGACCCATTTACGCAAGATAATGCTGGAGGAACTCCAGCGCCGCAACTATTCTGCCATCACCACGCGCAACTACCTGCGGGTGGTGACTGACTTCGCCAAGCATTTCGGCAAGTCGCCCGACAAGCTCGGGCTCAACGAACTTCGAACCTACCAAGCCTATCTGCTGCGAGAACGGAAGCTGACACCCGGGACGGTGATCAACCAGGTCGCGGCACTGCGCTTCTTTTTCGTCAAGACGCTCAAGCGTCATCAGTTCCGCGATTTCTTGCCTTACCCACAGGACGGGCGTCGACTACCAACGGTGTTGAGCCGGGAGGAAGTATCGCGTCTGATCAACGCCGCCGGAACCTTGTTTCGACGGACGCTGCTGATGACGCTCTATGGCACCGGCATGCGACGCTCCGAACTGGCCCATCTAAAGGTCGGCGACATTGATAGTCAGCGGATGATCATCCGTGTGGTAGCAGGCAAGCGTAGCAAGGATCGCGATTTGCCTCTGAGTCCGGCCTTACTCGAGACCCTGCGAGAGTACTGGCGCTGGCGTAAGCCGAAACTCTACATGTTTCCGGCACGCACCCTTCGCCACCAGCTCGATCAGCCGATTTCCGACAAGACTGTCTGGATCGCATGTAGCGACGCTGCGCGTCGGGCAGACATCAAGAAGCATGTTACGCCGCATACGCTGCGTCACAGTTGGGCCACCCACTTGTTGGAAGCCGGAACCGATTTGCGCACGATCCAGGTTCTACTCGGGCATGGCGATCTGGAGACCACCGCTCAGTATTTGCACCTGTCGCAGCGGCACTTGCAGTCGGTTGTCAACCCGCTGGATGGCCTCGCTCTGTGCAGCAGCGAGAACATCAGCCGACGCTTTAGACGAAAAGATAACGAATGACTCGGCCCACCCTTGAGGTGGCCGACATTCTGCGTGCGCATGGTAATCGCTTCCTGGAGCGGTATCGATCAAGCTTTGGCTTTCAGCAGCTCAAGGCTTTTCGTGCCATTCAGCGCTGTCGCACTGCTGCCCTGGGCGGGCATCGCGATGCTTGCCCGAGCTGCGGTTATCAGGCCATCTCCTACAACTCGTGTCGCAATCGGCACTGTCCTAAGTGTCAGGCGCAAGCGCGTGAGCGCTGGCTAGCGGCTCGGGAAGCAGAACTTCTCGACACCGGCTATTTTCATGTCGTCTTCACCGTACCTCACGAACTGAACGTCCTGGCTTTGGAGAACCCGCGTTTGTTTTACGATCTGTTGTTCACTGCCACTGCGCAAACCTTGCTGCAAATCGCATCCGATCCGAAACACTTGGGAGCTGAGATCGGGGTGGTCGCGATCCTGCACACCTGGGGACAGAACCTGCTCCTGCATCCCCACATTCACTGTGTCATTCCCGCCGGCGGGCTCTCGCCGGACCATCTTCGATGGATCCGCCCGCGCTATCCTTTTTTCTTACCCGTCAGAGTTCTGAGTCGCGTGTTTCGTGGCAAGTTCCTCGCTGGCCTCAAACGCCTCCACCGCAGCAAGAAGCTACAGTGCGCGGGCCCGAGTGCGCCGCTCGCCGAGCCACGACAGTTCGCACTGCTCCGCTCACTCCATCGCCACGACTGGGTGGTCTACGCCAAGCCTGCCTTCGGCGGCCCTATGCAGGTGTTGCGTTATCTGGGTCGCTACACGCATCGTGTGGCCATTTCCAACCACCGCTTGTTGGCCTGCGATCAAGAACGCGTCACTTTTCGCTGGAAGGATTATGCCCATGGCGGCAAGCAAGGCGAGATGACACTGACAGCAACCGAGTTTTTGCGCCGCTTCTTTCTGCACGTGCTGCCCAAAGGTTTCGTCCGCATTCGTCACTTTGGCTTCCTGGCGAATCGCTTTCGGGCTTCCCGTCTGGCGTTGAGCCGACAACTGCTGGCTTCGAGCAGCGCAGCAGACGAGCGCGGTGGCTACAACGTGCGCTCCGACAATGCTTCTATGTGGCACTGCCCACGCTGTGGTGTATCGATGATCGTGATTCAGAGATTTACTGCCGAGGAGTTTTCAGCATGCACGTACTTCGATTCTTCCTAACCCCAACCTCAGTGCCGGACCTTGCATGTGCCGAGGCACGATGTCGCATTCGTGTGCTCATTGAGCGTCGCCGACC
>DATEHP010000095.1:0-18340 GCA_035279505.1 Candidatus Sulfotelmatobacter sp. | reverse complement strand
CGGCAGCGAAACCAGCAGCGCTTCGTCGATCGTCTTCACGTAATGCACCCTCAGGTTTTCCAATTGCTCCGGCGAGAGATCCTCTTCCACGTTCATCTTGTTTTCCGCTGGGAGAATTACGTCCCGCACACCAGCGCGCTTCGCCGCCAGCACTTTCTCTTTGATGCCGCCGACTGGAAGCACATTGCCGCTGAGCGTAATTTCTCCCGTCATCGCGATTAGCGGAGTGATGCGCCGCTTGGTCAGGAGCGAAACCAAAGCTGTAGCCATGGTCACTCCGGCAGACGGGCCATCCTTCGGAATCGCACCGGCTGGTACGTGAATGTGGATATCGTGATTGGCGAAGAAATCTTCCGCCACTCCGAGGCGATCTGCATTCGAGCGCACCCATGTCAATGCAGCCTGCATGGATTCCTGCATCACCTGGCCGATTTGCCCGGTCATGGTAAATCCGCCCTTGCCCTTCATCGCATTGGCCTCGACGAAGAGCACATCACCTCCCGCAGGAGTCCAGGCCAATCCGACCGCCACGCCTGGGCGCTCGGTGCGCTCGGCAATTTCGCCTTCGCTGCGGATCTTGATGCCGCCCAGGAATTCCTGGATGACTTCCTTGCTGACGATCAGTTTTTCGTGCTTGCCCTCGGCGAGCCGGCGAGCCTGCTTGCGACAGATCGTTCCAATCGTGCGTTCCAAACTGCGAACGCCCGCCTCCCGCGTGTAGTGACGGATCACGTAGCGTACCGCCTCTTCCGGAAATTCGATCTGCTCCGTAGTGATCCCGTTTTCGTCAATCTGCCGTGGAATCAGATACTGAAATGCGATGTGAACTTTCTCTTCCTCCGTGTACCCCTGCAGTTCGATGATCTCCATACGGTCGCGTAGCGGCTCGGCAATCGGGTCGAGCATGTTCGCGGTCGTGATGAAAAGAACCTTCGAGAGATCGAAAGTTACGTCGAGGTAATTGTCGCGGAACGTCGAGTTCTGTTCAGGATCGAGCGCTTCGAGCAGTGCTGAAGCCGGATCCCCGCGGAAGTCCCGCCCCACCTTGTCAATTTCGTCGAGCATGAATACGGGATCTTTGGTCTCGGCCCGACGAATGCCCTGGATAATCTGCCCAGGCAAAGCGCCAATGTAAGTCCGGCGGTGACCGCGAATCTCGGCCTCGTCATGCACGCCGCCAAGAGAAAGCCGCGTGAACTTCCGCCCCAGAGCGCGGGCGATCGACTTGCCAAGCGACGTCTTGCCGACTCCCGGAGGTCCCACGAAGCAGAGGATCGGTCCCTTCATGTTGGGCTTCAGCCGGCGAACGGAGAGGTAATCGAGGATGCGGTCTTTCACCTTCTCCAGATCGTAGTGATCGGCATCCAGAATTTCTTTCGCTTTGGGAATCTCAATCTCCTGCCCCGAGGTCTTGGCCCATGGCAGGACCGCCAGCCATTCGATGTAGTTTCGGGTCAGCGAATAGTCGGCGGCCATCGGCGACATGCGGGAGAGGCGGCCCAGTTCCTTCAGGGCCTCTTTCTTCACTTCGTCGGGCATGCCGGCTTCTTCGATCTTCTTTTTCAGATCTTCAACGTCGCGCTGGCCCTCGTCCTGCTCGCCAAGTTCTTTCTGGATGGCCTTCATCTGCTCGCGCAGGTAGTACTCGCGCTGCGTCTGCTGCACGCGATCCTGCACTTCGCTCTGGATCTTGTTGCGCAGTTGCTGGACTTCGAGTTCCTTCGCAAGATGTTGATTGATCTTCTCCAGACGCACGTGGATGTCGAGCGTTTCCAGCGTGTCCTGCTTGTCCGGCGTCGAAAGCGACGGCAACGACGAGGCGATGAAATCAACCAGCCGGCCCGGTTCGTCGATGTTCATGGCGACGGTCGAAAGTTCGTCCGATAGCGTCGGCGATCCCGCCACAATCTGCTGGAATAGAGTCAGAACATTGCGCTGCAGGGCTTCAATCTGCGAAGTGGCGATCGGTGTAGCGCTCTCCGGCAGGGTGGAGTAATACGCGTTCATAAACGGAGTGAGTTGAGTAAACTCACCGAGTTTTATGCGTTCCAGGCCTTCGGCAAACACAAACAGGCTCTGGTTCGGCATCTTGACGACTTTGTGAACGACGGCGGAAGTGCCCACCGTGTAAAGGTCGCTGGGTTGTGGCGAATCGACGCGAGCTTCGCGCTGGGCCACAACAATAATGGTCTTATCCTCTCCGAGTGAATTGATTAACTGAACGGAACTTTCACGCCCCACCGTTAGTGGCAAAACGGCATGGGGGAACAACACTGTGTCCCTCACCGGCAGAACCGGCAACGCTTTTTGCTCGTTTGTTTCCTTCAACTTAGGAGAGCGCTCTGATGAGGTTTGTTGGCTCATGATTCTCCTTGAGTGTAACTCGCTCAAGTTTAGATGATACTCTTTGGCGAAAAGTTTCAGTCGTCCCTGAACCCTCGCCAAGATCGCATTCTATTCCGCTGCGGCCCGCGGCATACGTGTCTAAGGTGCAGAGGCTAACGCGCAGGATGCCACTGCGCAAGTCTTAATTTGGAGCCCTAAGGATTCTCGCGAAACTAAAACAATCCCATACGGTCGGTAGGTTGGAGCCGCATGGGATGCTTGATGCAATGATTGGACTTGTCGCTGTGATTACTAAAAGACGTGCTTGGATGTATCTCCTGCAAACACGAGTTCCTGCAGCACTCGTTCGTTGGCGGCGTTCAGTTGATACACGGTCCTGGTTTGATCGGCCTTTTTGCCAAGTTGAACCAATTGGCACTTCGCTTTCACGTCCTGAACCTTGTGTTTCACCGATTGAAACACCATGACGTGCTCCTGTCCTTCCATGGTGTGCCGGACTAGATATTCGCCTGCCGGCAACAAAGTTCCCGCCACCCGCGTCGGGGAAGTGAAATCAATTCTTCCCGTGTCCCGGACTCCGAAATCCCCTCCTGCTATCGCGAGGGGAACGACGACAAGAATGCACACCAATAGAGCCATGATCTTCAATGAATACATGCAGTCTCCTCCAGAATGATCCGAACTGATCGCCCAGTCGGCACTGTGGATATTTTATGAATGGGACCGCGGGTCGTGTGTGTGCAACATCACATGATCGTGTGACGACAGCCGACACTCGAGATCCGGGTTACTTTGGTGTGAACTGGGCCAAATCATGGATTCCGAGCTTCTTTTCGAGAGCGGCCACCTGATCGACGACTTTAAAGAAACCCTCGTCGCCAAACAGTTCATCCTCTTTCTTCTCGAAATCCTCGCCGAGGGAATCGTATTCGTGCGCAGAGACGATGGAGCGAAACGCCGGAAACAGGACCGTGTCTTCGCGCGCCTCATGCGGACGATACATGCGCAGGAATGATCGCAGAGCGTCTCCCAGTTTGTCGGTATCGGAGGAAACGTATTTGAGTGTAGCGGTCGCGCCCAGTTCTCGAATCTTTGCGGTCAAATCCCGCCCGGCTTTGTGTTGGGTCTGGAGAGTGTCGACTAACTGCACAAGCTTCCCTGCCTTGCGAAACCTTGGGAACAGGAAATCTTCTTCCAGCTTCTCGTGATACTCCTCCACGAAATGGCGGATAACATCCGCCGCACTCGCCAGAATCGAGCCATCAAAGGGCCGTTTCTCCGCCAATAGGTGCAGATGGTGGTCGTAGATCAGGAGAATACGGTTGAGCAATCCGTGCTCGCGCATCAGGTCTTCCGCCGGCGAGATCTTCTCGTCGTCCTTTTCTTTGTCTTTCTCCTCGGGCTTCTGCTGAGCGAAGGCCAGGGGCGCGAGCAAGGCAGCGCCCGCGATGGAGGTGTCACGAAGGAAGCTGCGGCGGTTCGATGGATTCTCCAGCACTTGATCCTCCTGGACGGATTTTCCTCTTATCTTTGTTATCTTTGACGTGCAGTCCGCAAGAAAGGTTCGCCGACTTACGCTGCGGGGTAAACGCCCAGCACCTTGACGAACTCGGCCACCTCGCCCAGGTGCCGCAATGCGTTCCTCGCCGGTTCGTCGTCGCCACGCAGGAAGTCGACGTAGAACACGTACTCCCACGGCCGGCCGCGCATCGGCCGCGACTCGATTTTGCTCAGGCTGATATCCCGCAACGCAAAAACGCTGAGCGACTTGAAGAGCGCCCCGGGCAGGTTCTTTACCTGGAAAGCGATCGAAGTCTTATTGGCCCCGGGCGGAATGAGCCGACCATAGCCCGCCTTGAACGAGTTCCCAGTGGGGTGCCCCACGTCTCGCCGTTTTTGCGAGACGTGGGATCCCCTCGAGTCGCCTGCCTTCCGAACCAGAAAGAACCGAGTGAAATTCCGTTTATCGTCCTCAATTCCGGCCTGCAGAATTTTTCCGGAATACTCGCGCGCCGCTTGCCGGCCTGCGATTCCAGCCTCATCCTTCGAGTGATTGCCGGTTACATGCTTCACGCTGCCTGCGGTGTCATAGAACGGAACCGCTTCAATCTCCGGATGATGTCGAAAAAAATCACGGCATTGATCCAACGCCACCGGATGCGACAACACCCGCCGCAAGGACGCAACCCTGACTCCCGGCGCGGCAATCACGTTGTGCACAATCCGCAGCAGGTACTCGGCCTGTATGAACACATTCCGGGCGACCAACAGATCCGCATGCTCCGCAACGGTGCCGGCCAGCGTGTTCTCGATCGGAATCACAGCTGCCTGCACTGAGCCCGCGTCGACACGATCGAAGACTTCAGCCGAGCGCGCGCAGGGAACGACGGTGCAGCGCGACAACATCTTTTCGGCGGCTTCATGACTAAACGAGCCGCGCTCGCCTTGGATGGCCACTTTCATCTGTCGCTTCCTAAACAGGGCAAGGTATAGGAGAAGCCCTGGGAATGCAATTTCTTAGTCGCGCTCATTTAAGATCCTTTTTTAGCACCAAGGCGTCCACCCCATTGGAGTAATAGCGTGGCCAGGTTCGAATGACGTTATAGCCGTGCCGTTTGTAGAAGGAAAGGGCGGTAACATTGTCGACCGCAGTCTCCAGCCCGACGGCGCAGCATCCCGCGGCTCGCATGTGCTCTTCCGCCGTTCGCAGCAGCAGCGAGCCCACCCCCGAGCGCCTGGCCTGCGGTCCAACATCGATGGTGACGACGTGTCCCGTGGTGCCGCAATGCGCCACGATGAAACCTTGAAGTTCTTCTTTCGCATCGGTCGCAACCAATGTGAACGATCCACGATGCCGGATGAAGGACCTGAGCTCCTGCTTCGAATAGGAAATCCCGGGCGGAAAACACTCCTGATCCATGCGCCACAATGATTCAAAATCTTCGGGCTTGTAATCGCGAACGACAGGAGCCACCGCGACATTGTAAAGGGCTTCGGCATCCAGAGTTCGGGTACTCCTTTCGAGGGAAAGGTACCAGGCGAGGTGTACGGAACCTGACGGGCTTTCCCCGTTCCGGACGATCCAGCGATAAACCACGGCGTTACGTCCAATTTTCCACAGGGCGAGTTTGCGCTAGCGCAAAAAAGTCCTCGCCGGGGACTAATGTCCTCTTGCTCGACCCGCAACCTCGGACGTACCATCGGCATCAGAAGGTTAGTGACGCACGCCTGTGGGACGCCTGCTTATCATCGACGCGATCGCCGCGGTGGTCGTTTTGGGTGGATGGTATTTCTTCTTTGCAGCCTACAACCGCCGTCGAGGAGCTGAGGCGCTTCGCTGGGTCCAGTCAGCGTGCGCCGGTAAGGGACGAATCATCGACTTCTGCTGGCTCAACAGTTCCCGTCTTTACGCCCGCCTGCAGTTTCCTTCGCGCAGTTTCGAGAACGCTCGCGTCACCATGAAATTCCGGCCGCGGCCTCTGCCAGTGAACTGGATCTTGAGCCGCGTACACAAGCAGAAAGAAACCCTGACCTTCGAAGCCGACCTGGGCGGATCTCCGAACGTCCGGCTGGATGTGATTCGGCATCGCTGGTGCGCTCACAGCCGTGGTGTCGTCTCGCGCAAGAACGACCAGCGTCAGTGGGACATCTACGAACCCGGCCCCATCGTGCTGACGACCCGCACCCACTGGCAAGAAGATCTGGCTCCCGAACTCAACACCCTGATGACAGTTCGCCAGCAGGATGTGCTTCAGGTCCGCTTCCGTCCCGAATCACCCCAGTTCTCCGCCACCATCGCTCTGGACGCACTCGACGATCCCCGCACCGCTGCAGGCTTTCTGGCGACCCTGCGCGAGTTGGCCGCTGGCGCTTCCGCTCACCGGCAATAGCACTGCCGGATCGACAGAAATCCTTCAGAAACATTCTCCGTAGATACCCATGCATTCCGCAATGAATTAGACTTGCCCTGATGCCTAGCGAACGTCAAGGCTCAATTCGCCTGTTTGGTTTTGCCGGAATTGATGTTTTCCTGCACTGGTCCTGGTTCCTCGTAGCGGTGTACGAGATTCAGAGCCGGTCGGGCCGCTACTCGTCCATCCTCTGGAACATCCTGGAATATTTGGCTCTGTTCCTGATCGTGCTGGTTCACGAATTCGGCCACGCACTGGCTTGTCGTCAGGTGGGCGGACGCGCCGATCGCATCGTGCTATGGCCGCTGGGCGGAGTCGCTTATGTCGATCCTCCGCCTCGTCCCGGTGCAACCCTGTGGAGCATCGCTGCCGGGCCACTAGTAAATGTTGTTCTCGTACCAGTCTTTCTGGTGATCCTTTCTGCATGTCGATCGGCGGGCGTGGCATCCACGGCACCAGATCTCTTTCGGCTTCTGCGTTCGATTGCTTGGATCAACGGTGCGCTGCTCATTTTCAACATCCTTCCGATCTATCCTTTGGACGGCGGGCAGATTCTTAGATCGCTCCTCTGGTTTGTTCTTGGCCGAGCCCGAAGCTTGATGGCTGCTGCCGTTCTCGGACTCCTCGGAGCAGTGGCGTTTATCGGAATCGCAATCTGGAGACAAGACCTTTGGTTGGGAGCAATTGCCCTTTACATGGCGATGAACTGCTGGGGAGGGTTCAAACATGCCCAGGCGCTCCTGGGCATGGCAAAACTCCCGCGACGCGCAGGATACACATGTCCGACGTGCAACACAGCTCCGCCAGTTGGAACGTACTGGAAATGCTCGCAATGCAGCCAGTCTTTCGACCCTTTTGAAACGGGAGCTGTCTGTCCGTACTGTCGTATGCAATACCCCACAACACAGTGCCTCGATTGCGGCCGCCGGCATGCAATTCACGAATGGGCTTCGGCATCAATCGCAGTTCCGCAGCTTTGATCCGATGCCGCTCCTGCGATTCCAACCTGCGTGTCGAAGTTCCGTGATCCGCGAGCCCCAGATCTTGAATAAATCCCTTTTATGCCCCACATTAGCTTTTTCGATTGGATGGGCTCAGACTCTCGCGCTATTCTTCCGAGTTCCGAGTCGGCGTTGAAACCAGCCATTTCAACTTCCCTGCAACCCAGCAGTCGTTTTGCCCAAATCTGGTACCTAGAGCGAAGGAGAAGCAACGACATCCATGTCTAATGAACTGCGCAATTTCCTGTCACTGTCCTACGAAGAGCTCGAAGACCTGAACTTGAAGGCAAAGGAGCAGCGCAGGAACCGCGTCCCGATCGACAAGGTCCGCGAAGACCGGCTGAAGTACTTGACCGATGAGAAGCGCATCAAGGCCCTGACGGTTCTGTTCACCGATCTCGAGGGCCGGCTGCACATGCTCGACTATGACAAGAAGTTTTTGCTCAAGAGCTGGGACAACCTCACCTTTGACGGATCGTCGATCCGCGGCTTTACCGCGCAGCGGGAGAGCGACCTGCGCCTGGGGATTGATTGGGGCGCTTTCTACTGGGGGCCGGCGGATGTGTTTGGACCTGGCAAAGTCCTGGTGTTCGGCGACGTCATCGATAAGGGCGGCACGCCTTATTCCGCCGACATCCGCGGCGTACTGAAAACCTACGCCGACGATCTCTACAAGAAGAAGAAATACACGCTGAATGCGGCCAACGAAATTGAAGGATTCCTCTTCAAAGGGCCCGATGCCGAACGTCATTATCACGAAACCGGCAAGTTCGAGTATGTCAACACGGGCGGCTACTATCATTCTCTGCCCGGCGACCCGCTGCGCACGTTCATCGACACGACGGCTGAAGTGCAGCGCGCTATGGGCTTCCAGAATGAGAAAGATCATCCGGAAGTCGCGCCTTCACAGTTTGAAATCAACTACGGATACGGCGAAGTGGTCGCGGCCGCCGATCAGATCCAGCTTTACAAGCTGATCTGCCGCCAGATCGCCACCAATATGGGCTTCACCGCATCGTTCCTGCCCAAACCGGTCGTCGGCGTGAATGGCAGCGGCATGCACACCAACGTGTCCATCAGCGAAAACGGCAAGAATCTTTTCTGGGATGCGAAAGGCGAAGAGAAGCTCAGCAAGATGGGATGGGCTTTCCTCGACCGCATCCTGACGCATGGTAATGACATTTGCCTGCTGCTCAATCCCAGCGTGAATGCGTATCGCCGCCTTGATCCGCACTTCGAGGCTCCGAATCAGATCAAGGCTTCGCCGGTGGATCGCGGCTCAATGATCCGCATACCGATCGGCAACGAAAAATCAATGCGGGTAGAAGTCCGGTCCGTAGCGCCGGACGCGAATCCGTACCTGGTTATGTACTCGATCTTCAAGAGCGGCATCGACGGCGAAACCGCCAAGATCAAGAACCTGCGCCAGGCCGAGCGCTACCTGCCCGACAACATCTACGACGCGCTGGCCAATTTCCGCAAAGCTGAATGGATCACCACCATGCTTGGGGAAGACGTGAAAGGCCGGTACGCCGACCTGAAGCAGGCATCCGCTGACCGTTGCCCACGTGCTTTGGGCACCTTTGTGAAGGCACAGGAAGTGCAATTCCATCACGAGGTCTACAACCAGTTCCTCTGGAATTTGTTCTAACCTGCTGCAGTTCTGCCAACGAACGCTCCGGCGGAAGCCGGGGCGTTTCGTTTTTGCGGGCTGAGCAGTACTTTGCAAAATACGCGAAGAAAGGGGCACCCTTGGGTCGATGAAGGTCAAAAGGCTGGCCCGCCCGGCCCCGTCAACAGGATGGCGGGAAGCGCTTGCGTATGAACAACTTGCAGGTCTACGCCGGAAGTTTTCCACAATGTTCCTGAAGGAACACTTGTTTTACAGAATTGTACGTACATTTCAGAGAATCCGGGTAAGTCCAACGGGGAGAGCGCATTAGAAAGGAAAGAAAAGGTGAACGCGGGTCATAATTGCGGATACGGACGGCGAGGGGCAGTTAACCGGTTTTATCTCCTGGACGAAACGGTACTGTTTGGGTGAATGTGGGATGGGGAAAGATTTCGTTTCGGGATCGAGTAGCGTTGGGGCACTGCTGGGTTAAGCCATTCTCGCTGTCGGCAGTCCGGTTCCCGCCGCGATGAGATTTGCAGCGCCGCTTCTGACTCCAACAAAATCTCATGCCACAAGCATCAGCGTACCCGCCCTTGCCAAAAACGCAAGAGCGGGGCACCCACTCTTGTGGTTGTGTCGGTCAAGTTAAAGCCCGGGCCACCCGCGCTGAAATTTCTACTTCGGGAACTTGGCCAGCATCCCCACGCTCAAGTCAGATCCCGCCCCCGGCCAGGGCTGGCCGATGACGTACACATTCGTGTCGTCCACGGCGACATCTTCGGCCATGTTCATTGTGGGGTGGTGTGGTTCTATGATGCAATTCCCGTACGCTGTGGGTGTGCCCCCGGTCTTCGCAATCTTCGACACTCCGCTCGATCCGTTACTCGCTGACGCCATGAAGTAAACATTACTGTTGTCGATCGCCAGGCTGCCGCCTCCAAACGTGCTCTGGTTGACCAAGTTGGTGGGTATGCCTCCCGCAACGGGGATCTCGAACACGCTGGTCGTATGTGGTGATATCCAGTACACAAAGCTGTTGTCCAGGTCCAACCCACCCGGGTCGACGCTGCTGACCTGGGCAAGGACTTGACTGGCGCCTCCGCCAAAAGGCACTCGACTGAAGGTGCCCGGCCCTTGCGTGTTGCCGTCATCGTAGTAAAAGTAGGTTGATGTGGAGTCGAGGGCAAACCAGCCCACTGGCCCTTGTCCGCGCACAACGTCAACGACTTGCCCTCCTGCCTTGGGTACGCTGCGAATTGCACCTCCGTTTGCTTCCTCGCCCCAATACACTCTATTTGAATCGAAGGTGATGCCCAGCGGGGCGACGGGGAAAATCGAACCCTGAGGTGTCCCGCTAGCGAGCACGACGACGGTCCCACCCACCTTGGGCACAGCCTTCACGGAGCCGGCGAGCGTCGAGAGGTCGAACTCGGTCCAATACACATTCGTGCCATCGGAGACAAGGTCATTGACACCGCCCAAGCTCGATGCCAATGTACTGACCGTTCCGCCAGCCTTCTGCACCGTCTTGATGGAGCCTCCCGTGTTGCCCTGGGAAGAGTCAAACTCAAACCAGTAGACGTTGGTGCTGTCGAGCACCGGTTTGCGCGCGTACCCTAGGTGCTGGTCATTCTGTTGTTGAAGATGCATGCTACTAACCAGAATGTCGCAAGTCGAACTCGGAGTGTCGCTGCTATTCTTGGATCCAATAAGGTTGCAACCAACCGACGGCAAAAGCGACACGAGTGACAAAACAAACGTTGAGTTACGCATGTTTTTCATGGCAGGCTCCCGCCTTGACCGAAGTCGGATTTTCGTTACACCTAGGGGTTAACATAGACGTCATCAAAATAAGCATTGATAGTGATATACGGGCGCGGCGTACTGACGCAGTGAGGAACGGTTCGGGTGGTTTCAAGGTCTTTGTAGGGATACCCGGGAGGGAAGCCGTCCCCGACCGTATAGGTCGACGTAACTGGGGTATTGTTATTCAACTGAAACGTAAACCGATGATTTGCGTGGTCCCATGTCAGGCTAAATGTGTTTTTGGAATTGATTTTCACTGAACCAAGCCCCGCAGCAAACAAAGAGGTGATCGAGCTGCAGCCCGCGTCGTTGCACTGAAAATACCCGGCGCCCACGGAGAGCGTCGATCCTGTACTCGAGAGTCGATCCACGAAAATAACCGCTTTCACATCACCGGCTGCGCCGTTAGGTGTGCTTGAGGGATTGAAGAAGCTACCTCCAAATCCTGTCGAGACGCCCGCGATCGAAGAATTTGTCGTGCACCCCACAGCCCCAACCGAGCCAACAGCGAGGGTAAACGAAACGGCGGTTATCTTATTTGGGTTCGCAAAGGCAAGATTGAAAACCCCGCCACTGGCTCCATTATTGTCCGTTATCGCAGAGTAACCCCTCTGCATGAGAAGCAGCCTTCGATCGCCCGCAACCTTGGGCGTCGGAACAAGTCCGCGTTGAGCCTCGCGCATGTCGAGATCATAGGTCTGGCCTCCCAACCATTTGGTCGGGTCGATGAGGGTTGAGTTGAAATTGTCGTACAGCACAAGTTGCGCAAAGGCTGCGTTTGAAAGGGCCATGATTACAAACCCAAGCGCCCAGGTTTGAATACTGCTGCCCCTGAGTAGAGCGGCCATAGGCATCCTCCTGAGAGTAACGCGCACGTGCTCGTTGAATTTTGGATTTCCAAAAAGGGGGCCCGACAGAATGGATCTGGTCAGAGAAGGGGTGACCTTACCTCCGGAGGGAGAGAATGTCAAGAGATCGCGATAAAACAAGCCGACGGTTTTCATTTTGCCACCCCATTTTTGCCGACCCTGATGAACTCCAGGTCGGTTCAGCCAAACCGAAATCCCTCACGCGCCGATGCGATATGCAGCGCCGCTTCTGACTCCAACAAAATCTCACACCGCAAGCATCACCGTACCCGCCCTTGCCAAAAACGCAAGAGCGGGGCACCCACTCTTGTGGTGGGGGCATTCTGGCTCCAAGTTTTTCTGAGCATTTTTCTGACATCGAGTTTTTCAACAGACACAGTCATTGAGGTACATTGCTTGGCAAGCCCCTCCGACTTGATTATCCGTTGTCCGTACTGCAGGCTCGGGAACGAATTCCGGTTGATGATTACCCGCGCGGAGGGCTGGTTATTCTGCGAAGGCTGCGGCCACAATGCGATGCCCCAAGACCCAGACTTTAAATGCACCTGCCTGAAGTGCAAGCACTCTCAGCGCACATATTCATCGATGGCGTTACAGATCCGCATTATCGCTCTGGCCCAGGCTGAATGATGCAATACCATCTTTCCGCACATGGACCTTCGCTTGATTTTGTAACAAGGCAGCACGAATGGGTTTCGTAATTATTCGTCAACTCGTACGGAAATGCATGTCTTATACGCACAAATCTGCACCTTCTTTCCAGCGTACCCTTCAATGCTGGCCCTACCTTCTCATCACGATTTCTGTCTTGGGATTTTTATATCAGGCAATCGCTAAACGCTGATTTTCGTGGCTTCATCCAACCCCAAGCGAAGGAACAACCCTGGCATGACAATTCCATGGTGATAAAGTGCAGATGATGTGCACCGTATGTGCGACGCAAGCCAGCGCCCTTCGGCTTCGCGCAGGATTTCGGCAGCGGGCTCAAACGCCCGCTAATCGCCTTAACTTCAACGTGCGGACGACGAAGAAGCGACGAAACCGGCCCGGTGCGGGTGAATGTGGGGCGGGGAAAGATTTCGTTTCGGGATCGAGTAGCGTAGGGACGCTTCTGGCTTAAACCATTCTCGTTGTTGGCAGTCCGGTTCCCGCCGCGATGCAATCAATCTTAGTTCGTCTGATTCTGGCGCGGCCGGCTGACGACAGAACTGTCGATGATATACTTCGCTTCGCTCTGCCGAGCGTTCCATCGTGAAGCTCTCACCTACTTCTGCATTCTTGTTGGTCGTGTTCGTTTCTCTCGTAAGCCTGCGGTTACTTGCGCAAGTAGCGCCGGGCGTGCAGCAAATGAATGAGATGCAGGCGGATCAGCGGATTTCCACGTATGAAACTGCGCCGAACACCGCAGTGGTCATCGTTCACACCTTCGCCGAGGAAAAGCCTCTTAGCCTCGACCGCTCGGCTCGGGTGGATCTAACGAATCTTGCAAACCATGTCGGAGGATTTTTAATAGTCCCAGGGCACGAGGGTGCTGTGTTCGTCAATACAGCCCTCGGCAGATACGTCATTTCCGTCACCGCCGTGGGATATATAAGCGCGAGTCTCGAAATTAGCGTTTTGAGCCCCGCGAGGCAAGACGTTGAAATTGTGCTTCATCGTGATCCTGCCGCTGTCGCTCTTAATGAAGCATCAGGCCTCATGTCCCCGAAGGCACGAAAAGAAGCGAGGCGAGCTGTATCTCTCTTGAAATCCGGTGACCTCCCGAACGCCGAGAAGCGTTTGAAAGCGGCTTATGTCTCAGCACCGTCAAATGCGGATTTGAACTTCCTGTTGGGATATTTGTACTTCCAGAAGAACGACTACGCGCAGGCTGGGACCTACTTGGGCACGGCTGCCAACCTTAGCCCTCACTCTGCCGAAACTCTAACTCTACTCGGCAGAACGAAACTGGCAGTACAGAACTACCCTGAAGCTCAATCAGCGCTGGAACAAGCGATTCTCGTCGATTCGGAAGACTGGCTGCCACACGACTTATTGGCTAATACCTATCTTCACCAGAATGAATACAGCAAGGCTCGCGACGAAGCCCAGATTGCTATTGCCAAGAGTGCGAGATATGGAAAGAATGCCACCGGCGCTGCCGAACTTACCCTCGGGCAAGCATTGATTGGACTCGGCCAGAAGAGTGAAGGAATTCAGGCGCTTCGGGTATTCCTAAAGGAATCTCCCCCAGGAAACATGATCGAGCCAGTTCACACGCTGATCACAAGGGTACAGGAAAGCGATCAAGCACCGGCGGCAGGTTCAGAGATTACTGCGTCACCTATTCCCCTCATGGCCGTGCCCAAGCTTGTGCTCTCGATGCAGACTTGGCGGCCCCCTGATATCGACGATATTAAGCCAGCCGTCGAACCCGGAGTAACTTGCTCCTGTGCGCAGGTGCTCGCGGAAGCGGGGCAACGTGTCCAGGAGTTGGTTCAGGATGTAACCCGTTTCACCGCCGACGAGGATCTGTTCCACAAATCGCTAGACGGGGTTGGGCTTTCAAACCACGCAGAAACAAGAAAGTACAACTATGCCGCCACAATTTCGTCGAAGCCGGGATCGGTTTTGATCGAGGATTATAACGAAGACAGAGTTCCTCAGGGTGGCTATCCCGACGGAATCACAAGTACGGGCTTCGTCATGCTGGCGCTCGTTTTTCATCCAGAGATGCAGGGCGACTTCGATTTCGACTGTGAGGGACAGGTCAAGTGGTTTGGAAAACTCACGTGGTTAGTACACTTTCGGCAGCGCCCCGACCGTCCAAATCGCATGCAGGACTACACTGTCGCGGGCAAGACTTATCGCATCGACTTGAAGGGAAGAGCATGGATCTCTCAGGACACTTCTCAAATCGTGCATATTGAGGCTGACATCGTTAACCCCGCGCACGAGGTCCAACTGCTCAGTGAACATCAAGTGGTGGAATACGGCCCCGTGCCGTTTGCAAGGAAAGACACGATGCTGTGGTTACCAAAAAACGTCGAGATTTACTTCGACTTTCGCAAGCATCGTTATTACCGGCACTATGCCTTCGATCACTACCTGCTTTTCGATGTCGATGTATCAGAAAAGGTCAAACTCCCACCGGATACCGCCAACTCAGAACCGACCCCGTCAACTCAAAAAAGCCCGGATTAGGGCTGTTCGATCCTCCGAACCACCGCCTGCAAAGTCGTTTCATTGGGGGTCAGCTATTGAAATCAGGCCAAGCACACTCAAACTCCCCCCATCGCTGGCTGAGATGTAACTCAACCTCGGCCCATTGTTCACTTTGCGCCTCCGCGCATCGCGCCTGTTCCGGATCCGCGCCTCGTGGTCTTCATTGCGCCCGGTCGCAGCGCGCCGGCGATCAAGTCCAATCGGCGCCGGCGTACAGCGTTGCTTTCCGGTTTGCCCGTCGACTGTCCAGAATTGTGGTTCACGAGTCCTTGGCACAAGATCAGTGTCCGGCTTCTAAAATGATCTTTTGTGCACGCCAGTTCAAGAGTTCGGCGACATACAGTTCATTCTCGGACGGACAAGCCATCTCGTGAATCCATCCGAACTGGCCTAACTGTTTTCCCGATTGGCCGAACATGCCAAGAAGTTTTCCATCTAAGCTGAGCTTGTATATTCGCCCTGGAAATGCATCAGAGCTGAACAGCACTTGATGCGGCGGTGGCGTAATGCAAATTGCCCATGGAGAACCGGGTGTTCTCGAACCAGATGGATGATCTGTTTTGTTGCCGATCGCGGGTCTTGCATCGGACGGGACGGGAACATCGATAACAATCTGGCGAAGAAACTTACCATTTTTGTCAAATACCTGAATGCGATGATTTCCCCGGTCCGCCACATAAATATTGTCCTGCGCATCAACAGCAATGCTGTGCGGAGTGGCGAATTGCCCCGGCTTGTTTCCCGGTTCGCCCCATGACTTCAGCCAATTGCCGTCTTTATCGACTTTGGCGATTCGTGAATTAACATAACCGTCACTGATATAAGTATTGCCGTCGGAATCCCAACCCACATCCGTCACCTGTCTGAATAATCCATCTTCAGGTGGCAGAGGAGGCTTGACTTCTTTTAGCGGCCCAGTCCCCTCATCCGATGCCTCCTGCTTGCGGCCGAAAATCATAGAGACTCGACCCTCCGGAGTGAACTTGACGACGACATCGGAACCCTTGTCCGTGACCCAAATGTTGTCGTGCGGATCGATCTTGACCGTGTGTGCATAGGACCATGCATAGAGGTTGTGGCCAATCTCGCGCAGAAATTTCCCATCCCGGTCGAATTCCAGTAGCTGCGCCGCCGCGGCACCATACGCGGGACCAGTTGTATTGCCGCGTGAGAACACGAAGATGTGGCCTTTAGAATTCACAGCAATACCGGTAACCTCGCCAAAATAGAGGTCAGGCGGGAGGTGCAAGAAATCGGGAACGGAGCGGTACTGGATTTCGGGTACTCCGGATGTCTGTGCAAGAAGCAGGCAGGTGATATGCGCAACTGCCAGCAAAAGGACAACTCTCGAGAATTTCATTTACCCTCCGTTTTAGTAACTCAGGGAAACCCGGGAATGGCTATCTTTTCGGCTCATACCGCATCGCCACCGCTCCCGAGCCAAACTCAAGCCGGCTCACCAGCCTCAAGTCGACATGCTTCGATAGCCCCGCGAACAATGTCGGCCCGTGGCCCGCCAGCCTGGGCTGCACCACGAACTCGTACTCATCGATCAATCCCAGCTCCGCCAACGCCATCGGTAGCTTCACGCCCCCCACGAGCAGTCCTTTACCCGACTCCTGCTTGAGCTGCTGAACCGCCTTCCCTAGATCCCCGCGCACCAGCTCCGCGTTCCAATCGACCCGGTCCAGGGTGCTCGACACGACGTACTTCTTTGCCGCGTTGATCGTCCGGGCGAAGGGTTCCATCCATTCAGGCCTCGCTCCCGCCGGCGCCAGCGGTCGAAACGCTGCCTCCATCATTTCGTAAGTCACTCGGCCAAAGAGGAGGGCATCGGCGTGGTCGAGGCTCTCAACCGCGTGACGATGCAAGTCTTCGTCCGCTAACACTGCACGATGATCGCAGCACCCGTCCAATGTGACATTGATGGAATACCGAAGGGGTCGCATTCCGCAAGAGTACCGCTGATGGGATTAGGCCAGCAAGGTTAGCCCACTTCAGGGCTAGAAGCCACTCCGGAACAATGGCGATCGAGCAGTTACCGGTTCTATCTGTTGCTGGAAACTGCGCTGGTACGAGTGAATGTGGGGGTGGAAAAGATCTCGTTTGGAAATCGGGTGGCGTGGGGATGTTAACCCCTTCGCTGTCGGCAGCCCGGTTCCCGCCCTTGCAAAAAACGCAGAAGCGCGGCACCTACCGTGTCGGTTGTACCAAGCGAAGTCAAAAGCCCGGGCTACCCGCCGATTTGCCGGATTGTCTAACGAGGGCTTCAAACTCCTCGTTCTTACGTTTGCTACAAAAGCCAATGTGAGCTTGCTTCAGCAAAGGCCTGTTGAGCAGTTCCCAGTAAATCCTTGGTGCAAAACCCTGCGCTGCGATGTGAAGGAATTCTTCGAGGGCTGGAGCCGTTCCAATCGCACTCACGTCCTTCAGGCCTTTCATATTGTCCAACACTACCTTCCGCAATTTGGTTAGTCGCGACAGGTCGGGAATATTGGTAACATTTCGCAACTCCCGCAAGTCCAGGCATTCCAGACCCACCAAAGATGAAATGACACTGACGTCCGAGAGTTCTCGAACTCGACAAAGCTTAATGTACTTGATGCTCTCTTTGCCCGAAATCGCTGATAGGTTCTTAATGCCGCCGAGCAAGATGTCCAGTGACCGCAAGGCGGGCAAACTCGACACATAGTCGAGATCAGGAGTGGAGATACCACGCAGGGTCACCTGCTCGAGGCTCTGAAGATCGGCGACAACAGCAATTCCGTTTTGCTGTCCTGCCAGACAGAGCTTACGCAGTGAATGAAAGTGGCCCAATCCTTTCAAATGAGGTTTCTTCGACTTCGTCGCGCCTAGCGTCAAGGATGCAAGTCCACTCGGCAATGACGACAAGAAATCAAAGTTCTGAAGACTGAAGACATCGATGTGGAATTCTTCCAGGTTCTCCAAGGCCGCTAAGTGTTCGATCCCAACAGCTCTCATCAAGCAGTCGGCAGAAAATCGGCGAACGTTGCTCATCGCCTTGACGAATGACAGATCACACGTCGAGGAGTAGAAACCATACACCCGAAGTTCGACATCGGGTCGAGAGGCAAATAGATGCTGGTTCAACAGTTCCCAAGTTTCCGACGATACTGGCCTAGCCGTCTGAAGAACCCGGAGATTTGGATTCGTCACCAGATCATGAACTTCCATTGGCGTGAGTCTGTCGAAAAACTCAACCCTTTGTTGGCCCAATTGCTTGTCAGTCGCCAGCATTTGATCTTCCGTTAGGTGGTCTGTAGGAAAACCATCGCAAATCTCTCCGGTCGCGCGTCTAAAATTCTAGCAAGACCGTTGAGTTCAACGATCTATTGAATGGGGGTTGACCTGCCCCCGCCTTTCGTTCACGTAAGAATACGACAAGGTTCTGATGCTCCCTCCCGCGGGCTGGCCCATCCTTTCGAATCAAGACTCCCCACGCGGTTGCCCCACCCTTCCCGCGCTTTTTGCGGGAGGGTGGGCTCTGGCCATGAGCACGACACCCATTTGTTCTCGCCTCCGCGCCGTCCATTGTGATTCGATCTCGACAATCCCTTCCATCCCCGT
>DATEHP010000094.1:0-39369 GCA_035279505.1 Candidatus Sulfotelmatobacter sp. | reverse complement strand
CTGCTTTCCGTCCAGATGGTCTCACCCTCCTGGAATTCAACCACCACCTCCGCCGCCGGAACACTCACAATTTGACGGCGCTTGGAAAGCAAATGCATTTCCACGCTGCGCTCTTCGTCGTTGATGCGCGCCACATGCTCGAATTCAGCCAGGTCGAAGTCAGCTCCTAGTTCCCGGTTGATCCGTGCCAGCAGATTAAGATTGAATGCGGCAGTTACCCCAAGTTCGTCGTCGTAGGCCCTGATCAGTTCTGAATGAGACTTCTCCAAATCCGTACCCAGCAGCAGTGAGTCCCCGGGCTGAAGGATGCACCTGACTTGAGAGAGGAAGTTCACTCCGGCAGCGCGATCGAAGTTCCCGATCGTGCTGCCCAGGAAAAGCACGCACAGATGCTGCCCGGGCTTGCGATAGGCGGCCACTTCCAGCAAGCCATCGAGATATTCGCGCTCGAACCCCACAATGCTGATCGCATCGATATCGCTCAACTCCCGCTCGCACATCACCAGCGCCGAGTGTGAAATTTCAACGGGATAATACGAAGTGCGCTGCCTGCGGCAGAACGCTTCCAGCAGCCAGCGGGTTTTTCGCCCGCTCCCGCTGCCGAGCTCCGCGACAGCTACCGGGCCCTGAACACGGTTCACAATTTCGCTTGCATGTCGACGCAGTAACCGCTCATCGGCCCGCGTCAGGCCGTACTCTGGAAGATGGCTGATCACCTCGAAGAGGGCCGACCCCACGTCGTCATAGAGATACTTCGAGGGAAGTTCCTTCTGCTTTGAGCGAGTAAGGCCATCGCGCACTTCGGCAGCAAACTCATAGCTGACGTTGGTAGGGATCGCATGGACTAACATGAATTGCTCCTCGATTCAGATCAGACATTCACACAGCGAAAGCCCGCGTAGACGTACTGATAATGTCGCTGAAACCAGTTCCGGAACGAGGGCCGCAGCATGCACGCGGCGGTGCGTGCAGAGCCGCCTTTCATGACGAAGTGCTTTCCATCGAAGAAATCTGCAGAATAGCCGCGATAAAACGAGAATGGCTCGAATCCCGCGAAAGGTCCGAAAACGGTGGAAGTCCACTCCCAACCATTCCCCAACATTCCTTCCACGCCGAATGCGCTTTGCCCTCGCGGATGCGCGTTCACAGCGACTGGATCCCACCTTTCAAAATCAAAATTTCCGTGGCTTGGACTTGGAGGTTCGCTCCCCCACGGGTAAGACCGCTCTTCGTCCTCAGAGGAACCGTAAGCAGCGCGATGCCACTGCTCTTCAGTCGGCAGAGCCTTGCCTGCCCAGCGCGCATATGCGGAGGCTTCGGCATAGCTGACATAAGCGGGCCAGTCCAGCGGCAATGGGATCTCGTCGAACATCGTGCGGTAGAGCCAGGCGCCATCACTCCTTCGCCAGAACACCGGAGAGGAAATGTCGCCTGCGCTCTTCCACTCCCAGTCCGCATTTCCCCACAACTCACCCCTCTCGTAGCCACCATCCTGCAGGAACTCCAGAAATTGGCCGTTCGTGACCATGTATCGGTCAATCTCGAACGCACGAACATCGACGGTATGAGCTTCGAATTCGTTGTCCCATCCAAACAATCCGCTTCCACGTCTCAGTCCAAGCTGCGCGGATCCAGCAGGAATCTTGATCATGGAATGTGTGATGGGGGAAATAAGAGCAGGGGGAGAGGTGGCTTGCGGGATTTTTCTGTGCAGAGGCAACTGATGAAGCATGTACGCCAGCGTCTCCACATGCATCAGCCTATGTTCAATCGCAACGTTCAACAGAGTGCCGAGCGCAAAACCATCGCGCTGGCCGCCTGCATTGCTCATCAGCTTGTCGTCGAGGGAATTGCGGATCTTGCGAACATACTCGCTAACACGATCGAGAGAAGGCCAGTCAGAAGGCTGATCATTCGGCAATCCTCCCCCAACCGGGTCGATGCCAAAAGCAAACAATCGATCGAACTCCGGATGGAAACTTTCCAGGCCAAACACGTTCTCGTGCAGAAGATTCCAATCGAATGCTTCCAGATGCCCGACATAGAAGATAATCCGGTGGCGCTCGGGAATCGGGCGATCATACATCGCCTCCGACTGCACAATTGCAAATAGCGCGTCGCTTCTGCGCCGGGCATCAGAAAGTCTCTCAAGCAGCGTGGCTTCGACAACGGATTCTCTCTGAGCGGTTGGCATTCAGCCTCCAGACAGGTCGAGTGATCAGCAACTTGGTGGTTTTCCCGAACGTGGATCGAACAGCGAAGTAACGAACAGGAGGCGCCGCGACGTACCCCGAATGCCGCGCAGAACAGCGGATTTGCGCCCCAGAGTCCTCAGACTATACATGGCTCACCCATGGCTCGCAACCAACTTCGTGCCGCGGCAAGAAATTGCAAACTATTACGCCACGATTAAAATCGACCAGGTGCGCATCCCTCTGTTTCACGTCGACGCCTTCACCGAAAAGCCGTTCCGGGGCAATCCCGCGGCTGTCTGCTTTTTAGACTCATGGTTAGATGAGGATCGGCTCCGCAAAGTCGCTGCCGAAAATAATCTTTCTGAGACCGCGTTCCTGGTCCCCTCCCAAGCCGGACACGAACTGCGCTGGTTCAGCCCAACCTGCGAGGTCAGGCTCTGCGGCCACGCTACGCTCGCGTCGGCGCATGTCCTGCTCAACTTGCGGCAGCCTCAGCTTGACTCGGTGCGGTTCAAGACGAAGTTCCACGGAACGCTAACTGTCAGGAAAGCCGGCGAGTTCCTTGCGATGGATTTCCCCGCCCTCTTTCCCCAGCCGTGTACTAACTCGCCTGATATATGGCGAGACGCGTTGGCAATTCAATCGCTGCCGTCGGAAGTTGTCGAAGCAGATGAAACCTACATTTTAGTGGTGGACCGGCCAGAAACTGTCCGCAATGTTCGCCCTAACTCTGCGCTGCTGAGAAATCTTCATCCGTATGTAGTTGCGCTCACTGCACGCGGTGACGAGGTAGATTTCGTCTCACGCTATTTCGCCCCCAGCTACGGCATTCCCGAAGACCCGGTCACCGGGTCGGTGCACTGCATATTGGCTCCGTATTGGGCCAAGCGGCTCGGGAAGCCCAAACTTCACGCCCGCCAATTGTCTGAGCGTGGAGGAGAAGTCTGGTGTGAACTAATGGGAGATCGGGTGCTCCTCAAAGGCATGGCCGTCGTAACCCTGGAAGGATCGCTGTCGATCTGAAGACGGCCTCAGGGCACCAAATTCTTTGACTTCAGAAACTCGCGCACCACATCCTGCGTGTCCCGATGCTGTGCATCCACCCCGTAATTCATCTTCCGCATTTCCTCATCAGAGATCTTCCCACCAAGATCAGCCAGCACACGCGCAATTTCCGGATGCAACTGCAATGTCTGCTCACGAATCACAGGCACAGCCTCATACGGCGGGAAATAGTGACGGTCATCTTCCAAAGCCACGAGATCAAGGGCAGGAATCAGCCCATCGGTCGCATTGCCCCCGGCGAAGTCAATCTGCCGATCCTTCAACGCCCGCGCCAACAGACCCAGATCCATGATGCGCGGTTGCTCGGCGAAATGGAGCCCGTATGTCGCAACCAGCCCGCGATATCCATCAGGACGCTCCATGAATTCATATCCGAATCCGGCACGCCATTGCGGAGCAAACTGCGCCGCCTGCGATAAAGTTCTGACGTTCAAACGGCGCGCATCTTCGCCCCGTATTTCCATGGCAAACGTATCATTGAACCCGAAAGCCGGACTAAGCGTAAGTCCGAATCGCCGCTCATATTCACTCTTCACGCGCTGATACACATCCTGCTTGTCGCGCGAAATGCCTTGCTTGAGTATCGCCGTGAGCGCCGTACCAGTGTACTCGGGATAAACGTCGATTCGTCCCGCTAACATCGCCTGCTGGCAGATATACGTTCCAGCCAGATAGAAACGTCGCTCCACTTTCAAGTTCGTATGCGTTTCGATCTGTTGCGCGATCAACTCGCCCAGAATGAATGATTCGGTGAAATTCTTCGACCCCACGACAATGCGATCGAAATGCGATGACGAACACGAAAGGAGAGCAACGCTGCAAGCCACCAATAAGGTGAGCCCTACTCGAAGGTGAATCATCGTGGCCTCAGCCGCTTTTCAATCCAACCCATGCCGAAGTCTGCGAGCAATGCCAGAATCGCTGCCGGAATCGCACCGGCGAGAATGACCCGATTGTCAACCATCGCCAGCCCGCGAAAAATGAACTCTCCCAGCCCACCGGCGCCGATTGCGGCGGCGATCGTGGCCAGCCCCACCGAGATCACCACCGCGATTCGCACCCCGGAAATGATCACGCTCAAAGCCAGCGGCAACTCGACCTGAAACAGCAGTTGCGACTCCGTAAGTCCCATGCCGCGTCCGGCTTCCACTACCGCCGCATCGACCCCCCGAATTCCATCGTAGGTATTGCGAATGATGGGCAACAGCGCATAGAGCGTCAGCGCCAGAATCGCCAGCCGCTCCGCGCGATCCCCCAGCCAGGGCACTGGCAGCAGAAATCCGAACAGCGCGAGAGCCGGAATCGTTTGAATGATATTTGCCGCTGCAAGAACGGGGCGTCCAAGTTGCGTCCGATGCGCGATCAGTATCCCGAGCGGGACTCCGATCAGCATCGCAAACACCGTCGACCACCCCACCAGCCACAGGTGCTCCCCGGTGAGTTCGAGTATTTGCGTATGGTTCTGCACGAAGAATCGAAGCAGAGTCATGACGTTCCCCGATTCGCTGCCGACTCCAATCCATCGCCGAACGCCCGCACATACGCCGACGCCCACGGGTCGGAAGACCTCAAGAATTCCGCGGGAGTGTGTACGGTAACGAGTTTCCCCGCCTCCATGAGGGCAATCCTCGATCCCAGCCGCAACGCCTCTCGAAGATCATGAGTCACAAACACCACGGTTTTGTGTACACGCTGCTGCAGCAACAGAAATTCCCGCTGAAGTTCATCGCGAGTCAGCGGATCCAGAGCGCCGAAAGGTTCGTCCATCAGCAGAATTGCGGGATCGGCCGCCAGCGCCCGAGCTACCCCCACCCGCTGCCGCTGTCCGCCCGACAATTGGTGCGGATAGCGCGAAGCCAGATCCGCACTCAGCCCGACCAGTTGCAGCATCTCCTGTACACGTCCGCGAATCCGCTCTTCAGGCCAGCCCTCGATCTTCGGGACCAGTCCGATATTCCGTTCCACAGTGAAATGGGGAAAAAGGCCGGACTCCTGTATGACGTACCCAATCCCCCGCCGCAACCTGATCACGTCGACCTGATCGTTAGGCACGCCGTTGACCAGAATTTGCCCCGAGGTCGGGGAGACCAGTCGGTTCACCAATTTCAGAGTTGTCGTTTTACCCGAGCCGCTGCGGCCCAGCAGCACGAGAATTTCCCCATGCGCGATCCGCAGATTGAGGCCGCTGAGCACCTGAATCCCATTCACGCTATAGGAAACGTCGCGGAATTCGATCACGAGAGTTGCAGTCCCCAGCTTAAGCTGCGCTCAGCATACAGAACTTCGATTGCGCGCACCAATCTGGTGTCGCAATTACCCACATATCGGATTTGCAAAGCACGCCGCTGTCAGCAGACAATCGTGCCATGGAGAAGAATGCATCCACTCCGGTTCGCGGCAAGCCGTTTACTACCGGCGCGCTGGTGATCGCAACCCTGAGCAATCCCCGCGAAAAATTCTGGGGAATGATTCTCGCCCTGGCGCCCGAGGGTTTGAGCCTGAGTGGAGTCGAATTGGCCTCATTCGAAGACCTCACGGTCATGGTCAGAGATGGCGAGCCTTTCACCCCGGCGCTCGTTTTCTTCCCCATGCACCGGATCGAGCGCGTCGAACTCGACTTGCCGGATGGCACCCTGCCCTCGCTCTCGCAACGTTTTCTGTCAAAAACCGGATTGGAGCCATCCGCCGCCCTCGCCCCCCGTCACGAGTCCAATCCCCATCCATCCAAGGAGCCAGCGTGAAGCTCTCGCAAGTCTTCACTGCTCCCAATCAACTCACGCTGCTGCGGATGGTATTCGTCCCCTTTATCGTCATCCATCTTGTCGACGGACACTACCTCTGGGCCCTCGTTCTCTTTGTCGTCGCAGGCTTCAGCGATGGCCTCGATGGGCTGCTCGCTCGTCGGCTTCATCAGCAGACGCTACTCGGCCAGTACCTCGATCCGATCGCCGACAAACTCCTGCTCAGTACGCTGTTTCTGGTGCTGTCCATACTTCACAAGATTCCGTGGAAGTTCACAGTTGTGGTTTTCAGCCGCGACATATCGATTCTCGCCGCCAGTGCTGTCCTGTTCGCGATCGCCGGACTGCGGGATTTCCGCCCCAGCATCTTCGGCAAGGCCAACACTTTCTCTCAGATCGGCGCGGTGTTTTTCGTGCTTCTCCTTGAAGTGAAACCGGTACGTTGGATATGGATTGCCCGTACGGTCTTCCTTCGCGCCACCTTTTTCTTCACAATCATTTCTGCGCTGCATTACGTGATTCTCGTGCAGCGTCGTTTGCGCGAACATGCGCACGCGCTGCCTCCGGCGCCCACTCGATCCTCTTGAAGCCCGATTTGACCGCAATTTCCCAAGCCCCCTAGAATCTTAGGTTCATCCGCCAAAGCCCAAACCCATATGCCCCTTCGCCTTTTTAATACGATGTCGTCGGAAGTCGAGGAGTTCAGCCCGCTGCGCGACTCCGAGGTCCGCATGTACGCTTGCGGTCCCACCGTCTATGACTACGGACACATCGGCAACTTTCGCACCTTCGTCGCCATCGATCTTCTGCGCCGCTTTCTCCGGCAGAGCGGTTACAAGGTCCAACACGTCATGAACATTACCGACGTGGACGACAAGATCATCCGCAACTCCGCCCGCGATGGCGTCACCGTGCAGCAATACACATCGAAGTACGAGAAGGCTTTTCTCGAAGATGCCGCCATGCTCGGCATTGAGCAACCCACGTTAGTCCGCGCGACTGAACACATTCCCGAGATGGCCCAGTTCGTCGCGAAACTAGTGGAGAAAGGGCTCGCCTACCGCGCTGACGACGGATCCTATTACTTCCGCATTGCCAAGTTTCCCCAGTACGGCAAGCTCTCGAAAAAAGACTTCAGCAGCATGCTCGATGGCGCGCGTGTCGACGTCGACGAATACGACAAAGACAGCGCCCGCGACTTCGCACTCTGGAAAGCGCCTAAGCCTGGCGAAGCTTCATGGGAGACTGTCATCGGTCCCGGCCGTCCTGGCTGGCATCTCGAGTGCTCCGTCATGTCCATGGAGGAGTTGGGCGAGAGCTTCGACCTGCATGCCGGTGGTGAAGATCTCATCTTCCCGCATCACGAAAACGAAATCGCACAGTCCGAGTCCCTCACTGGGAAACCTTTCGCTCATTTCTGGTTCCATGCGCGCTTTCTTCTGGTCGAAGGCGAGAAGATGTCGAAGAGCCTGGGAAACTTCTTCACTCCTCGCGACCTCGTGCTCAAGGGACACAAGCCGTCTTCCATCCGTTACCTGCTGGCCTCGGTCCCCTATCGCAATCAGCTTAACTTCACCTTCGACGGTCTTAAGCAGGCCGCAGTCTCAGTCGATCGGTTGCGGAATTTTCGTCTCCGCCTTAGCGCCGGGAATTTCGCCGACGGTTCAAACGAGGAGATGCAAAAACTGGCTGCAGAAACCGTTGACCGCATGCGTGCCGCACTCGACGATGACCTCAATACCGCCCAGGCGCAGGCCGCGATTTTTGAGATGGTGCGTCAGGCTAACACTGCTTTCGATACTGATGGCGTAATGAAAGGCGACGTTCTGCCGCTCCTGGCCGCACTGGAGAGATTTGATGAGGTGTTCGCCGTCCTCCACGACGACGACGTCCCGAAGATGAAGCAAACCCTCCAATGGGCCCAGGCCGAAGGCCGCGAGAAAGACATCAGCCAGGATCTGCGCGACGCAGTGCAGTCCGCACAACTCTCGGATGCTGACATCGAAGCGAAGATTGCCGAGATGAAGTCCGCCCGCACCTCCCGCGATTTCAAAAAGTCAGACGCAATCCGCGGCGAACTCGCCGAAGCAGGCATCCTGGTAGAAATCACGAAAGACGGCATCCGCTGGCGAAGGAAATAGAATTTGGCCTTGAAAGGGTGCGACTTTTAGCCCCACCGGCCAATGCGTCCCTCTGCTCACGTCGAGCCGTGCCCCGGTGTTAAGCTGAAAGCTGACTGCTGATAGCTGACAGCTTTTCATGAAATCCTTCGATGAATACCTTCGCGACGCCGAGCAAGCCCACGGCCACCTCTGTGCTGGTCAAGTACTCGGCGTTCGTCTCGCGATGTTGGGTCTCCAGAAACTTGGGATCGACGATCCCCACGGAAAAGACCGCAAGCGCCTTGTAACCTTCGTCGAGATCGACCGCTGCGCCACCGACGCGGTGGGTGTCGTCACCGGATGTCGCTTAGGCAAGCGCGCCCTGAAATTCCGGGATTGGGGAAAAGTCGCCGCTACATTCGTGGACGTCGTCAACAGCAAGGCCATCCGCGTCGCCGCGAAAGAATCGTCCAAAGCTCTCGCTCGTCAGCTTCATCCTGAAATTGAAAGCAAGAACCAGCAGCAGATGCTCGCCTATCGCGAGATGTCAGACGACGACCTGTTCGCCACCCAATGGGTAAGAGTTGACTTGCCCCCGGAGGAATTCCCAGGTTACAAAGGCGAGCGGATCACGTGCGACGCGTGCGGTGAAGGGATCAACTTTCGACGAGAAGTGCGTCGCGAAGGAAAAACACTATGCCGGGCCTGCGCCGGTGAATCGTATTACCAACACCTATAGCCACATCCTCGGTTGTCATCCTGAGCGGCGCTCTTTGCCGCGAAGGACCTATGCAATCGCTGCGGCAGCACGAACCTAGGCTGCCTGCTCGTAAGCGTGCGCCACCCTCAGAATGGTCGCCTCGTCGAAATGCTTCCCCAAAATCTGTAGCCCGATCGGGAGTTTCTCGCGAGTCTGACCGCATGGCACTGAAATCCCCGGAATGCCGGCAAGATCCGCAGTCACGGTATAGATGTCCGCCAGATACATCGCGAGTGGATCATTCGACTTTTCCCCCAGCCGGAACGCCGCCGTCGGACTGGTCGGCGTCAGTATCGCGTCTACCTTGGTGAATGCCGAATCGAAATCGCGCGTAAGCAGCGTTCGCACCTTCTGCGCTTTCAGGTAATACGCGTCGTAGTAACCAGCACTGAGCGCATACGTACCCAGCATGATGCGCCGCTTCACCTCGGCCCCGAATCCTTCGTCGCGGCTGCGCCGGTACATCTCCGACAAAGTCCTCACCCCGCGCGCTCTATGGCTGTACCGCACGCCGTCATAGCGCGCCAGATTCGATGATGCCTCCGCCGTCGCAATCAGGTAATACGCCGGAATCGCGTACGGCGTGTGCGGAAGGGATACGGAAACGATCTCGCATCCCAATCGCTTCAGTTTTTCGATAGCGCTCTCGACCGCCTGGCGAACCTCGTCGTCCAAGCCTTCCCCGAGATATTCCTTCGCAACGCCCAGCTTCAAACCGCGCATCGGCTTATCGAGTTCGGCCGCGTAATCCGGCACCGGAACCTCGGCGGACGTCGAATCCATCGGATCGCGCCCCGCGATCGTTCGCAATACGGTCGCCGCATCTTTTACCGTCTTCGTTAGCGGACCAATGTGATCGAGCGAGGATGCAAACGCAATGAGCCCGTAACGAGAGACGCGCCCGTACGTCGGCATCAGGCCGACCACACCGCAGAAAGATGCTGGCTGCCGGATCGATCCTCCCGTATCGGACCCCAGCGTGAACACCGCCATATCTGCCGCCACGGCCGCCGCGGATCCCCCCGAAGATCCTCCCGGAACCCGAGTCAGATCCCGCGGATTCCGCACCGGACCGTATCCCGAATTCTCGTTCGACGAACCCATCGCGAACTCGTCGCAATTCATCTTTCCGAGCACCACTGCACCGGCCGCCTCCAACCGCGCCACAGCCGTGCAGTCATATGGCGGAACATATTTCTCTAGAATCCTTGATCCGGCGGTCGTGCGCACGCCCCGCGTGCTCATCACGTCCTTGATCCCCACGGGAACGCCGGCCAGCGGCGGAAGCAGCTTTCCCTCAGCCGCCATTCGATCGATGCGATCCGCTTGCTCCAGCGCGCGCTCTTTCGACAGCGTCAGGAACGCCCCAATCTGTCCATCCTCTTTTTGAATGCGTGCATAATGCGCCTCGGCCAGCCCAAGCGCCGTGGTCTTTCTTTCCTGGACGGCCGAGCGGGCCGCGTCGATTGTCAGCGAGATGGGATCCATTGATCGTGAGTCTATTTCCAGTTATCGCTCGATCACTTTGGGAACTCGGAAGAAATGCTCATCCGCATCCGGTGCATTCGCGAGAGCTTCGTCATGCGGCAGTGATTTTCTCAGACCGAAGAGAGCATCTTCACGCGAGGCATACGCAAAGCGCTCGGTCCCTTGCTTGGCGTCGTCGACACCATACCGGTCCGACACCTGTGCCATCGGTGGCACGTCCGATGTGTCGAGTTCGTTCAGACGTTCGACGTAATCCAGAATTGAATTCAGATCGCGCAGCATCCCGCGGCGCTCGTCCTCGGTCAACTCCAGATTGGCAAGATCGGCAACGTAGTCTACGTCTTTCTCGGTGACTTTCATAAGAGATTAGGAACGATCAGCGGGCATCTTGCTCCGGCGTCTCGGGACGTGTCACCACGAATTCAATCCTGCGAACCGCTTCCACCGTGTATCGGTTGATCGACGCCAAATATCGGGGAGCGAGACCCTGCAGTTCAAACTTCCATCCTGCATCCGCAACTGCCACTCGCAGTACTCCGTCCAGAAAACTCACGGCGCGAGTGCGCTCGGCGACAGCCGAACCACACACCACGGGCCAAGCCATCAGTGGCGCCTGTGCAGGAGGCGCCTGCCGCAGCGATCGCGCAACGATTCTCTCCAGGTCCGATCCAGCCTGCTCCACCGATAACTCCTCGTCCCCTAAGGGAAGGTTGATTTTAACATCGTCTCCGTGCCTCGCTTCAGGCCGGAAACTCACGGCGCACGAACTCCAGCGCCGCATCGCGCGAGCCCAACCGTCCTTCCAGTTGCGCGTCTTCCACCGCAGTCAGAATCTTCCGAAATTTCGGCCCCGGACGATGTCCCTCGGCAATCAGGTCGTCTCCCGTCACCAGCGGCGTTGGACGCATTTTCTCCGGCGGAATCTCGTCCTTCTTCTGCCGCACAAACTCATAGGTCGCCAGATTCCGGTGGCTCGCCAGGCAGTCGGCCCGGTGCAGCGCCAGGTGCTCCTCAAAGCCAGGCATGCGGATAAACTTCTTCAGAGTCGATTCCTTCATGCGGGTCGCCTGCCCGAACCGCATGTGATTGTCGACCAGCGCTAGAATCTGTTCGGTGTCATCGTTTGAAAAGCGCAGACGCTCACAAATCTCTTCAGCCATCTTCACGCCCACTTCCACGTGCCCGTCGAACCGAATGCGCTCCGCCACGCGAAATGTCGGGGGCTTCCCCACATCGTGCAGCAATGCCCCCCAGGCCAGCGTCATCGGACAAGGTCGCGGCAAATTGTCCAGCAGAAGTAGCGTGTGCACAAACACGTCTCCCTCGGGATGGAACTCTCGAGGCTGCTCCACTCCCTTCATCGCCGAAATTTCCGGCAAAACCTGCGGCAGCAAGCCCGACTCATCCAGCAGCAAAAACGCCCGCCGCGCATGGCCTTCCGTCAACATGCGCGTGAGTTCCTCACGCACCCGCTCGCGTGAGACGACTTGTATCTGTTCCGCCAGATCCCGTATTGCCGCAAACGTAGCAGGCTCGATCTGATACTCGAATCTCGCCGCAAAACGCACGGCCCGCAACATGCGCAGTTTGTCTTCACCGAAGCGCTTTTCCGGATCGCCGATCGTACGAACAATTCCGGCATCGAGGTCTTTACGGCCGCCCACAAAATCAAGGACTTCGCCGCTCAATGGATCCAGCAGCATTCCGTTGATTGTGAAGTCCCGCCGCGCAACATCATCCTGCGGGGTCTTGCTGAATCGAACTTCATCCGGATGCCTGCCGTCGGAATACCCTAGATCGCTGCGAAAGGTCGCCACTTCGACAGCGCTCGAGTTTGCGGGGCCTTCGTCTGAAATCCTCGTGCGGTATGCCTCCGGCGCCGGAACCAGAACTACCCCGAACTGCACCCCCACCGCATAAGTCTCGGGAAAAATCTCCATCACCTGCTTCGGGGTAGCATCAGTCGCCACGTCGTAATCCTTCGGCTCCCGCTCGAGCAGCAGATCGCGCACGCATCCCCCGACCAGATAGGCTTGAAATTCCCTCTGGCGTAGTGCTTGCACGATCGAAGTGGCGAATTCCTTCATCATCCCTTTTATGATATCGCCTCAACCGAAGACATAATCCTCTGAGTGGCGTGCAATCAGGCACTCTTTATTCATCACGGTTTTCACATCGCGTCTCACATTGCTCGGTGGGCGGCTATTATTAGACTCGAAACTGATGTGCGGTCGACTTTTTCCAGCAAAGTGACACTTTCACGGCTTCCTCGGACACCGCGAACAGTTCGTCCGCCATCGCTAGCACTTTCTCCATCGAATACTTCCCAGTGCGCAGTTTGTCAAGAAGGCACGCTCGCTGCGCGACAGTGTGATCCTGCGCTCTAACAGCAGTTCCTTGCACTCGTGGAGCGATCGCAGTGTGCGCATCGCGGCCGTTATATCGTAGCCATACTTCAGTTCAATCTCCGGCCGCTCTCCCTTTCTTGCCGCGTTCTTTCTTGCCGGTCATGCGCTTCAGTTGGTCATCTGCGAACCGCGCGCAACCAATCGCACCATCTTTTTATCGTCTTTGGGTTCGTAATTGGCAATTTCGCGGGACGCGACTTGCCACAGCGTGCTCGCAATAACAGCAAACACGACGAAGGCGAGGATAAATTATTGTGACAACCAGAAGGCACCAAGCCTCGGCAAAAGCTAAGTGCTAAATGCTGGCTTCTACAGCTGGCGATTTCCGCTGGAAGGTGTGAAATGCAACGAGAAGGAATATCCCGGCAGACTCACCGGCACGCTGTAATCCGCTGCCACAAAGACAGCCGGCGCGCCTGGCGTACCGATCCGCTGCACCGTGATCTGCTCCGGCGCCAGCGTGATGTCGTGCTCCCGCGCCTTCTTCATGATGGCGTCGATCAGTTCCTGGTCGGTCTGGTGCGGATTTGCCCCGCCCACCATCGCAATATTCCGCAGGTCGTCCTGGAACGAGTAATTCGTCAGCTCCGGCGGAATGATCTGAAATCCGCAGTAGATCACGCCGATGATCAGCAGAAACCCGATGATAGCTTTAACTGTTCCCATGTCCCACGATCCGCTTCCGCGGGACCGGAAACTTACTTCATCCCGCCCGCCGGGAGCACTCCCTGAAAATGTTCCACTATCGCCGAAATCGTAACATCGCGTACCTCGCGAGTCTCGCGTAAAAAGACTTCCACAGTGCCTTCGGTAACCTTCTTTCCCACTGTGATTCTAAAAGGGATACCGACCAGATCCGCATCCTTGAACTTCACTCCCGGCCGCTCGTCCCGGTCATCCAGCACCACGTCGAACCCGGCAGCCTCTAACCGCTTGGCAATGTCCTCCGCAGCCGTTCTCACTGCCTCATCCTTCGTATTGACGGGAGCCACCACGATCTCAAACGGAGCAATCGCCGTCGGCAGCCAGAACCCGTCATTGTCATTCCCCTGCTCCACGGCCGCAGTCAAGATCCGCTCGATACCGATTCCGTAGCTCCCCATGATCGGCTTCACTTCCTTGCCATTCTTATCGAGCACCCGCAGTCCCATCGACTCCGAATACCGATACCCCAGCTTGAAGATGTGCCCGATCTCAACCGCCGTATCGATCCGCAACGGCTTCCCGCAATTCGGACACGCCTCCCCCGCCGTCACCGACCGCAAATCCGCGTACGCCGTCGGATGAAAATCCTTCCCCGGCGTCAGATTTTTCAGGTGATAGTCCTCTTTGTTCGCACCCGCAATCAGATTCGACCGCCCCTCCAGCGCCGTGTCCACGAGCAACACAGGCTTGCGGTCGTCTTTCTTCAAATCCCGCGCCCACTCAATCCCGATAGGCCCCAGATATCCTGCCGGGGATTTGAACAGCGACTTGATCTCTCCCTCATCCATCGGCCGCGGCAGCGTCGCAATCGTCGCGTTGAGCTTGGCCTCATTCAACTGATGATCCCCGCGCATCAACACCACAATCGGACGCAACTTGGTAATCTTGCCTGCCGCGTCTTTCTCCTCCGCCATATAGGCCAGAGTCTTGATCTTGTTCTTCGGCGACACACCCAAAAACTTCGCCACATCCTCAATCGTCTTCTGCCCCGGCGTATGCAGTTCGAGTGGCTTCCCATCGCCTTCCGCCGCAAGATCTCCCCACGCCTCCAGCTTCGATGTCGCCTTCTCCATGTTCGCCGCGTACGTGCATCCGTCGCAGCTCACAATCTGATCTTCTCCCGCCGGAGTCCGCACCATGAACTCGTGCGATTCCTTCCCGCCCATCGCTCCGGAGTCGGCCTCCACCACCATGTACTTCAACCCGCAGCGGTCAAAGATCCGGCAGTACGCCTCATAATGCTTTTTGTAAGAGACATCCAGCCCTGCCGCATCGATATCAAACGAATATGCGTCCTTC
This sequence comes from Candidatus Sulfotelmatobacter sp., assembly GCA_035279505.1. GTDB lineage: Bacteria > Acidobacteriota > Terriglobia > Terriglobales > Acidobacteriaceae > Sulfotelmatobacter. The sequence goes on along the minus strand of DATEHP010000094.1, from coordinate 24,606 downwards.
ATCATGAACTGCCGCACCCGCAAGAGGCCCGCCTTCGGACGCGGTTCATCGCGAAATTTCGGCGCAATCTGATACCAGATCTGCGGCAGCTGCTTGTAGCTCCGCAACTCCTTCAGCGCAATCGAAGTCATGACCTCTTCCTCGGTCATGCCCAAGCACATGTCAGCGCCCTTTCGGTCTTTCAAGCGAAACAGGTTTTCGCCCATGAGCCCCCAACGCCCGGAAGCCTCCCAAACCTCCCGCGGATGCAGCGCCGGCAAACAAAACTCCTGACCGATCTTGTCCATCTCCTCGCGGACAATTCGCATAATCTTGTTAAACGACCGGTTCCCTAAAAACAGGTAGGAGTAAATCCCCGCCGCAAGCTGCCGGATATACCCCGCCCGCACCAGAAATTTATGCGAAGCGACTTCGGCATCCGCCGGCGCCTCGCGCAATGTAGGAATAAACAATTCTGACCAACGATGCATAGTTGAGTTCTCGATTGAAAGAAGAATCCTAGATTGTAAACGATGGCGCGATGGGGAGCGTTGATCTGAAGAGAGATGAAGTGGGGGACAGCCCAACCGGCCGTCCGCCAAGCGCAGATTTGCTTTCCTTCGTTTGACTACGTGCCCTCTGGGGTTTACCTTCTAGCTCCGGATATCACTCGGCACCCTCTTACCCGGCCAGCTGCTTCAATATCTCTTTCCCCAGCTTCTGCGCTTCCCCAAAAAACTTTTGATACTCCACAAACAACCGGTTCAACTCCAGCGACTTATCCGCCGTCAGCTTTCTTCGCAGAATCATATCCCGCACATGCACGGGATTCGGCAAGGTCGCATCCTCGGTCAGCTCTTCCAAAGCGGTGTTCGGGTCATAGTGGTACATAAAACCTCAATTCAGTGATTGGGCGATTGAGTCATTGGGCGATTTTCAATCGCGCAATCACCCGATCACTCAATGGCTCAGATTCCTACATCATCTCCGTCCCCCACAAATCGTGCAGATGCACAATCCCTTCCAGCTTCCCCGCTCCATCCACAACCATCAGCGACGTAATTTTCTTTTCCTCCATCACCGCCAGAGCCGTAGCCGCAAACTCCCCGGCTTCGATCGTCTTCGGAACCCGCGTCATCGCCTCCCCCGCCGTCAGATCCATCACATCCTTCCCCCGCTTCTCCAGCAACCGCCGTAAATCCCCATCGCTGATGATCCCCACCAACCGCTCCCCCTCCACCACAGCCGTCACGCCCAACTTCTTCCTCGACATTTCATAAATCACATCCGGCATGCGAGTCGTAGGAGTAACACGAGGCAGCGCATCCCCGGTATGCATCAACGCCTCCACTCGCGCCAGCCGCTTCCCCAACTTCCCCCCCGGATGCAAATTGGCAAAATCCTCTTCCTTGAATCCCCGCCGCTCACTCAATGTAACCGCCAGCGCATCGCCCAAAGCCAGCATGGTAGTAGTAGACGCCGTAGGCGCCAGACCCAACGAGCACGCCTCCCGCGCAATCGAGCAATCAAGAGCCACGTCCGCCGCCGAAGCAAGTGTGGAAACCTTGTTCAATCCCCTGTCATCCCGAGCGGAGATTCCTGGTTCGCTTGCGCACGAGGGATCGGAGTCGAGGGACCTTGTGTTCTTAGAGACTGCGGGTGCTCCCTTGTCTCGCGCTTTTTGCGAGACAGGGTCGGGATTTTGACTTTCGTTCGTTAAAGACGCACTCCCGCAGATCTCATCCCCCGTCATCGAAATCAGCGACACCTGCAACCTCTTGATAGTCGCGAGTAAAGCCAGAATCTCCTCCGTCTCCCCCGAAGCCGACAACGCCAGCACCACATCCCCCCGCACTACCATCCCCAAATCGCCGTGTAGCGCCTCCACCGGATGCAGATACAGCGCCGGAGTCCCCGTCGAACTCAGCGTCGCCGCAATCTTCCGCGCGATCAGCCCGCTCTTACCCATCCCGGTCACCACCACTCGCCCCGCGCAGCAAAACATCAGGTCCACCGCCCGCTGAAACGACGCGCCCATCGGACCCGCAATCCGGTCCGCCAGCGCGTTCAGCGCCAACGCCTCAATCCGCACCACGTTCTCGCCCGTATGTTTCATAGAGCCGTGTTCAAGGAAGAGATCTTATGCACCGGCATCTTCTCGCCGCACCGCCGCAATAAAATGCAGCAACGTACCACCCACCATCGCCTGCAACCCACGACCACTCCGCCACGTGCGATCCAGCCCGTGCCCGGTCTCCGCTACAAATGCCATCCCCAACAGCACCGGAGCCGCCAATAACAACACCGATCCCGCAAACTGAATGCTTCGCTGCCACAGCTCCCTGCGCGGCACCACATAAAGTCCGAGCAACACATTCGCGATCCCGCTCCCCAGCAGATAAATATGCCGCGACCGGTACATCAGCCGCACATCATCGCTGAGCAGACGCATCGGTGGAACGTGCCTCCGCATGACCTGTCCGCTCAGCGCAAACGCCACCAGCGCCAAGATTCCCCAAGCCAAGTGAATACGCCGCATCAGACAATTCCTGAGAAGCCGCAATGTTAGCACGCAGCCTCGCATCGAAACCGCTCACAGAACGCACGCCGGCAGCCCTCAAAAGTCTGTCTCGAAAGTAACCTAGATCGCGGACTCCCTATCCACTACGATTTTTGAGAAGCCATGAGCCATTCCTATGCCTATTTGTCGCAAGGCCAGCTCCACCTCAAACTAGGCAATGGTCCCGTCCGCCCCATCGACAGCAAATTCGGAGAATCCGTCCGCGAGCGCGCCGCCCAGATTCACAATCGCAACTCCTGGAAGACGCAGGGCACTGGCGCGAAATTCATGTCCGGCGGTGTTCTCTGGGGACGCCAACCCGGCGATCCCACCGACATCCGCGTCGATATCACCGGCATCAGCTCCGGCTGCAAGCCCGGCGAACTCTTTTACAGCCTCTCCACCGACGACATCGGCGGAGTCTTCCTTCTCCGCGATCATGCCACCGACGAACTCCGCCTGCTCCACACTGCCGACTTCCGCGTTCGCCGCCTCGCCGCCGGCTCCGCACAAGATTCTTTAGCCTGCGTAGTCCAGCGTAAAGGCGGCCAATCCTGCATCTCCGTGATGCGCTCCGACGGCACCGACATGCGCGACGTCACTCAGGGCGACACCATCGACGACGCCCCTCACTGGGTTCCCGGCTCCGCCCGCGAACTCGTCTTCCAGTCTTCCGCCATCGGACGCAACCGCGGCGGATTCGCCGTCACCCAAGCTCCATTCGCAATCCACAAACTCGATCTCGAAGCCGGCACCGTAACCACGCTCGCCGAGGATCCCAAGTTCGACCTGCTCACTCCGCAATTTGCGAACGATGGCACGCTCTTCTACATCCGCCGTCCTTATCGCGATCCGAACCAGCCACCCAGCCCCTGGCGCGCCGCGCTTGATCTCGTCCTCCTTCCCTTCCGTCTTCTCTTTGCGATCTTTCAGTTCCTGAATTTCTTTACCGTGCGCTACACCGGAAACACGCTGACCACCACCGGCAACGCCCGCCAGAAACACGCGGATATTCGCAAGATGATGGTCTGGGGCAACATGCTCGATGCCGACAAGGCCGCCGACCGCGCCGACGACGGCACTCCCGCGCTGGTCCCCAAAAGCTGGGAACTGGTCAGCCGTCGCAAAGATTCCGGCACCGAAGAAGTCGTCGCCAAAGGCGTCCTCTGCTACGACCTCTATTCCGACGGTTCCGTTCTCTACTCCAATGGCAGCGGAATCTACCGCGTCGACCAAAAGGGACCGGTAGAGCGCCTCGCCAAAGACGCGCTGATCGAGCAGGTTGTCGCCGTCGAGGAGTGAGGCTCGGATGTCGCAAGTCTACGCAATCCCGCTTCAGCAAGTGCAACTCCAGAAGCACCGGGTCATCGCCGGCGTGATCACCATGTTCATGACTGTTCCGCTCGCCACCGCGCTGGTAGTCTTCCATTTCTCAGGTGGACGCCAGTCCATTTCCGCCCGAGAGATGGTGAGGCCTATGGTTGTGCTCACAATCGCCGGCGCAGCCCTGTGGCTGCACACCTCGACGCTTGAATCGTTTCGTATCCAACTCGACGGTGACCGCATTACCCAGACCCAAAATCGTCCCTTCGGCATGCCGCCCTCGAAGATTTCATTTACTCGCCAAGACATCGCCTACATCCGCGAATTTCGCAAAGATGGCTTGATGATCCACGGACGCGGCAGCAAAGGCACGTACATCGACATGTACATTCCGCGCACCCTTGAAGACTACGATGACCTCCGTTCCCGCCTCGCTGCCTGGCATCCCATTCGCGACTCCTGGCTATAGCAAATCCAACTAAGACGCAGCCTAATCGATGCGCTTGCAGTCGCACCCCACGTCTTCCTCTTTTCCACAGATGTAATCGTCATTTCATCTCCCATTCATCGTTCTGCAACCCATGGGCAACATTCGGCGGATATGTTTACTCTCGCCCCCAAATCCGGAAAACGGTGCCCACGCGCTGCAGGTGAGGATTGCGTCCCTTTAAGGTGTTGGCCGGCGGGGCATAGGAGAAAAAGAAATGATAAAGAAGTTGAAATCAGTCATTCAAAAGTCGATGGCGATGATACTCGCCTTGACTACGGCGCTGGGACCAAGCACGCTGCCCGCACTTGACGCTTCCAAGCCTGAGCTGAAAGCTGCATCCACTGCAACGCCCATCCAGCATCTAGTCGTCATCTTTCAGGAAAATGTTTCCTTTGACCACTACTTCGGAACCTACCCCGGCGCGACCAACCCGTCCGGTGAACCCAGATTCAAGGCTTTTCCCGGCACACCGACCGTCAATGGCCTGACCGGCGCTCTTCTGACCAATAATCCGAATCTCAATCCGGCCAATGGCGCCGGAGCGTCGAATCCATTTCGCCTGGACCGCTCACAGGCGGTGACTCCCGACCAGAACCATGATTACACCGCCGAGCAGGCTGCGTTTGACGCTGGTGTGATGGATTTGTTTCCCACGAACACTAGTTCGGGAGGCAACGAGGTGATGGGCTACTTTGATGGCAATACCGTTACCGCACTTTGGAACTACGCGCAGTCGTTTGCGATGAGCGACAACTCCTACAGCACCACGTTCGGCCCCTCGACGCCGGGCGTGATCAATCTGGTCTCAGGGCAGACCAATGGCGTCACCGCAACTCTCAATGGGACCGGTGACGAAGTGAGCGGCGGTAGCGATGGCTCGCTGACCGTAATCGGCGATCCCGATCCCATTGGTGATGTTTGCTCCGCTTCAACCCGCAACCAGGTCACCATGGGAAGCAAGAATATCGGCGACCTGCTCAGCGCGGCAGGCGTGACCTGGGGATCGTTCATGGGGGGCTTCAACCTCAGCATCGTCAACCCCGACGGCTCCACCGGATGCAAGCGCACTTCTACCGGCCTTGCCGGGCCGACAAAGGATTACATCCCACACCATTCCTTCTTCAACTACTGGACCTCAACCTCGAATGCGGCGCACACGCGTCCCGCCTCGCTGGCTGAAATCGGCAATGCCGGGCCCGCCAACCATCAATACGACGTGCTGGACTTCTTCGCTGCCGCCGCCATCGGAAATCTTCCCGCCGTGAGTTTCCTCAAAGCTCCGGCTTATCAGGACGGTCATGCCGGATATTCCGACCCGCTCGACGAGCAGACATTCCTCGTCAACACCATCAACTTCCTGCAAGCGCTGCCCACCTGGAACAGCACCGCCGTAGTAATCATGTATGACGATTCTGACGGCTGGTACGATCACGTCATGGGACCCATCATGAACACATCGACAGGCCCTGCCGACGCGCTGACCGCGCCCGGCGCTTGCGGCAACGCATTGACCGCCCTTCCGGGTCTGAATCCTGCGAACCAGCACGCTCTCGGCCGCTGCGGATATGGACCGAGACAACCTCTCGTAGTCATCTCCCCTTGGGCGCGCAGGAACTTCGTCGACCATACGGTGACCGACCAGTCCTCGATCATCCGCTTCGTCGAAGACAATTGGCTCGGCGGAACCCGCATCGGCCAGGGGTCATTCGACGGAATCGCCAACTCGATCGCGCAGATGTTCGATTTCACCCGACATCGCGAAAACGGCACCCTGTTCCTCAATCCGAGCACAGGTGAGCCCGAAGGGGATCGTTAAGGTAAAACATTGATACTAAAAGGAATAGGGCATGCATATTCTGCATGCCCTTTCTTGACCGCGTTGTGGAATATTTCAACATTTCCACAGATGATGCCTTGCAAGTGGTGCGATATATGGCTTCTACTTCCCCCACCTACGTGAGAGAATGAGGTCTATGACACAGGCCAACCTACCCCCGCGACATGAACAGCGCAAGGTTGAAGAACTGCTCGTAAAACTTTCCAAAATGAAACCGATCTTGGCTAAACCGGCCCCGATTGGGCTGAAACAGTCCGCCATTCGTGCAACTTCCACAGCGAATTCGCGAGTCTTCTTCTCTACATAACAAACAAATTGATCAAGGCCTGCCCACGGCTCACGTGGTCATTCCCCTTTTTGCTGATGGGAGCGTCCAGGGCGCGCCCCGGTTCGCCTTTTTAGTTTTCGAACCGGCTAGCGTATGAGGGCTGAGTCCCGCGCCAGAAACCACTTCCTTCAAAAATGATCGGAATCCACACCCTGCAGTGTTGTGCGGGGCTTCTGCCCCAGCACCGCCAAACCGCGCGCCTGAATCAGCCGATCCCACGGACCCGCCTGCCAGTTATCTCGCGTCTTCTCCGGATGTCTCCAGGGCGGTAAGTTCAGCATCAGATTCCGCGCCGTCGAGTGCACATACGGCTCGTACATCGATCGCAACCTCGCCAGCTTCTCCCGCCCATAGTCATCACTGCGAAGTTTCAACCCGGCCGCATCGAGCGCCGCGCGCAAACTTTCATATTCGGTATCCGGCATTCGATCTGGCGCCGCCGGATCATACCTCGCGTTGACCACCTGGGCCAGGTCGACGGCCGCATGGCGTGCCATCGCGAATGTCAGCTTCGCCTGCCCCGGATGCACTCCCTCAATCCCCGTCAGCAGCAGCGAAGTCACATCCAGCATGGTCGTCAACGCGGCCACCCACGATTGATTGCTGTGTTGCGATCGAAAGAACGCCAGCACGGGATACGAAATCTGCGACTCCAGCAATTCCGCCGACCAGCGCTCCCAATCACGCAAGACTTCATCCATCACCAGTTGATCCATCCCCGGATCTTCCGTACGTCCCGCCAGCCGCACCAGCAACTCGACCGCCGCCGGAGGCGATCCCGCCCGCGCATCCAGCATCGAAATCTGAATCTCTCTCCGCGAGAACGACGAATACACCACCGGGATATACCCGATCACCACGCCCAGGAAAGCAAAACCCATCCCCGCTTCAAGCACCGACAGCGCCCGCGCTCCGCCCGATGTCGGCACAATATCCCCGTATCCCAGAGTGAAAAACGTCTCCCCACTGTGATAAAGAATCTTGCCGAAGTTCAGCCGCTCACCGCTGAGTTGCTCATGGCCCCCCATCCCGTACTGAATCAGCGCGAATCCAAATATCAGTCCCGCCGCCCAGAATCCCAGCAGCAGAATCAACGACAGCGGCCCGAAATATCCCAGAAAATTCTGCTGTCGCGACGCCGGCCTGATGCGGCTCGCAATCTTGCGCCACGGAATCCACGTGCGCCGGTAGAAATAAGCCGTCAGCCGGAAATTCCGCAGCACCCGACGAGGCAACACCACGGTTTCAAACGCATCCAGCAGCACGACCCAGATGATGGCAGCGCCAAACACGATACCGACAATGTGCGCGTGAGAATTCATTACTTGCAGCACAGAAGACGTGCGATCTAGATGCGTTGGGAAGGTTACCAGATTCGCCCGAGCGATACTTCTCAGGGTTTCTTGAGGAGAAAGTTTCTCAAGGGTGCCACACTTCAGGGTGCCACGCTTCTCCCTGCTTTTGGGAGAAGTGGGGATTTTGACTTCTTGTGAAGTCTAGGAACTCTATTGCGGTTTACTCTGCCCCTGCTGCTGCGCAGGCGGTGTCTGCGTCGACCCCGTAGCCGGCTTCGTTCCGGAAGAAGGCGTCGTAGTCTTCGCCGCCGGCTTCTTCTTCGTTGCCGGCTTCTTCGGAGGCTCCGTATCATCCACCACGATCTTCTTCGGAGGCGCGGCCTCGACCTGCGACTGCAACGTCTTCAACTGTCCCCGCAGCCGCGTTAACTCCGACTCCTTCGACGACGACAGATTATCGATGCGCTCCGCCAGCTGCTTCCGCGTCCCTTCGAACCCGCTCAGATCATTCGACAGCGATTGCAGATCGTCCTTCGACCCATACGCTGCCGCATCTTCGGTGACGTTGCGCAACACGTCATACAAGGCATCCAGATTTCGATAAAGCTTGAACGTCGGCGGCAGATCCTCTGGCGCATTGCGAAGCTGCGAAATAATCTCGGGCAGCGCTCCCTGCAGATTCCTCTGGATCGAATCTACGTTACCCAAAGCTTGCTTCTTATATGACCCGTCCGCCTTCCACCTCTCGATGCGCAGCTTGCTCAAATCCGCCTGCGTATCCTTCGACGTCGCTTCGATCTGTGACAATATCCCATTCAACTGTGTCACCGACGCGTAAGAAACAGGTTGACCCTGCCCGCCATTGGCAGGACCGGCAACCGGAGCCGGCCCCGATTGCGCCAGCGCCGCCGCCATGCATGTGAGATACAGCACGGGAGAGAGTAGAAGATTGCGTTTCATTGTTCGTGCTTCATAAATCAGCCCATCAGCATACTACAAGCATCTCCCTAATCGTCATCCGGTAAACCACTGACACTCATCCTTCATCGCTTCTGAAAGCCGCTCCCGCAGCATCGGCCTCCGGTCAGCTGGGGGCAGGCGTCTCGCCGGCCCTCCCGACGGCACCACGCACCCTGCAATTTCTCCGGGCGTCCCATCCCTCATCGGATTCGACTCCGCCCACGCGCAGCGCGATAATGAGACGAATGCTTCCCCGATTCACCTCGCTCGCGTTCGCCGTTATCCTGCTCGCCCCGTCCTTCGCCCAGGACACTCCCCGCCGCCTGATCCTCAAGGACGGTTCCTACCAGCTAGTCACGAAATACGAAGTGAAGGGCAATCGCGTCCGCTACTACAGCACCGAACGCGAAGATTGGGAAGAACTCCCCAACGCGTTAGTCGATTGGCCCGCCACAGAAAAATTCGAGAAGGACCGCGCTGCCGAGGCCTCTTCTCCCGCCGCAGTCGAACTCGATAAAGAACTCGAACGCACCGACGTTCCCTTGCCTGAGGTCGCGCCTGGCTTGCGCCTCCCAGAAGACTCCGGCGTCTTTCTGCTAGACAGCTTTCAGGGAGAGCCCCAGCTCGTCGAAATCAATCAGACCGCCGGCGACATCAACCGCAATACCAAGGTCAACATCTTCAAAGGCGCCATCAATCCGGTTGCCGGACTCAAGCAGACCGTCGAACTCGATGGCACTCACGCCACCATCCAGTCCCATGTCGACGTGCCCGCGGTATACATCAAGCTCGAAGAGGCGCCGGCAGAGCCCGCAGCTCCGGCCGATGCCCCGCACTCGTCCGAGGCACAAAAGCCACCACAACCTGCGCAGGCCGCGCAGCCACCCACAAGGTTCGATCGCTTCCTCATCCTCCGCGTCGAAGTCAAAGGCAACAAGCGCATCGTGGGCGGGGTCAAGCGCCAGGTCAGCGGCAAAATGTCCCACGAGCAGCACGCCGTCAAGACAACCATTAACAACATCAAAGGAGGATGGCTCAAACTCACTCCCACCGAAAACCTCGCCCCCGGCGAATATGCCGTAGTGGAGATGGCAGAGAAGGGCGCCATGAACCTCTACGTCTGGGATTTCGGAGTGAACCCCAAAGCCCCGGCGAATCCCAATCCATGGAAGCCGGACGTCAAGCCGGCAAAATGAAGGAATCAGTCTTAGGTCTGCGGTCTGCGAAAAGCTACTCCTGCAGCATCCCCCGCTGCGCCACGCCAATGTTATCGCGGGTCGAATTCTTCACCATGTACATCATCCCGTCGGCCTGCCGGATCACATCATGCGCCGACCGGGCGTCATGCGGATATGTCGCCACTCCAATCGATGCCCGCACATTCAGATTCAAGCTTTCTTCCCGGCAGAACGCACTCGCGCGCAGGGCATCGCGCAACCTCTTCGCTACCACCAGCGCCTGATCCTTCCCTGTCTGCGGCAGCAACACCACAAACTCGTCCCCGCCATACCGGAACGCAAAATCGATCAGCCGCAACTGCGCCTTGATCAGATATCCGATCTCTGCCAGCAGCTTGCTCCCGATCAAATGCCCGTGCGTATCGTTCACGGTCTTGAAATGATCAAGGTCAATAAAGAGGATGCTGAACTCATACCCGAATCGCGAAGACCGGTACACCTCAGTCTCCAGCGTCTTATAAAGATGTCGCGCGTTGTAGAGCCCGGTGCAATCGTCGGTGATCGTCAGTTCCTGTATCTTCTCCACCCACTTCGCGTTCTCAATCGCAATCGCGGCGTAATCGCACAGCGACTGCAGGAAGAAGAGTTCCGGCTCCTTAAACCGCTCCATGTCGACGTTCACCAGCTGGATCACGCCCAGCACCCGCAGTTTCGACCGCAGCGGCACGCAGATCACCGATCGCGTCTCCCATTTCGTCGTGTCATCCACCCGGCTGGCAAAATACGGATCGTTGCGCACATCCGGCACAATCCTCGCCTCTCCGTGCTTCGCCACCCATCCCGCGATCCCTTCGCCGACTTTCAGCCGGACGTTTTTCAGCGCCTCGGCCTTATCGCCCACCGCGATCGCAAAATATAGCTCGTCGTGCCCTTCATCCACCATCAGCAGCGACCATGTATCCGGACGGAAATATTCCGCCATCTTCTCCATGATCGTTTGCAGGATGGAATCAAGGTCCAGCGATGACGTGAGCGCTTTCGCCACGTCATGAAAAATCGTCAACTCCTGGCTCTGCCGAGTCAATTGAGTGCCGGCCTCAGGCATGGAAATCCCGTCAGTCCTCACTTGGTAGGGTGGCGTTCAAAAATTATAAGGGTCACTTTCGTGTACGGGCAATGAACGTTAGTAACCCGTACCCGTAACGCCAACCATAACAACAACCATGTGGCAAAATCCGCCTCGGCGTTCCCGCGAAGCAAAGCGAGCGGCCCCTGCAAACCATGCAAACCATTGGTAGCCTGCGAGATTTCCATCGTGCCCCTCTGTGTCCTCTGTGGCGAACGTCTTATAATCGCAGCGATGAAACTGATCCCGGTCCTTGTCTTACTACTCACCTTGGCCCTGGCCCAAACCCCCGACCCCAAATCCGTCCCTGTAATTGACGGCGCTCTCGGCCCCTGTACCGCCGATTTCACCATCACCGGCCAGGACAACAAGCCCGTCTACCTCGCGAAAATCAAAGTCCACATCGCCTACGGATTGCTAAGCGCCCACAAGCTCGACCTCGAAGTCAGCACCAATGTCGACGGCAAAGCCCGCTTCACCGGCCTGCCCGACCGTGTCAAGCGCGGACTCTTTTTCGACGCCTCCGAAGGCGAGCGCACCGGCAATGCCTTTGACGACCCCTCCAAAACCTGCCAGGCCCAATTCACAGTCACCCTGCGCAAATCAAACACCGCCAATACACAATAAAAATCAAGACGGGTTGTCGTCCTGAGCGAGGATTGTTCTTTGTGCCCCAAGCGCAAAGAACAACCGCAAGTCTAAGGATCCCTACCCATTTCCGAAACCTTGCCCCCAAATCCTGGATCCGACGCTTGAGGTCCGCCGACCAAGCCTTGAAGCCGGTCGGCTGAGGCGCACCCACCGGTTACCCAGCCCCTGTCCGTCCGTCCCGTAGCGCGCTCTCGCCGGTTGTCCTATGATGTTGCCAACACACACACCGAAGGGTCTTTATAACGTGGGCGAGTTCGGCGACAAATTCCGCAAAGCGCGCGAGAAGAAAGAGCTCTCGCTCGATGACGTTTCCAACGTCACCAAGATCGGCGCGCGCATGCTGCAGGCCATCGAAGAGGAAAACTTCGAGCAACTGCCCGGCGGCGTCTTCAATCGCGGATTCATCCGCGCATACGCCAAGCACCTCGGCCTAGACTCTGAGGAGGCGGTCAACGATTACCTTGCCTGCCTGCGCCAGGCGCAAGTCGACTCCCACAGCGGATGGGATCTGGCCAAACCGCCCGCGGCGCCGCCGCCCGCCGCAACCAAGCCCAAGCCGGCTCGCCCCGTTAAGCCGGAAGTCAAAGCCGAAGCGCCGCCCGTCAACGTCGCAGAACTCCCCGAGTTGCAGCTTCCGCGCGCCGAACATATCCGCCCCCCGAAAAAGGAATATCTTCGTTCTTCCTCTGGGGTTTCCTGGATACGGATCGCCCTCGCTGTTTGTCTACTGATCTCGCTGTTCTTCATGTGGATCCGCCGTTCCCGCAGCAGCGGGACTGCAGGGGCGTCGAACGGTTCCCCACCCCCCGCGCCATCGACCACAGTCGCTGCAGCGCCGCCGGTAGCCCAAAGCATTCCGTCTTTTCAATCAACAGCTCCACCCGCGCGCACCACCACTGCTCCGTCGCCCCAACCTTCCGCACAATCGGAAGAATCGAACGATCCTTTCCCAGAAAATCCGCTGGCTGCCAGGAGGGCTCCTGCTCCATCTCCTAACCCCTCTGCAGGAACCAGCGCGGATCAAAATCAGGTCAGGATCGAAAAGAAAGGTGACGTAACCATTCGTTCCTTCGGCGCGGCAGGCGCGAAACCCGCCGAGAAACCTGCAGCTACTCTCAAACTAATCGTGCGTGCCACCGAAAACTCCTGGATCTCCATCACCTCCGACGGACAATTGGTCACCCAGGAAACTCTGATCGCCCCCGCAGCGACGTCCTTCCATGCCACACGCGAATTGATAGTCAGGGTCGGCAACGCCGCCGGCGTGAGCTTCCTCTGGAATGGCGAAGAGGTCCAGCCTCAAGGAGCAGAGGCCGAAGCAAAAACTTTCATCTTCGACGCCCAAGGCATGCACACCGTCACTCCAGCCCAACCCTAGAACGCCCAATCCGAAAGTCTTAGAACGCGATTCGCTGAGAGCCTTTCCAACCCGTGCCGGCATCAGCGAAGAATCCAGCCGATACGCCCGGTCAAATTTTTCGGCCGCCGATTCCCGGTGCCCAAGGAAATATTCCGCCAGACCGCGATAAAAAATGACGTAGGAGGAATCCTTCGCCGGCAGGCTTTGCAGAAATTTGTCGTATTCTCCAAGATACAAATAGGCATTCAAGGCAGAACTTTTGATCTTCACACTCGGATCGTTTTGCCGCGCCTTCTCGCATTCAGCAACCGATTCCTGCAACATGCCGGCAAATCGATAGGCATATAAATGCGCCAAAGCGCGCAATGAAGACCTCCCCCCGACACACACTCAGTCCAATCGCAAGTCTTGTATTCGCCACGGGCGTGAAAGAGTCCCTTCAGGGCGGCATGAGTATCAAAAAAAACAGGGCTTCAGCCCCTGCGAAGCCCCCTCAAAACCTTTTCATTCCTTCCCCGTCGAAACTATGTTTCCATATCCGCATTAGGAAACCACCGTAAAGCTTCGGAGAGTTCCATGAGCACCACTCTTCAAACCGCTCCCGTCGTCGCCGCTCCCGCGTCCACGTCCCGTATCGCTTCCATCGACATCATCCGCGGCGCCGTCATGGTCATCATGGCCATCGATCATGTCCGCGTCTACTCGGGCCTTCCCGCAGGCGGGCCCACGCCCGGAATCTTCTTCACCCGATGGATCACGCATTTCTGTGCCCCGGCCTTCATCTTCCTCGCCGGAACTAGCATCTTCTTCTATGCCCGCAAACACACTGACGTTTCGCGATTCCTGATCATCCGCGGCCTCTGGCTCATCTTCCTCGAACTCACAATTCTCCGTCTCGCGTGGACCTTCAACTTCGACTTCGCGCACTACGAAATGGCGGGCGTCCTATGGGTCATCGGCTGCTGCATGATCCTCATGGCTGGCCTGGTGAAGTTACCCTTCTCCGTCACTGCTGCGCTAGGCGTCATCATCATCGCCGCTCACAACCTGCTGGACCCCCACATCGGAAAACTTCTCGATGGCATGGAGGCAAACAAGCTCTCCGCCCTCTGGAAAATCGCATACATTGGATTTTTCGCAGGCCCAGTACAGTTCGGCCCCAACGGCCCCAACCTGATCGTGCTCTACTCGCTCGTCCCCTGGATCGGTGTCATGGCCGCCGGTTACGCCTTCGGCAAGGTGCTCACCCTCGAACCCGCCCGCAGAAAACAAATCTGCCTGCTGATAGGCCTTGGAGCCGTCGCTCTTTTCCTGCTGCTGCGCGGCTTCAATATCTACGGCGATCCCCGCCCCTGGCATCGTTCCGTCATCTCCAACAACGGTGCGCCGTCGATGCCCGCACTCCTCTCCTTCCTCAATTGCACGAAGTACCCCGCCTCCCTCAACTTCCTGCTGATGACCCTGGGCCCAACCATCGCGTCAATCCCGTTCCTGGAAAGTGCGCGCGGCGTTCTCTCCCGCGCCATCGCTATGTTCGGACGCGTCCCCTTCTTTTTCTACGTCCTCCACATCCCCCTGATCCACGCGCTAGCCCTGATCGTCTCAAAAATTCGTCTGGGCAATGTAAGCCCGTGGCTCTTCACCAATCACCCCATGGGCAACCCCGGCCCCCCCGACGGATATACCTGGAGCCTCCCCCTGCTGTACCTGGTTTGGGCAATAACAATCGCCCTCCTCTATTTCGCCAGCCGCTGGTTCGCCAACATAAAAGCGACGAGCAGAGCCAGTTGGCTGAAATACATCTAGAAGAAAGGATCATGTAGCCCCGGACGCATTCGTCCGGGGTTGCGCGCAAAGCGCGCAAATAAAACAGCCGAAGCCGCCTCAATCCCCGCGCAAGAATCGTTCTCCCCACCGTTCAAGATTTCGTAGCCAGGGAACAATAGCAACGCTAAATCGGCCCAAGACGCTAACCAAGTCAGGCTCCGAGGGTGCTCAACTTCTCCCTGCCTTTGGGAGAAGTGGGGATTTTGACTCCCGGTCCACTCGCGAAATCCTTCCGTCCCCGTAGCGCCGGCATCGTGCCGTCCCTGGCGGGGCGGTCTCGCCCCCGCACCCGTTCCAAGTCCAACACCCGAAACAAAACACTCCACCGGATAAACATTCGCAATCTTCCCAGTGCCGAATCCCCACCTCATCCGTCTATCCCTCCACGAGGACGCCGCCCATGCAGACTCTCCTGCAAGACTTCCGCTATACTCTCCGACAACTATTCAAGAATCCCGGTTTCGCCTCCACCGCAATCCTCTCGCTGGCGCTCGGCATCGGAGCCACCACAGCCGTCTTCAGCGTCATCCACGCCATCCTGATGGACCCGTATCCTTATGCCGCCTCCGACCGCATGGTCCACATGCGCCTCCGCGACGCCTCCACGCAAGAACGCGGATTCGGTCTGACCGGCGCGCAATGGCAGGAGATTCGAAAATCGGCAGCCGTCGAAGACGCCTTCATGACCGACGACTGGAACCTCACGGTTACTGGACACGATCTCCCCGAAGACATCCAGGGCGTCTACATGTCTTCCAATGGCTTCAACTTCATGGGAGTTCCGCCCGCGCTTGGCCGTGGCCTGATTCCTTCCGACGCAATCGACGGTCAGGAGCCGCAGCCCGTCACCGTACTGGGCTATAAATTCTGGCAGCGCCACTTCAATTCTGACCCCACGATCCTCGGCCGCACGATCCAGTTAGTCCGCAAGAACTACACCATCGTCGGAGTCGCCGCCCCGCGCTTCACCTGGGATGACGGAGACGTCTATCTTCCCCTCAAAGTTTCACTCGATCCCGTCAGGGCCTACTACGTTGGCCTTCGCCTGAAGCCCGGCGTCACTCATGAAATGGCCAGCGCCGCTCTATCTCCCCTGATCGATCAGTTCGCCAAGGAAACGCCCAAGCATTTTCCCAGCACCCACTTCCAGTTCTACGTGGTCGGCCTGAACGACAATTTCGTTCATGATCTCGGTGGCACCTTGTATCTCTTGTTCACTGCAGTAGGCCTGCTGCTCGCCATCGGATGCGGCAACGTCTCCATTCTCCTCCTGGCTCGCGGCACGGTGCGCCAACATGAACTCGCCGTTCGTACCGCCATCGGCGCAAGCCGCTCCCGCCTCATCCGCCAGCTCCTGACGGAGTCGTTACTGCTCTCATTCACCGGAGCTGTTCTCGGGGTGCTCTTCGCCTATCGCGCTCTCGCCCTCATCATCCATCTGCTGCCGAAATATTCCTTCCCGCACGAGGCCGACATCCAGATCAACCTGCCCGTGCTGGCGTTCAGCATCACCGTCGCCATGCTCACCGGCCTGCTCTTCGGACTCTGGCCCGCCCTGCAACTTTCTCGTCCGCAAGTGAGTCAAGTCATGCAGTCCAGCACGCGCAAGATTGTCGGAGCGGTTTACGGACGCACCACGCACAGCATTCTCACCAGCGCACAAGTCGCTCTCACTCTCCTCATGCTTGCTGGTGCCGGCGCCGCTATGCAGGGATTTCTTCATCTCCTGCACACTCCTCTTGGCTACGACCCGCATAATGTCATGTCCGTTGGAATCCCGGTGCACGATGGAGCCTATCCCACCTGGAAAGCTCGCCAGGCTTATTTCGAAGAGTTGCACCGCCGCGCGGCCACGGTACCCGGTGTGACGATGACCGCAATCTCCACCAACGCCACGCCGCCTTCCAACGGATGGGGAACCGGAATCGAGATCCTCGGCCAGCCCCGCCGCGATGATCAAAAAGTTCGTGTCAATTTCGTCAGCCCGGGATATTTCCCGATCCTGCGCATTCCCGTAGCTCAAGGAAGAATCTGGGACGAAGCCGAGAATCACAACGCCGCCCACCTGGCGGTCATCAACCAAACCATGGCCAAGCTCTACTTCCCCAACGGAGACGCACTAGGACGCTCCCTCCGAGTCCCCGATATGAAAGAAGCGTTACCCTTCGTCGCCACCGCCCAGGACTCCGACTCGTGGCTGCAGATTGTCGGCGTAACCGCAGACAAGCGCGACGATGGCCTGCGCAATCCGATCCTTCCCGAGATCTTCGTCCCCTACACGCTCTCGATGCGAGTCTGGACACAGATTCTCGTCCGCTCCGACGCATCTCCGCTCAAACTTCTCCACTCCATCGGAATGCAGGTCAACTCCGTCGACCCGGATCAGCAGATCAACGGGCAGGTTCAGGATCTCGATCACTGGATTAAAGGCCAGCCGGAGTACGAACAAGAGCAACTAGTCGCCTGGCTCTTCGGAGCCTTCGCCGTGCTCGCGCTAGCCCTGGCCGCGGTTGGCCTGTACAGCGTCGTCTCGTATTCCGTAGCCCAGCGTAAAAACGAGTTCGGCATCCGCATCGCGCTCGGCGCTCGTCGTGGCCACGTCTTGAAGATCGCATTCTCCTCCACAGTAGTAAGCGTCGGCGCTGGAATTGCGGCCGGCGTCGTCCTGACGCTAGCCCTGAACAAACTCCTCGCTCGCTGGGCCGAAGGCAGCTCCCATGATCCCATGATCTTGCTGGCAGTCACCGTCTTGCTGAGCGTAGTAGCAGCCATAGCGTGCTCAGCCCCTGCCAAAAAAGCGATAGGCGTCGACCCCATGACCGCCCTCCGCTACGAATAAAAAAGCTGCCCAACCCTTCGCGATCTTCGAAGGTGGCAATTCCCCAGCGTCCTCGTAGCGCCGGCATCCTGCCGGCTGTCTCGCGGGCGTCTCGCCCCGCACCATGACTGCAGCAAGGTGTCACCGAACTTCACTCGGCGCCGCCGGGGCCGATGTCCCATCACTTTGAGGGCGATCTGGTCTTCGACATTTGCGACTGCGCTTGCCTAATCTCGTTAAGTTTGTGGGAGCTCGGTCTCCTCACGCACCGCATCTAATCATCATTAGGAGCCAAAGAAGCACATGATACGAAAATTGCGATCAGGCCAATATCGCTTGTACTCACGCAGGAAGAATTCCAAGACCGGCAAGAGGCGCAATCTAGGGACCTTTAGTTCTCGCAAGGCGGCTGAGGCGCACGAACGAGCAGTCCAGTACTTCAAACGTCACAGATGAGAAGGGTTGCGAGGCCAATGAGTGATAGGGAGATTTCCTCGTCTAAGCCACTTCCGTAACATCCGATCACCAGCTTGCGGATCTTTTTGCCGGTTGCGTACAGTGCTACGAAAAAAACTAGTCGATCAAGTTGACAACGAGCACTCAACGACGCCCAAACCGGGAGTTGCAGTTAAGACACAGTTCGTAAACCAGCGTACAATTTGTCCGTCTTTTGATGTACCAGCCACGACGCATTTAGCAAGGAGCGCCATGAAACGAGTCACCGGAATCGGCGGCATTTTCTTTAAGTCCGACAACCCCGATCACCTTTATTCCTGGTACGAAAAACACCTCGGTATCTCCCGCGACCCTCATGGACAAGGCGCCTCCTTCGAGTGGCTCGAACTGCGCGACGCCGACGCTGAGCCCGGTCCAAAGGGGGTCACTGCCTGGTCGATCTTCCCAGCGACGACCAAGTATCTTGGCGACAGCAAGGCTGCCTTCATGGTGAATTACCGCGTCGACAACCTGGACGAGTTACTGGAAGAACTGAAGCAATCCGGAGTCAAAATCGATCCTCATCGAGAGGACGCCGATTACGGGCGCTTTGCCTGGATCACCGATCCGGACGGCAACCGAATCGAACTTTGGGAGCCCCCAAAAGAGAAGGAATGATCCGCTTAACCCGTTGCGGCGCATCTCAGCGCTCCAACTTCTATTGCGGATGGCCAGATAGCCCTATCCGCGCGGCGGTATGGAATCAGTGTGTCGCAAGAGCAGAATTTGTATTGCGTGAGTCATGATTGTCACCCGGCCACAATGACCTTGCCGGTCCTCCCGAAGGATAACTTTCGGCGATCGCGTGCAGCGTTCCATCTTCTGTGAGCGCGTAGATAGTCCCATCGTTACCCAGCACAATACTGAACACTTTGAAACTGTCGCTGTCCGGTGATTTACGTTTTGACCCTGCGACCAGGAGTTAATCACTCTCACAGTACTTTCGCCTCGTTCACCCGGTCGACTGCGAATCGCAAGAACGCCACCGTATCAGCCTGCCGCCTCATCTCATCGCCGTAGGCCCATCTCTCGGCTTCCTCGATCAAATCTTTCCACTGTGGATACCTTGCTTTCACCCACTGGCCGGCAACTTTTTTTGAGCCCGGCTGGCAATGAATAACTGTGTGCAGGATGCGGCACAGATTCAAAACGAGGTACGACTGATAGTGGCTATTCGAGAGCCATGCGCTGTCATGAATTTTCGGCACCCATTCCTGGAACAAGTCTGCTGCGCTGGCTTGCCGCACAGCGTGGATGTCAATCGCTGGTATCAGATCGTTGAAGTCCGGCCCCTCAAGGGCTATGCCATACTTGGACAGGAGGTAATGATTGATGATCCATTCATTGCCAGCCGGGGCCTCGGCATAGAAAGTACCGAATCCCCACCATGGTCGCGATTTTGCGGGAGGCGTCAATTCGCGCATGAGTTCGAGAGGAACGTACGAGCACTCAATCCGATCCGCCCATTCGGGAGAGCCTCGCTCTATCTCTTTATGCAACTGTTCAACCGATTTGAGTTGATGCTCTGTGAGTGGATTCCGAACGACCGCCTGCAAATCTATATCACTCCTGTCCGGGACGAAATCTCCATAGGCCAACGAGCCGGATAGATAAAGCCCGACAATCCCTTTGCCGAGCAAGCGTTTCAGCCCTTCTGCCCACTCGGCCAGCATCTTGTTGATCGTAGGATATGGGGTTACGTCGTTCATTAGCCGCCCTGCTATACGGCGATCTTAGGCGGAATCAATTATCAACCGGCGAGAAACGCCTTAGCGCAACCTCGCGCCGGTCGTTCGCCAGACAGCAAACAAACCGCAACTCGTGCTAAGGCGATTTTTCACCCACTGCACTCGCAGAGGCACGGATGCAGCTCTTTGGAGTTGCTCTTGATAGACGCGAGAAAGCAATCGCGACTCGCGCCTGAAGTGGCTCGTGCCGGTCTGTGAAAGACCGGCCTAAAGACTGGCCCACGCGAGTTTGGCAGATTCGCTCAGCCATGTTTCCACGTAGAGTCGTTGTCGCCACCATCCACGCGGTTGATAGTTGGCATCGGGCACTCCCTTCACGACCACGTAAACGGAAGGATCACCCTTGGGCAGAGTCTTTCTCCAAATCATTCCAACCCGACGACTCTGGTAGTTTGAAGTTAACAGCGCAATATTTTTCCACCCATGTTCCTGGATGCACGTGCTAAGCGCCTGTGCTTCCTGCTTGTCCGAGGTTATGTCCGGCTCCGTATTGCAGAAATCCACTCTCCCAGCCAACTCAGTCCCATATTTCTTTTCGAGGTACGGCCGCGCAATTGGAGGGATCTCCTGGTCCCAATACGATTCCCTCGGTACGCTAATTGCAACTCGGTTGGCGGAGCCCTGCTGCAACAGTGCCATCGCAGCGGCTGTTCGTGCGTTCTCACTGGCTATCGATCCCTGCAGGACCACGGCCGCATCAACGTGTTGCGGAACGGAATCCCCCGCCAGTAGCAAATAACCACCCCAATGGAGGAAGACCACAGCCAGCAGGGCGAGAATGCCGACCAGCCACAGCTTCCAGTACGACCTTTCCCGCGGTTCGTCATCCTTTGAGATGTTGATCAACGTGTATCCCATGTGCACCTCCGGCCAGAGATCTCAGGGACCGATAAGCACCGAAAAAACCAATGAATTTTCCCGTTCACAATTCCCTACTGCGGCTTCGGTGATTGGCCCACAAAATCGTGAGGATTAGATGCTGAGTGTAAGTAAAGCTGTAACCCTCAGAAGGGCATGTTTCGTCAGAAACAGCGCGGGGGCCAATTTGGGAAAAGAGGGTTATACGTCAAATAGAGATTTTTCACCAATTGACATCACGCTCGGTCAAAATCTTCAGGCAAAAAATACAACCAGAGCCGCAATAGCGCTAAACACAAGGCATTGATGACGCAGAAAATTTCGCAGTTTAGGACGGGTGCAGACACACACTCCTCATCCCACAGTGACCGCCGCGATCTCGTAGTCGCCCACACGAGGTATCGTGAAACGCAAGACCGAGCCTTCGAGCCGGAAGGGAGTTGTCCTGCCGGAGCAAAGCAGGTCCACGGCCTTCACCTTCACTCCCCTGGGCAAGGTCATGCTAACGGATTGTGAACCCAGCGGGTTGACCGTGCTCAGCCAGCCGTGGTGGGCGTTCGGGTTCGTGTAATTGAGCAGGTGGATGGCGTAACCCGGCGTAGTTTCCCAGGCAAAAATTTCGAGAAAGCCATCGCCATCAACGTCGACGACAGCTTCATCTTGAGTGAGCCAGCGGATGGTGTTGTGCAATAGGCGCAGAAGATCACCGTGACCGGTAAGCCAGAAGGTTCGTTCAATGTCTCCCGGAAAGTAGGCAAGGCGGCTGGAGGCGACTTCACGCAGCACTACTGCTGGTTCATCGGTGTGCGAGGTCAGTGGGTAGGCCAATTCTGGAGGATACTGCACGAAGCCAGGGACAACTGTGAGAACCGGATCTGGCACCGATTTCACGGGCACACGGTTTTGCGCACCCGGCAGCCAGTTGGTGTTTGAGAAGCCTTCAAGGATTGGATGACTGCGTTCAATGCGGCCATAGTAAGCATTGCCGTTCGTTCCGATAACGTCTCCGGCCTTGCTAATGCCAAGCAGGTCGGCGAGGGCAAATTCCTCGCGCCGCTGCAGGTTCTCGTCGTACAGGCCAGTTTCGAAGCTGGCCATGATCGACCCTCCGGAGCGGACGTAGTCGCGGATCTGCCGGCACTGGCGGTCGCTAAGCACGGCAATGTTCGGCAGAAGCAGGGCACGGTATTTGCTGATCCGTTCGAGGTCCAGGCGGTCTTCGTGTACGAAGTCGAACGCGAATCGGCTGTTGAGCAGCGTCGCATAGATCCCGTGTGTGGTCTCACGCATGTAGTCGTGAGCGTGAGCGGCTGCGGGACCCGGATAAAAGAGTTGCGTGCTCTGTCCCATAACGACGCCGATGTTTGCGAGAGATCGGCGAGGCTTCAGGTGGGCATCGTATTTCTTTGCCCACTGAAAATAATCAGAGCCGAGTTTTTGCCAGCGGCGATCTTCTCCAAATCCCGCCTCCGAGCCGATGAAGTGATAGTAAAGCGCCATGCCGCTGGCCAGCGTTTCGTTCAACCACATTCTTGCTTCAGCGGGATTCTTGGAGGCATTGCGCCAGCGGACCGTGCCGGTCGAGTAAGCGGCGGAGACGTTCGCGGCGAATTTTCCATCCATCATGGCGCTGCACACGCGGCCTTGCAGGCTGCATCCCCAGATCGCGGGATCATCGGAAGTGCGCCCCTGATTGTCGGCCTGGAACCAGACTGCGGTTTTGCCCAGGCGATCGAGGTTGGGACCGCAGCGGACATTGCCACCAAGGTTTGCGAAGAAAAAACCGTCGGGCTTCTTTTCTTTGGCGATGGTGTCGTACTTGTGCCACAACTCGAGAACGCGATCATTGAAGGCGTGCCAGTAGGCGGTGGTGTTTGACGGCGGAAGCTTGCTACAGATGGCGCAATGGCACTTCGGCAGGCTGCCGATGGGAGGCCATCCGTTGGTGTAGAAGCAATCCACGTCGTAGAGCGAATTGATTTCGTGCATGATGGCCGGGACGTAATCGTCCATATAGCTGGTGAACATGCAGGTGCGGAACAAGCGCGGATCTTCGCCACTGAAAAGAACCGATCCGTCAGCGTCGCGCATGGCCCACTCCGGATGGGCGTCAAGGGCATCGCCCCAATTCAGGTCCGGACTCATGCGGGCGACGACACGCATGCCACGCTTGCGGGCGGCGGCGACACATTCACCGAAGAAATCACGGCCATTGAGAAACTTTCCGTGACGGTGAAACTGAACTTTTGAGGGATAGAAGGCGAGGATACCGGTCACACTGATGAAAACGATATCGGCGCCGGCCGAGTGCCAATAGTCTGCCCACTCTTGAATGTTCATCACAGCCGGATCGTGCTCGGTCATGTTGCTCTGACCGACGCGGCGAATGTTCTGCTGCCAGGGCAAGGTGGATGAATCGACCGGAGCCAGTCTGGCTGGCAGAGGAATGAGTTTCGGGTCCGCGTCGCTAATCGCTGCGTCAGCGATCGTTTCCACTGAAATCGTCGCAGGATTGAACGTCTGGATGGCGGCGGCCAATGGAAGGGAAGCTGCGCTGGTCTTGAGGAAAGTGCGCCGGTTGAGCATGCGGTCCATTATTGCCGATCACCGACTTCCCTACGAACCGGAAAGAAAGGAACAGCCAAAAACATCTTCGCTAGCTCATCTTTTGCCGGAAGGTGAAACCCGCGAGTGCGGAGACAGCAATAAGTTCGGTTGTAGGAAGTGGGATATAATCGCGCGAATTCAGTCAACAATGACCACAAAAGTGGAGGTCCCATGCTGCGAACCCTCTCCGCTATCTGCTTCATCTTCGCCCTGTTAACGACCAGCACGTTCCGGGCCTCAGCCCAAGTCTATCCGTATCGGGACGGAACTCCCGGTGTCACCGGATACAGATCGGAAAGTCATGGCCGAGGTCATGATTCAGGAAAGTGAATTCGTTCGCCTTGCCGAAGCCATTCCCGCGGATAAATACACATGGCGTCCCTCTGTGGATGTTCGCACCATTGCCGAAGTTTTCCTGCACGCCAGCGCCGCCAACTACAACCTCTACAGGCTCGTCGGCACTCCCACGCCAGCAGGGGTCGATACCAAAACCTTGGAGCAGTCCACCACCGACAAAGTAAAAATTATCGCCACGCTTAAGGCTTCCTACGCGCATGCCAAGGCAGCCATCCGCGCCATGCCCGACTCGGACCTGGAAAAGACTCTGGACTGGAACGGAGGAAAGATTACCGAACGCGGAGTCCTGCTCTATATCGTTCAGCACATCGCGCAGCACCTGGGTCAGCAAATCGCCTACGCCCGTTCCATCGGCGTCGCGCCGCCATGGACCACGGATCCGCCCCGGAAGAGTTAAGCTAGTCAACGGTTAACATCACAGCTTCAAAGGCCTCCGCTCTAACCTTCACAGTGGCACCTATTCGATCGCTCCCCAGCCCTCGCCCAAAAATGGAAACAGGGCGGTGAAGGGATTACACTTGTAGGTAATGAGTCACCGCTTTTCGCACAGACTCTCAGGAGGGTGAGAATATGTCGCCCTTGATTCGGTGCACCGTCGTCGAGAAATTCCTTATCGTCGTTTCCTGCACGCTAGCACTTTGTGTCTCCACTACGCTAGCTTTGGCTCAGCACCCTGCCGTCCGCACTCCTGGAGGTGCAATTCACACCTCTGCTCCACCGATTTCTCACGTTCCGATTTCTTCAGCGCCGATTGTCCGCACACCCGTTGTCCATGCACCGATTATCTACACGCCGTCCAGTCCTCGAGT
>DATEHP010000093.1:0-18217 GCA_035279505.1 Candidatus Sulfotelmatobacter sp. | reverse complement strand
AGCGGAGTGCAAACGGAAGTCAAGACCTACCAGATGTTCATCAACGGCGAATGGGTCGCGAGCAAGTCGGCGAAAACTTTCCCCGTCTACGATCCTTCGACCGAAGAAGTGATCGCGCAGGTGCCTGATGCGGGCGCCGAGGATGTGAACCGCGCCGTTGCTGCCGCGAAAACTGCTTTTGAGGAAGGACCATGGGCCACAACTACGGCGCAGGACCGTGGCCGCGTTCTATTCCGGCTCGCTGACAAGGTTCGCCAGCACCTTCCCGCGCTGGCTGAACTCGAATGCCGCAACACAGGCAAGCCCATCGTTGAGGCCGAGTATGATCTTAACGACGTTGCCACCTGCTTCGAATACTATGGTGGACTCGCGACGAAGATTACTGGGCATGTGAATCCGGTGCCCGACAACGCGATGTCGCTGTCGCTGAAAGAGCCGGTCGGCGTTGCCGGGCAGATCATTCCCTGGAATTATCCGCTGCTCATGGCTGCGTGGAAACTTGCTCCGGCGCTCGCAGCGGGATGCACCTGCGTGCTTAAGCCCGCAGAGCAGACACCGCTTACCGCGCTGGAGTTCGCGAAGCATTTTGCTGCCTGTGGTTTGCCGCCCGGCGTGGTCAACATCGTGACTGGATTTGGAGAGACTTGCGGCGCTCCTCTGGTCCAGCATCCTGACGTCAACAAGATTGCGTTCACCGGCAGCGCCGCGGTGGGCAAGATCATCGTGAAGCAGGCTGCTGACACGGTGAAGCGGGTCACGCTTGAACTTGGTGGCAAATCACCTAACATTTTTTTTGCCGATGCCGACTTCGAAGCGGCGATCGATGGAGCACTCTTTGGCGTGTTCATTAATCAAGGCGAAGTCTGCTCCGCGGGAAGCCGCATTCTGGTGCAGAAGTCGATTTACAAGAACTTCGTCGAAGCGATGGCTGAGAAAGCGAAGAAGATCAAGCTTGGGCCTCCGCTCGATCGCGAAACCAAGATGGGACCGCTGGTCAGCAAAGAACAGTACGACCGCGTGAATCAATATCTTGAGGTTGGCAAGAAGGAAGCAAAACTTGCTTCCGGTGGCGGGCGTCCCGAAAAGTTTGCCAAGGGTTATTACGTGCAGCCGACGATCTTCTATGACGTAAACAACAGCGCGCGTATCGCCCGTGAAGAAATCTTCGGCCCGGTTGCCGCCGTCATTCCGTTCGAAGACGAAAAAGAGGCGATGAAGATCGCGAATGATTCTCCCTATGGCCTCGCGGCGGCCGTCTGGACCCGCGACATTTTCAAGGCGATGCGTGCGGTGAAAGCTCTGCGAGCGGGAATCGTCTGGGTCAACCACATGCAGCCGACGTACGTTGAAGCTCCGTGGGGAGGATTCAAGCAGTCTGGATTCGGCCGCGAACTTGGACCGTGGGGCATCGAAGAATATCTCGAAACCAAGCAGGTCCACATCAATTTGAATGAAGCGCCGATCGGCTGGTACTGAGAGACAGTGGCTACTGGTCAGTGACCAGTGGCCAGTTTCTAAAATTTGATTCGCTGGCTACTGACCACTCGTCACTGGCCACTAAGGTTTGTAACATGTCGACCATTCAACTCCGCACTGCAATTCCGGGGCCGAAGTCCAAGGCCCTTTCTGAGCGCCGCGCAAAAGCCGTGCCCCGCGGCCTTTCCCATGGCACGCCGATTTATGTGGCCAAGGCTGAAGGCGCGTGGCTCGAAGATGTCGACGGCAATCGCTATCTCGATTTCGCTGGAGGTATCGGCTGTCTCAACGTCGGCCATCGCCGTGACGAAGTCGTCGATGCGGTGAAAGACCAACTCGACCGGTTCCTGCACACCTGCGTGCAAGTGACTCCCTATGAGAGCTACGTTCGGCTGGCCGAGCGAATGAACGAGGTGACACCCGGCAAGTTCGCAAAGAAGACCATCTTCGTCAACAGCGGTGCTGAAGCAGTCGAGAATGCGGTCAAGATTGCGCGCGCTTATACCAAGCGGCCAGGCATCATCGTTTTCGAAGATGCGTTCCACGGACGCACCATGATGACGCTGGCGCTGACCAGCAAGACGCATCCCTACAAGGCCGGGTTTGCGCCGTTTCCGAGCGAGGTTTACCGGGTCCCGTTTGCTTACTGCTACCGATGCTCATATTCGAAGAAATATCCGTCGTGCGATCTGTACTGCGCGCGCCATCTCGTAGATACGTTCAAGCGGGTAGTGGCGAATGAAGAAGTTGCGGCTGTGATCGCGGAGCCCGTGCTGGGGGAAGGCGGATTCATCGCACCTCCGCCCGACTATTTCGAAGTTCTTACGGATCTGTGCCACAAGCACGGCATTTTATTTATTGCCGATGAAGTGCAATCCGGTTTCGGGCGCACGGGAGCATTGTTTGCCAGCCAGCGGTACGGGATCGAACCCGATATTCTAGTGACCGCGAAGTCATTGGGCGGCGGACTGCCTCTTGCTGGTGTAACGGGACGCGCGGAAATCATGGATGCCCCCGGCGTCGGCGGATTGGGCGGGACGTTTGCAGGAAATCCGCTTTCGTGTGCGGCCGCGCTGGCAGTGCTGGATCTATTCGAACGTGAAGACTTGCTCTCGCGAGCGGACGAATTGGGTGACCATTTCCAGCGGCGTGCCCGTGAATGGCAGTGCTGCTGGCCGATCATTGGTGATGTGCGCGGGTTGGGCGGCATGCAGGCGATCGAACTGGTGCAATCGCAAGACACCAAGATTCCAGCGACCGAGGAAACCAAGAAGATCACGCAGTACTGCTATGAGCATGGGCTGATCACGATTACGGCCGGAACGTATTCGAATGTGATTCGCGTGCTGGTGCCGTTGGTGATCACGAAAGAACAAATGGATGAGGCGCTCGATGTATTGGAATCCGCGATCGCAGCGGTTTGTGGCAAGAAGGGCGCGGTGGCACAATTAGTTTAAACAAGTGCACAACGATCTTATGACATAGGTTTAGGTTATCCGGTACGTTTGGTGTGTACGATCGAACTGCGGAAAACGTGGGTACGGCTAACTGACAACTGATTTCGCGAAAGGCATTACCTCCATGAGTGTAGCAGCGCCTCCCGCCAACAAACTTACCAACTTCATCAACGGGCGATGGATCGAGTCGCAAGCATCTGAGTGGCGTGACGTCGTCAATCCCGCAACCGGAGAGCTTCTGGCGAGCGTGCCTCTGGCGGACGCGACCGACGTAAACAAAGCCGTCGAAGCCGCTGCGACTGCTTTTCCGGAATGGCGCCGGACGCCTCCGGAAGATCGCATACAGCCATTGTTCAAGCTCAAGATGCTGCTTGAGGAGCATATCGACGATGTTGCTCGCATGATCACGCTGGAAAACGGCAAGACCTTCGTCGAGGGCAAAGCCGAGATGAGGCGTGCCATCGAGAACGTCGAAGTTGCCTGCGGCATTCCGATGATGATGCAGGGCTACAACCTGGAGGACGTGGCGCGTGGGATTGACGAAATGATGATCCGGCAGCCGCTCGGCGTTGTGGCTGCGATTGTTCCGTTCAACTTCCCGGGAATGATCGCTTTCTGGTACCTGCCTTACGCCATCGCTACGGGGAACACGTTCATCCTGAAGCCGAGCGAGCGCGTGCCGCTCACCATGCGCTACGTGTACGAACTGCTTGAAAAGACCGGGTTGCCGAAGGGAGTGGTGAATCTGGTCAATGGCGGTAAAGCGGCTGTGGACGCGCTGATTGATCATTCAAAAGTTCGTGCCATCAGTTTCGTGGGATCGACTCCGGTTGCCCGCTACATATACTCGCGATCTGCTGAGCAGGGCAAACGTTGTCAGTGCCAGGGCGGAGCCAAGAATCATGTGATTGTGCTGCCCGATGCCGACATGCCAATGGCCACACAAATTATCAGCGACAGCGCGTTTGGCTGCGCCGGGCAACGGTGTTTGGCCGTTTCAGTGGCGGTGACCATCGGAGAAGCACAGAAGACGTTTCGCGATTCCATCGCGGATGCGGCTTCGAAACTTAAAGTCGGCAACGGACTCGAAGATGGTGTGCAGATGGGCCCCGTTATCACTCCGCAGAGTAAGGAGCGTGTCGAGTCGCTGATCGGGGTAGGAGAGAAGCAGGGGGCGAAGGTGCTCCTCGATGGCCGCAACGCGAGGATCCCCAAGAGCGAGCGCGGCAACTTCGTGAAGCCGACCATCCTCGATGATGTTCCGGCCACGAGCGAGATCACAGATACAGAAATCTTCGGGCCGGTGCTGAGCCTGGTTCACGCGGGCAACATGGACGAAGCGCTCGCCTTCCTGGAGCACAGCGCCTACGGCAATCAGGCATCGCTCTTCACGTCGAGCGGATCGGCGGCGCGCCGCTTCCGTTACGAGGCGCCTGCGGGCAACATCGGGATCAACATCGGTGTGGCCGCGCCCATGGCTTACTTTCCGTTTAGCGGATGGAAGAACAGTTTTTTTGGCGATCTACACGGCCAGGGGCGCGACGCAATCGAGTTCTACACGGATAAGAAAGTCGTCGTTGAGCGCTGGGCCAAGGAGCACAGCCGCAAGTTCTAAATTGTGTAATTGGGTAATTTGAAAGCCCTTAGAACGGGGGTTCTCGATTACCAGATTACGGAATTACCCAATTACAAAATCATCTGCGATAGTCTCGCAAGCAAACTTGAGGATGACATGACTACTACTCTCGCCACGCCCACAATGACCGGTCAGGAGATCGTTGATCTCACCAAGAAGCACACCCTGTTTGAGTGGTCGGCACAATCGAAGGTCGACCCCATACCTGTGGCCAAGGCGAAGGGTATCTATTTCTGGACGCCTGAAGGGAAACGCTTCATCGACTTCAACAGCCAGTTGATGTCTGTCAACATTGGACACGGCGACGAGCGAGTGATTCGCGCCATCAGCGAGCAGGCGGCCAATCTCTGCTATGCCAATCCGTTCATGGCGACCGAACCCCGTGCACGTCTTGGGGCCAAACTGGCCGAAATTACGCCCGGAGACATAGACACATTTTTCTTTACCAACGGAGGCGCGGAAGCTAACGAAAACGCGATCAAGATCGCCCGCTTCTTTACGGGACGCCACAAGATCGTGGCGCGATATCGCTCCTATCACGGAGCTACAGCCGGAAGCATCTCGCTTACTGGCGATCCTCGGCGCTGGGCCGTCGAGCCGGGTATACCGGGCGTTGTGCGCGTGCTCGATCCCTACCACGGTATCGAGCGTGGATGGGAATCGGCCGAGACTTCGCTCGCCATGATCGAAGAGACCATGCAGTTGGAGGGTCCGCAGACAATTGCGGCTTTTATTCTCGAAACGGTTGTTGGCACCAACGGCATCCTCATTCCACCAGATGGTTACATGCAGGGCGTGCGCAAGCTCTGCGACAAGTACGGCATCCTGATGATCGCCGATGAAGTCATGGCGGGTTTCGGCCGCACGGGCGAATGGTTTGCGATTGATCATTGGAAGGTGGTGCCCGATCTGATCTGCATGGCGAAGGGACTTACTGCGAGCTACCTTCCGCTCGGGGCCGTGGGTATGCGTCATCACATCGCGCAGCATTTTCAGGACAAGGTTTTCTACGGCGGCCTGACATATAACTCGCACCCCATGGGATGCGCGGCGGCGCTGGCCACGATCGGTGTGTACGAAGAGGATCATCTCATCGAGAATGCGCGGAAGATGGGCGCTGTGATGAAGCAACTGGGCGCCGAGTTGCAAGCCAAGCATCCGTCGGCTGGGGCGGTGCGATCGATCGGACTATTCGGCATCTTCGAGCTGGTGCGTAGCCAGAAGACGAAGCAGCCTATGGCTCCTTTTAATGGATCATCCGAAGAGATGGCGGCACTTGGGAAGTTCTTCCGCGAACAAGGGCTCTATACGCTCGTGCGGTGGAACTCGTTCTATACCAATCCGCCGCTATGTATTAACGAACAGCAGCTGCGCGAGGCGTTCGCGATCATTGACAAAGGGCTGGAGATTACGGATCGGGCGGTGAAGGATTAGCACGCAAGAAAGTCAGCAGTGTTCCTGCAACTTCGCTGCTCGAAAAATCCCACTTCTCCCAAAGTCAGGGAGAAGTGGGGCAGCCAGGAGTATCTTCCGGGTGAAATATCAGGCGGCGTGCTTTTGCCTGGGATAGCGGCCGGTAATCTTGCGGAAGAAGCCGTGGAACTTGTGCACACCGGCTGAGCCGGTTAGGAACATGAACGGACACTGGCCGGGAATCACCCGAATGCTGTGTTCCTGGCAGAAGGCAATGGCTTTCAGACTGACCGCCCCTTTGCCGGCCGCACGATACATCCAAACGCGGCGGATGCCTGCCGCGGCGCAATCAGCAACCACCTCATCGGTAATCTCTGGATTTGTCATCAACAGCGCGGCATCCACTGGGGGCTGGATGTCCTGCACTCGCGCATAGCAGGGCTGACCCATGACTTCAGAGACCTTCGGATTCACCGGGACCATGTCATAACCCCGTTTTTGGAGCTCTTCAAACAGGACCGCACTGAAATCCTTGGGATTGCGGGAGGCTCCGATCATCGCAATACGCCTCTGGGCGAGAAAATCGTCAATTGTTTCAAGGGTGGGGATAGGAATGGACATCGTTTTGCTCCGTTCTCGCATGAGCCTATTCGAGTTACAAACGACAGGCAGTGACCGGGATCACTGTCCGGGAACTGGGATAGATCGATAAATAGCTCCCCCTTGGGCAGAATCCCCGAGATCCCGCGATGGGCTTGCAGATCGGGCCATCTGGGAGCACAATCTATACGCGCCTACGATGCCCTCCGGGCCGCAGTGGAGAGTCGAGCTCCACTCAGGAGTAGTCAAAATGAGAAACTGCATATTTCTGGCAGTCGTCGTCCTGTCCGCGCTTGCGGCGTTTGCGCAGCAAGCTAACACTTCGCCCTCAAGTTCGGCCAGTGCAAGCGTTAGTCAGAGCGCCAGTGACCGGCAGCCGCTTGCATCTCCCCGGTCCAAGGATTTCTGGGATGGCGACGATCCCAACCTTGTGAACCTGGTCACGCATCCTTTCGCTAACAAAAAATATGTGCAGCGCCAAGTCACACCCATTCGAGACCGCATCAATGAGCTGGATCAACTAACGTCTGAAAACAGCCGCCTGCTCAAGGACGTGGATATGCGCGCGCAGCAGGGAACCCAACTCGCGTCGGAAAAGGCCAGTCTGGCGGATCAGCATGCCAGCGATGCGGCCACCAAAGCACAAACAGCGCAAACAGCGGCCAATCAGGTTTCGACCCGCGTGTCGAAGGCTGAGCAGTTGGTGGGCAGTCTCGATCAATACAAAGGCTCCGGGCAAACTGAGATCCGTTTCCGTCCTGGCCAGACAGTCTTGAGCAAGAACGCGAAAGATGCTCTCGACGAGATGGCTGCGCCCCTCAAGGACCAACACGGTTACATCATTGAAGTGCGTGGATTCGCTGCCGGTAAGGGGCTGGCCGCGACCCGAACTTCGCAGAAAATGGCGGATTCGGTGGTTCGCTATCTGGTGCTCACTCATAGCGTCCCGGTATACCGCATCTACTCAATGAGCATGGGCAATGCCGCAGCGAGCGCAGAAGGGAAGCACTCGCCCGGTGGCCGCGTAGAAGTTAACGTGCTGAAGAACGATCTGGTGACATCGGCACAGCAGTAGCGATTTCGCAACAAACGAGGGGCAAGCCCGAAAGGGCTTGTCTCTTTCTGTTTCTGCGCGCGATCTTGCCTTCAGGTGCAATCTATAGCGCGTCCCATTCTGGGAAGATTTCTATAGGTTGTGATCCTAGTCACAGACTGTCCGTTCCGGTGCAGTGATCATACCTGCTTGGTTCGCTACTTCCCCCAGAAATGGAGGAACCATGAAAAACGGCACGCTCTGTGCGAAAGAGCCTGTCGCAGGCTGTAGCGCCGCTGCGCCCGTTACTTGAGGGTGAGTGTCAAGGTATTGCTCCAAGGGAAATCCCATGAAGTGAGGATTGGCTATGAGTTCTGCCGATCGAACGGGACTTGTTGTGGCGTTGGGGAACTGGTTGCGAACGTGGCCCCGACGCTACGGATTTGCAGTGCTGCTCGTGTCTGTGGCGACCCTGGTGTGTTACGCCTTAAGTGTTACGTTTGGCTCCCTTCCGCCTTTCGTAATTTTCGTGCCAGCAATCATCCTGGTTGCCCTGCTGGCGGGTTTGGGCCCGGGTGTGTTAGCGACTCTTCTTTCGGCCGTATCGGTCGCCACGTTCTTTTGGACCTCTTTGAATGTCTTCGGAAGCAGTCGCCTTCGGGAGAGCGTCGGGCTTGTCCTTTTTTGTGGAGTCGGAACAGGCATGACTGCTCTGGGCAGACTCTACCGTCGTCGCGGGTCCAGGCTGTCGGAATTCGAGCGGGTCGTGGAAGGACTGGAAGAGATGATCGTCGTCGTGGACAGCGACTACCGTTACCTGATTGCGAACGACTCTTTCCTGAATTATCGAGGGATGAAGCGAGAAGATCTGATCGGGCGCCGCATCCCGGAAATATTAAATCCTGGAGTATTCGAGGCGGCGATCAAGGGAAGACTTGATGAGTGCTTTTGCGGCAAAATCGTGCAATTCGAAATGCGCTACCGCTATCCGAACCGGGGTGAGCGCGACCTGGACATTTCGTACTTCCCCATTGAAGGACCCGGCGGGATTGATCGGGTTGCCTGTGTGCTGAGGGACGTGACCGAGCAGAAAGAAACCAGTCACGCTCTCCAGTTGTTTCGCGCCCTTATCGATCAATCCAACGACGCCGTCGAAGTTCTGGATCCAGATACGCTACGTTTCCTTGATGTGAACGACAAAGCCTGCAAAGACCTAGGATATACACGTGATGAATTGCTTGGCATGACGGTCTTCGACATCGATCTCAATGGCCAGGAGATTTGCCGCTCGGCAAGTTTGGAAAAATTGCGCGCGACGGGCTCGATTGTCAGGGAATCAGTTCACAAAAGAAAAGACGGCTCGAGCTTTCCAGTGGAAATCAGCGTTAAATTCGTGCCACTGGAGCGAAGCTACTTCGTGACTGTGGCCCGAGATATCACGGATCGAAAGAAGTCGGAATCCGCCCTACGCGAGACTGAAGATCGATATCGCGACCTTGTGGAACACAGCGAAGACCTGGTCTGTACGCATGATTTGAACGGCAGGTTGCTATCGGTCAATCCGGCTTCCGCTCGCCTGCTGGGTTATGAAGTGGATGAACTGCTAAGCGTGCCGATGCGGGATCTGATTGTCCCGGAATTTCGGGCACAGTTTGATCATTATCTTGACGCAATCAAAAAGCAGGGTGCGGCTCAGGGTTATCTGTGTGTTCTGACCAAGGACGGCCGACGCCGAATCTGGGAGTATCGGAATACCCTCCGTACCGAGGGAGTTACCAACCCCGTGGTGCGAGGCATTGGTCACGACGTCACTGAACGGAAGCAAGCGGAGGATGCCGAACGCCAAAGTGAGCAGCGGATGAGGCTGTTCATTGAGCATGCCCCGGCCGCCGCCGCGCTCTTTGATCGGGAGATGCGCTACATGCAAGCTAGCCGTCGCTGGCGAGAGGACTATGGTCTCGGAGATCGGGAACTCATCGGCGTCTCGCATTATGAAGTCTTTCCGGAAATTCCTGAGCGCTGGAAGGAAGCGCACCGCCGCTGTCTGGCCGGTGAGGTGTTGCGAGAGGAGCGCGATCGTTTCGAACGTGCCGACGGCAGGGTGCAATGGCTTCGATGGGAACTGCACCCGTGGTACGAAAAAGGGCAAATCGGCGGGATCGCCATGTTCACCGAGGATGTTACCGCGCGCGAGCGTGCTGAGGATGCGCTGCGGAAATCGGAAGAGCGCTATCGTACGCTGTTCGAAAAGACGGTCGCCGGAGTTGGGATCATCACCATGGGCGGAACGGTGCTCGATTGCAACGACGCATGGGCACGCATGTTTGGGCAAACCTCTGCGGCGGAGTGTCGCGGGGGGCAGATCCAGGACTGTTATCAAGATCCCGCCCAGCGCGAGCCTTTGTTGTCAGAGCTGTGCCAAACCGGCGTCTTCATTAACCGGGAATGGGAACTCCGGCGAACAGACGGTACTCCGTTCTGGGTCCTACTCAACAGCGTGCTGATTCCCCAGGCGGACGGTGAGCCTTTGATCCAGTCCACGATGTTTGAGATCACGAAGCGAAAACGGGCAGAACGGGCCTTGCGGCGCAGCGAGGAGAGCTATCGCAACTTCGTGGCGCAGAGCTCGGAAGGCATCTTCCGGCAGGATGTGGACGCACCGATCCCGGTCGATCTGCCAGAAGAGGAATTGGTGCAACGCATCCTCCACGATTCGTACATGGCGGAGTGCAATGACGCCATCGTAAAGATGTACGGTTTCAATTCCGTCGGAGATTTTCTGGGTAGACGTCTTATCGAATTTGTGGATCCGGGGAATTCCTCCAATCTGGAGCTAACGCGCCAGTACATCCGATCCGGTTTTCGTGTAGTGGACCGGGAGTCCTACGAGACGGATGTTCAGGGTAATCCGAAGGTCTTCCGCAACAGCATGATCGGCATAATCGAGGACGGCAAGCTTGTGCAAACGTGGGGAATTCAGCGGGATGTGACAGAGCAGGTCAAACTTGAGGAGGCTCGGACTTTGGCAGAAGCGGCCTTGCGGCGGAGCGCCGAGCACTTCCAGTTGCTGGTAGAACAGGCATCCGATGGAATCTTCCTGGCCGACAGTGAAGGCCGATATATCGACGTGAATTCTGCCGGATCCAAGATGCTTGGGTACGCGCGTGACGAGATATTGCAGCGGTCGATCGCCGACGTCATTGTTCCCGAGGAGATTCAGCGTCTCGCCCCCGAGATTGCTCGGTACGACGGCGGTGCCGTTACAACCAGTGAGTGGAGGTTCCGTCGCAAAGACGGCTCGTTCTTGACGGGCGAAGTCTGCGGAAGGAGGCTTCCGGACGGCCGCCTGCAAGGGATACTCCGCGATATCACGGAGCGGAAAAAGGTGCAGGACGCGTTGCGACAAAGCGAAGAGCGCTTTCGCGTCGCGCTCAAGGATTCTCCCATCACCGTTTTTAGCCAGGATGACGAGCTCCGGTATACCTGGATCTACAACCCGCAGCTTTACTGGCAGCACGATGTACTGGGCAAGACTGATGACGAGATCATCGGTCCTAAGAAGGCGGCGGCTCTGAATGATCTGAAGAGAAGGGTTCTTACTTCGGGCGTCGGAGCCCGCGAAGAGGTTTCCATTCCACAGAACGGCACGAGCCATGTTTTCGACATCACGATCGAGCCCCTGTTCGATGCTCAAAAGCACGTAATCGGTGTTACGGCGGCCTGCATGGACATAGCACGCTTGCGCGAAATGGCCGATCGCCTGCAGGAATCGAGAGACAAGCTGGTTAGCACCAAGTCGTACCTCGAAAGCGAGATTCAGACAGAACTCGGATTCGAGGAGATCATTGGGCAGAGTCCCCCGCTGCGCGAAGTCCTAAGGAAGGCGCGGGTTGTCGCCCCCACCGACTCGACAGTGTTGCTGCTGGGCGAAACCGGGACGGGAAAGGAGTTGGTCGCCCGGTCGGTCCATGCCTTGAGCTCCCGGTGCGATAACACATTTGTCAAACTCAACTGCGCCGCGGTTCCTTCGGGTTTGCTCGAGAGTGAGCTCTTTGGACATGAAAAAGGAGCATTTACCGGGGCGGTAAACCAGAAAATCGGGCGCATCGAACTGGCGGACAAAGGCACTCTATTCCTCGATGAGATCCGAGAGATGCCGCCCGAACTGCAGCCCAAGCTTCTGCGGGTGTTGCAGGATCGCGAGTTCGAGCGGCTGGGTGGAATCAGAACTCTGCGTGTCGACGTGCGGATCATTTCTGCTACCAATCGCGATTTGCATCAGGACGTTGCCGACAAGAAGTTTCGTGAAGACTTGTTCTATCGCCTCAACGTATTCCCAATCGAACTGCCGCCATTGCGCGATCGGCGTGACGATATCTCAATGTTGATACAGCATTTCGTCAGGAAGCACTCCGTCCGCATGGGGAAGGGCATTGACACCATCCCCGGTGACGCGATACGTGTACTGCGCAGCTGGAATTGGCCCGGCAACGTTCGCGAACTTGAGAATGTGATCGAGCGGATGGTGATCATGAGCAAAGGGTCCGTTCTTTCCGCTCCACCTGCGGAGCTATCCGAGGCGGAGTATACCGCCGAAGACAATCTCACAGAGATGGAGAGAGAGCATATCCTTCGAGTTCTTCGCGAAACGAGCGGAGTCTTGTCGGGCAACGATGGAGCGGCTTCGCGACTGGGGCTGAAGCGCACCACTCTGCAATCGATGATCAAACGCCTCGGTATTCATCCCTACGAATACCGAAACGGGCGGACCGGGACGTTTGGCCGCCCGTGATTTCCGGTGTGGTCGCCGTTATTTCGCCAGCCGGTCATGTTTTCGCAGCACCTCGCGCAGACGGTCGTGCGGCAATGCGATGACTGTGTGGTTGTTGATGCCGGTCATGGTTTCCGCAGCGACCATCGCGTTTACGACCGCCTCTTCCGTCGCTTGAACCGTGGCGAGAAAAACAGGGTCAAGGGAATCGTTGGGAAGCATGGAAATCTGATGTAAGCCGCTTGTGCCAACCGCCCCGGGATTGGCCGTAGAAAACGCAATGAAGATGTCACCCGAACCGTCGCCTGAATAGCTGCCATCGCGGCCTAGTCCTAGCGAGACCTTCCTGGCTATCCGCTTCAATTGTGTAGGGATCAGCGGCGCGTCGGTGGCAACGACCACGATGATGGAACCTACATCCTTTTGCCAAACCGTGTGCTCGGGGATTTCGCGTCCGACGTTGATGCCGGCAACCCTCAGTTGTTCGCGCGAGCCGTAATTGCATTGCACCAGGACGCCCACGGTGTATCCTCCGGCTTTGGCGTCGAGGACACGAGAACTCGTGCCGATACCGCCTTTGAATTCGTTGCAGATCATTCCCGTCCCGCCACCGACGTTGCCCTCTTCGACCTTACCAGAATGGGCGGAGTCGAGGGCGTGCCAAGCATCCTCCGGTTTGACGTGGAATCCGTTGATGTCATTCAGGTATCCGTCCCAGGTCTCGGCGACGACCGGCAAAGACCACCAGTAGCCTTCCATGTCAGGCGATCCATGCTTCACCTTCCAGGCGATCACGGCATCGCGCACTACCCCGACGCTGTGTGTGTTCGTAATCATGACCGGGCCATTGAGGAATCCCGAATCGTCCACCCATGTTGTTCCGGTCATCTCTCCGTTTCCGTTCAGCGTGAACCAGGCGGCAAACACCGCGTCATTGGAAGCTTTGCCGCGGGGATGAATGGCCGTAACGCCCGTGCGCACGGGCCCTTGACCGACCACAAGCTTTCCCTCGCCGGAAAACAGAGTTGTGTGCCCCACCGCGACACCCTTGACATCGGTAATCGCATTGTTCATGCCGGGTGTGCCATCGAACGGTACGCCTAAATCGCGGGCGCGTGGCTTGGCTTGAGCGAGGACGAGCGTGCTGGTGAGAATGGACGCAAGAACAACTCTGACTGCGGAAACGTGCGAGCGAAGCATGAGTCCTCCGGCGAAGGAGGCAGTATAAAGGATCGAGCCGGGCAGAAGTGGTGGTGTAATCAAGGTCCACACTCATCCACAAGCCAGGAAATTGGCATCTAACCGCACCAGAGTTTCACTGCGGTAAAATTACAGAAAGCGCTGTTTCTTGGGAGAACAGTATGGATAGCTGGAAGAAGGCGGTGGTGATGAGTTCAATTGGGGCGGCGGCATTCCTTTTTATGAAGAAGAAGTATCCGGCCGGAGTGCTAGCCACTGGGGTTGGGTTGGCGGTACTGGCGTCGGAGTATCCGGACAAATTCGAACGGGTTCGACGCTCGTTGCCCGAGTACTTCGAACGGGGTATGCAGGTTATGGAAATGGCAGGCAAAGCCGGCCGGCGCATCACCGAAGCTGCCGGACGAGGCGCATTCGATATCTGGGAAGAAATCGGGGGATAGAAGAACCGGATTTCAGACCTCAGCCTCTGAGCTCAGACTTCGCGTTTACGCCTGGTAATTATGAGTCAGTCTGAGGTCTGACGCCTGATGTCTGAGACGAGAGTTTACTCGATGCCGAGTTGCTTTCTCGCGTCCGGGCTGAGCCGCTCGGGAGTCCACGGCGGACTCCACACTACGTTGACGGCTGCATTTCGGATTCCTGGCAACTGTTCCAAGCGCGATTTGACCTGCATGCTGATATTAACGTGCTCGGGGCAGCCCTGCGCGGTCAGAGTCATGTCGATGCTGACATCCTGTTTGTCGTCCGGCGCGGGATCGAATTTCACGCCATAAATCAGGCCAAGATCTACGATATTGACCGGAATCTCCGGATCATAACAACTCTTCAGCGCGCTCATGACATCCTGTTCTGTGACTGGCATTGATGCTGCTCCTGTATTCAGTGTACAACGGGGGCTGGAGTGCTAGGTTCATCTCATAGGGTTCTTTCGCAATCATGACCGCCGAAACCAGAAAACGAATCCAGTTGGCCCTGTTAGCTGCCCTTGCGCTTGCTACGCTGCGCGCCGGCTACGTCTTTTATCAACGCCACGAAGACCAGCTCGCGGTTGAGCGCAAGAAGAGAGCCGATGCCATCGGCTACTCCAACGCCGACTATTACGTGAATCCGAAGAAGCTCTATCCTTACGACCTGAAAAGCGCGAAGCAGCTTACGCAGCAGCCGGTGTGGGTTAAAGAGGGATACCGCTATACCTACTTTGCTTATCAACCCGCGAACAAACATGTCGACTTCGGTCACGATGCCGGACTGCTCGGTCCCATTGAAAAGCTCGCGATCACTGACGTGGTTATCGCGAGCAATACAGTCTCGGGACAGCTGAAACAAGTTGTTGCCACCTTTCAAAAGGAAGGGAAGAGTTACGCCGTGCCGATCGGATACCAAACTGCCGAGGGCGAATACAAAATCTACTCTGACGAGATGCTCTATATCCAGGATCCGCACGACCTCTACAAGCACTGGCCCCCCGAGGTGTGGCAAGCGGTCGAGCAGCATCAAGTGAAGCCGGGCATGAACGAAATGCAGGCGGACTTTGCCATCGGGATGGGTGTGCCCGATGCCGGGGACACCTCTTACCAAAAGACCGTGCACTATCCTAATGGCGGCAAGCCGCTGGTAATCGTCTATCACGAGGGCAAGGCGGCCGAGATCAACCCTGGGACACCACCTTCGTAACCGCCAAGAGCCTGTTTTCACAGCGGTCTGACGCGTGCTGTGCTACCATGCCGGGCAAAGTTCGAAAAAGCCCGGAGGAGTCATGACTACGGCACTCAGGCCGTTGAGTACAGGAGAGCTGTTGGACCGTACCTTCTCGTTGTATCGCAGCCACTTTGGGTTGTTCGTCGGGATCTTCGCGCTGCCGCACCTAGTAGTTCTTGGAGTTCAGTTTTTACAGGTCCTGAGTCAAAGGCCGTATGGTAGGACGCCAGATGTCTTCGCTTCGCTTCTCTGGCTCGCAGCCATTGCGTTCCTGGGGTTGGTGATGGCCGCTGCATCGCAGGCCGCGGCAGTGGTTGCGGTTTCCGATCTTCACCTGGATCGTCCGGCAAGCGTCATGGATTCTTTTCTGAGAGTGAAAGGGCATCTGCTTGGCGTAATGGGCATCTCGATCATTGTAATAATGGGTGTATGGGCGGGCATGGTTGCGTTGTTAGTCCCTGGTATTCTGCTGGCGATCATTTGGTCCCTTTCCGTACCTGCAAAAGTCTTAGAAAACAAAGGGGTGCTTTCCGCAATGTCGAGGAGCGTAGACCTGACAAAAGGTGACTGGGGTCGCATCTTCGTCGTAGGGCTACTGGTTATCGTTTTGTCTTATGGTGTTCGGATCCTGTTGCAGGCGCCCATTCTTATTGCGACATACATGAGTGCGAAAGCGGGGATGAGGAGTGCGGTGCTGGGATGGCAGATCGCATCCCTAGTTGCTGCGTTCGTGGCCGAGTCTTTGGTCGGCGCTGTCGGGACGATTGCATTCTCGCTTGTCTATTACGATGAGCGTGTGCGCAAAGAAGCGTTTGACCTACAACTGATGATGACTACCATCGATGCCGCTGCCATGCCGGGTTCCCCAGCACAAGTCGGCGCATGAGGGTATGGCGGACCTACATCCTGGCTGGCGTTGTTCTCGGGGCAGCGTCCTGCCTCGCTGACTCGCCGCAGAACCGCGCCCTAAGCACAGCCGACTACCGCGCCGAACTCGATGGATTGCTGGCTGCGACTCGGCAACTCGACAGCTCTGGCCGCGAACCCCCCAAAGCGCTGGAGAATTTGCCGCAGAGTTGGCCGGTTCATACCGAGCAGGGTGATTTCCAGATTCCCACCGAGGGACTTCAGCGCGACGTTCGCCGCTACCAGAAAGAAAAAAATGCGGCCAATGCTATCGCCATCCGCACGCGCCTCGAAAGTCTGAGCCGAGAGGTGGATGGGTTTGAGAAAGCGCCACCGGACGCTGCTCGAAGCCGCGCAACATTAGATTCAATTCTTGCCCAGCCGGAATTTGCCGGGCGGGGTCCCGGGTGGTTCCAAAAGATCAACAAGAGGCTGGAGGCTTTGCAAAAGACGGTCAGAGATTGGTTTTTCAAACTGGTTCTCGGTTTTTTCCGTTTCCTTCAAAGCCTGTTCGGCTGGAAGTCTCTGCCGACTGTCGGGAAGGCTTTTATTTACGGTTTGATGGGAGCAGCCGGTCTGGCTTTGCTGTACCTGATCTATCGAAGCATCTTCCAAAACCCCGAATTCGAAGAAGTCGTTCCCAGAGATCTTCCGGTCTCGGCCAAGGAGTGGTCCATCTGGCTCTCGGAGGCTCGTGCCGCCGCGGCCAGAGGTGACTGGCGCGATGCCATTCATCTGGCCTATTGGGCTGGTATTTCCTTCCTCGAGCGCGAGGGATTCTGGAAACCTGACCGTGCCCGTACTCCGCGGGAATACTTGCGATTGATTTCAGCACAAACCGAGCAGCGCGAAACCCTGACTGCGCTCACCCGCATTTTCGAACTCGCCTGGTACGCGAAGCGCGACGCGGACGAACGGACTTTTTCGCAGACGCTGGAGCAACTGGAGAAGCTTGGATGCCGCTAAGAATCGATCGGCGTGACAGGAAGCTTCTTGTGGGATCGACCGTCGTGTTCATCCTTCTGATTACAGGTGCGGTCATCTTCGGGGGCGATGGAGGTCAGAAACAAGAAACCCCCACTAGTTATTCGACAGCCTCGGGCGGCGCCAAGGCAGCCTATCTACTCTTATTGGAATCGGGCTACAAAGTCCAGCGCTGGGAAAAGCGTCTTACCGATCTCCCGAAAACAGCCACCGTAGTTCTCGCGGATCCGCTTGAGGCGCCGACTCGCGAGGAGCGCGAATCTGTCAAGAATTTTCTTTCCGACGGCGGACGAGTCATCGCGACAGGTATGTTCTCGGGAACTTTCCTCCCAGAGAATGACTCTGTCCCCGATATGCTGCTCGGAATGACATCGAAAAAGGCCGCAGCCGTCTCACCTTCCGCGATCACTCGCGCTGCGCCAGAAATCACGATCGCCCCGCAGGCTCGGTGGCCGTCTTATTCCGCCGCGTACTCTTTGTATGGCGACGGAGATGAGATTGTCGTCGTGAAGTATCCCTATGGCCGCGGGGAAGTCTTGTGGTGGGCGGCGGCGACCCCTCTTACGAATGCGGGATTGAAAGAGCCCGGGAATCTGGAATTTCTGCTCGCCTGTTTGGGAGACACGAAAAGCCCTGTCCTGTGGGACGAGTACATTCACGGATATCGTGAAGATCTGGGATCCTCTGTCGAGCACTCACCGGTGAAATGGCTGTTGCTGCAGGTGGCGCTTCTTGGATTGGCGGTGGTGGCCACGTTTTCCCGAAGGAGCGGGCCGGTCTCTGCGCCGGTGACAGATGTCCGCCTGTCTCCACTGGAGTTTGTGCAAACGCTTGGCGGATTGTATGAGAACGCGGGCACAGCATCAGTTGCGGTCGACATCTGTTATCAGAGATTTCGTTACTGGCTGACGCGGCGGCTCGGAGTGAACTTTAACATTTCTGTCAACGATCTTGACGCCGCAGTGCGCGATCGTTTTGCGCCCAAGGACGATCATTTCGGCGCGATTCTGCGACGGTGCGAGTCCGCCAAGGCGGATCCTTAT
>DATEHP010000092.1:0-10392 GCA_035279505.1 Candidatus Sulfotelmatobacter sp. | reverse complement strand
GTCCATGGACGTGTCGACGGTGTTCTTGATGTTGCATTTTGCATCGGCAAAGCCGCAAGCGTCCGAGAGTATGATCTTGCCATTTACCGCCACAGCAATGGCACCCATGAACTTCTTCGAGGCGCAGGTCTCTGCAAAGTGAGCGTGCAGTTCTTTCTGCTTATCGGCGGCAAGGCCAAGCGAGCTCGCGAGCAGGAAATACGCTATCAACACACGAAGCATCGACGGTGTCTTTTTCATACGTTGGCGAGTATTTTATCGGCGGTGGCGCAAGACGGGACATTCAGGCACGCAAGGTCCCTCCACTCCGCTCCCCTTCGACTACGCTCAGGGTCGCTCCGGTCGGGATGACAGCGTTGGCTTGCTGGTTAAGGCGTTCATCTCTCTACGAACTTGCCAAACATTTTCTCCGGGTCGATCGCGATGAAGATGCCGCGACTGCGAGCCAGAACTTCCCCGCTCTCGTTCAGGATCTCCGCGCTGTTGATGTGCTGACGGCCGTGGACGCTGACTTCCCTGCCCTCAACGTGCAAAGGCTTGTGTAATGGGACGGGCTTCAGGTATTCGACGGTCATTTCTTTGGTGAGCGCGATGACGTGGTGGAGTTTGTTCACTTTCCCCATGGCGTCGTCGAGGATTGTGGCGATGATGCCGCCGTGGCAGTGGCCGGGCGGCCCCGTGTAGCGTTT
Source organism: Candidatus Sulfotelmatobacter sp. (assembly GCA_035279505.1). Taxonomy (GTDB): domain Bacteria; phylum Acidobacteriota; class Terriglobia; order Terriglobales; family Acidobacteriaceae; genus Sulfotelmatobacter. Next base: position 9,703 of record DATEHP010000092.1, on the reverse strand, counting down.
GGAGAGGCGGAAGCGGCAGACGAAGGTCTGACGTTCTTCGTCGAGGATGAATTTGAGGCGCATGCCATCGGGATTGTCCTGTCCGCAGGCGAAGCAAAAGTTCTTCTGGAGCTTGTGGTATGCGGTCTCGTGTCCGTGGATCTTGGGGCGCATGGGGGAGATTAGATCACAACACAGAGGGCGCGAAGCAAACACTGGCGTCATCCAGAGCGGAGCCGTTCTTCAGCGGAGCGAAGGATCTCCCTTGGACCAATGCTCGGAAGCACCGAGATCCCTCCGCGCGCTGGTGTAAGCGCGCGCGTTCGGGATGACCGGATCAAGTGCGTGAAAGTTCTTTGCGATTCCTGTATACATATCGGTTTCCATCTGCAGTGAGTGGGCCCTGCAAACTGCATAGGTCCTTCGGCGCCACGAACGCGCCTCAGGATGACAATTCTTGAACTTGGAGTCGTCCATGAAGACACTCGCTACCTTCGTCGTTACTATCGCTCTTACATCCTTGTTTTTTGCGCAATCCGCTGCTGAACAGAAGGCGTCCGACAAAGATGCTGACAAGAAACAGGCGGCAGCTTCTTCTGTCAAGAAAGATCAGAAGAAGAGCCCGAAGGACGAGAAGAAGGAGGAGCCCAAGAAAGAAGAAGAGAAGAAGCCTGGGATGAACACAGACACCTTCGCCGGGCTGAAATTTCGCTCGATTGGGCCTGGCGCAGAATCGGGGCGGGTGATGTCGATTGCGGTGGATCCGAAGAAGACTTCGGAGTTCTACGTGGGTGTGGCCTCGGGCGGAGTTTGGAAGACCGTGAATGACGGCACGACATGGTCGCCACTTTTCGACGGAGAGGGATCGTATTCGATAGGCTGGGTGGCCCTAGATCCGAATGATCCGTCGGTGGTGTGGGTGGGCGCGGGTGAATCAAATTCTCAGCGCAGTGTCGCCTATGGCGACGGGATTTACCGGTCGGATGACGGCGGGAAGAGCTGGAAGAATCTTGGGTTGAAGAAGTCCGAACACATTGGGCGGGTGGTGATTGATCCGCGAGATTCGAAGGTCGTGTATGTGGCGGCGGAGGGGCCTTTGTGGGGACCGGGCGGAGATCGCGGGCTCTACAAGACGACCGACGGTGGGAAGACCTGGAAGGCGCTGCTGACGATCAGCGAGAACACCGGCGTGAATGATGTGGTGATGGACCCTTCGAATCCCGACATCCTGTACGCATCGGGGTATCAGCGGCGGCGGCATGTATTTACGTTCATCGATGGAGGCCCCGAGAGCGCGATCTACAAATCAACCGATGCGGGTGCGACGTGGAACAAAGTCACATCAGGTCTGCCCTCGGTGGATATGGGGCGCATCGGGTTGGCAGTCTCGCCGGCCGATCCGAATGTGGTATATGCCGCTGTGGAAGCGGCGGATGGCAAAGGCGGAATTTTCCGCTCGAGCGACAAGGGCGCGAACTGGGAGCGGCGGAACGAGTTCGACGCCGGAGCGATGTACTACGCGCGCATCGTGCCTGACCCGAAAAATGTGGACCGCATCTTCGTGATGAACGTCGAACTGCGCGAGTCGACCGATGGCGGCAAGACGCTGCACAAGATCAACGAGATCAACCATCACGGCGACAATCACGCCATGTGGATCGACCCCAATGACACCCGCCACTGGCTGCTCGGATCCGATGGTGGGATGTACGAAACCTGGGACGATGCGAAATCGTGGCAGTTCAAGGCGAACCTGCCGACCATGCAATTCTATGACGTCGCGGTCGACAATTCCCTGCCCTTTTACAACGTTTGCGGGGGCACGCAAGATTACTTCTCGTGGTGCGGACCGACGCGCACGCGAAACATCAGCGGAATCGTGAATAGCGATTGGTTTGTAACCACGGGCGGCGATGGATTCCGCTCTGCGGTTGATCCTCTTGACCCGAATACCATCTATTCCGAATCACAATACGGCGTGCTGATTCGCTATGACAAGCCGACCGGGCAGGAATTGCTGTTGCAGCCGAAGGAAGGCAAGGGTGAGCCCCCGCTGCGCTGGAACTGGGATTCGCCGATCATTGTCAGTCCGCACTCTCACACCCGGCTGTACTTTGCGGCCAACAAATTGTTTCGCAGCGATGATCGCGGAGACACGTGGAAGGCCATTTCTGGCGATTTGACGCGGCAGATCGATCGCAACAGGCTGCCAGTGATGGGAAAAGTCTGGGGACCGGATGCGGTGGCGAAGAGTGCGTCGACTTCGTTTTATGGGAATATCGTGTCCCTCTCGGAGTCACCAAAGAGAGAGGGGCTGATTTACGTGGGGACCGACGATGGGCTGATTCAGGTCACTCAGGACGGCGGCGGAGGGTGGACGAAGTATGACAAGTTTCCCGGCGTGCCGGAGACGACGTACGTAAGCCGAGTAGCCGCCTCTTCGCACGATGGCAACACTGTCTACGCGGCGTTTGAGAATCACAAGAATGAAGACTTTAAGCCGTATCTGCTGAAATCCACTGACAGCGGGAAGACCTGGAACTCCATCGCGGGCGATTTGCCGGAGAACGGTCCGGTGCTGGCGTTTGCCGAAGATCCGCTGAACGCCCGTCTCCTCTTTGCCGGCACTGAGTTCGGTGCGTTCTTCACGATTGATGGCGGCGAGCATTGGGTGCGGCTGAAAGGTGGTCTACCGACCATTGCCGTGCGGGACATGCTGATCCATCCGCGGGAAGGCGATCTGGTGATCGCGACGTTTGGACGTGGCTTCTATGTGCTGGATGACATCGCGCCCTTGCGGCAGATGAAAGCCGAAGCGACTCAGCAGGCTGCGGCGTTGTATCCGGTGAAAGATGCGTTGATGTATATCGAGCGGCACCCGCTGGGCGGACCGCACAAGGGGTTTCAGGGGGACGGGTATTTTGCCGCGGAAAATCCTCCTTATGGCGCTGTGTTCACCGCGTACCTCAAAGAGAAGATGAAGACGAAAAAGGAAAAGCGCCAGGAAGCTGAGAAGGAGGCGGCGAAGAAGAACGAGGCATCGCCCTATCCGTCGAATGACGAAATGCGCGCCGAAGCGGAGGAGGCGAAGCCGGAAGTTTACTTTGTGGTGTACGACGAGAGTGGGGCGCCGATCCGGCGAGTGGAAGGATCGACAGACGCGGGGTTCCAGCGGGTTGCATGGGACCTCCGCTATCCTGCGGCGAAGGTGGTCAAGCGTGAAGAGGATACCGCGGGATTTTTTCACGACGCGTCGGATCAGGGTCCGTTGGTACTGGCGGGCAGCTACTCCGTAAGGATGTTCGAGAAAATCGGAGGATCCGTCAGCGAGGTGGCGGGGCCGCAATCTTTCAAAGTGACGACGGAGCAGTCGGCTTCGATGACCCCAACTGATCGGACAGCGCAAGAAGAGTTCCTGCGTAAAGTGTCGCGGCTCTACCGTGCTGCTTACGGCGCAAACCGCACCGCCGAGGATGCGCAAGAACGGCTGAAGCAGATTCGCCAGGCTTTGCATGAGACTCCGGTTGCGGAGAAGCAACTGGAGGCTGTGGCGGATTCACTCGAGCAACGCGACCGCGAAATCCTGCGCGCGTTGCAGGGGGATATTGAGATCGCCAAGCGGAATGAGCCGATCCCTTCTTCGATCGGCGACCGTGTGGAGACGATCATCGAGGGAGAGAGATTCTCCATGGCGAAACCGACGCAGTCCGATGTGGAGTCGTATGGGGTTGCAGCGGCGGAATTCGCGGATCAGTTGGCGAAATTGCGAACTTTGGTCGATGTCGATCTGGCGAAGCTTGAGAAGGACATGGAGGCTGCCGGGGCGCCTTGGACTCCGGGGCGGGTGCCGGAGTGGTCGGAGAAATAAAAGTTAGCTTACAAGAGCTTTCACCACTGAGGGCGCGAAGAAGAACTTATCAGTAGTCCCTGTAGAAAAAATAAACATAGCACGCTGATTTATTTCTCTCGGGCGTACTCCTGAAGATTTTTCTTCTCCAACTCGCTTGCAATGTGGCCAAGCCGCTGTGTTACACTCGCCGCCGACTGTTGCTTGCGTTGTGGGAATGCGACACAGCCGTGGGGAGAGATCCTTTTGTGCCGTCCGAAGGCTAGGGGGACTGGGGAATGGGCCTCGCGTTAATGGTTTTGATCTGGCTGATCACTCTGATCAGCACATACTTTTTTGTCGCTAAGACCTGGTGGCTGCCGGTCGGCGCTTCCGCCGCTACGGGTTTCATCGACAGACAATTCACCATCACCTTCATCATTATGGGAATTGTCTTCCTTGCCGCGCAGCTCGGGCTGGGCTACATCGTGTGGAGATACCGTCAGACGCCATCCTCTCCGCCAGCCTCTTATTCGCACGGGAACACGACACTTGAAATCGCGTGGACGACTCTGACCACGATACTGTTCGTTGGCCTGAATCTGATGGGCAGCAGTGTCTGGGCGAGCCAGCGTTTCGACCCTCCGGAAGCAGGCGCGGTACAGGTGGAAGCTACGGGCATGCAGTTTGCCTGGTACTTCCGCTATCCCGGGCCTGATGGCACCTATGCAACCACAAAGATGAGTTTGATGGATCCCTCAGCGGGAGGCGAAGCGGCCGTGGGACTGGACACCTCCGATCCTTCAGCAAAGGACGACGTCGTGACGGGCACCATGTACCTGCCGGTGAATCGTGAGGTCGATCTCAGCCTGCGCTCTGTGGATGTGATTCACGACCTGTTCGTGCCCCAGTTGCGTTTCAAGCAGGATGCGGTACCGGGCTTAAATATCCACATGCATTTCAAACCCACCGCGATCGGCGAGTATGAGATTGCGTGCGCCGAACTTTGCGGACTGGGTCACTACAAGATGCACGGTATGGTCCACGTCGTTAGCCAGGAGGATTTTGACAAGTGGCTGGCGGCACGGGAGGCTGAGAAACAGTAATGGCGACCGCGGCTACGGTTCACTCGCACGCACCTCAGGGGTTCATTCGGAAATATATCTTCAGCCTCGATCACAAGGTTATCGGGATTCAGTACTTCTTCCTCGCACTCACAGCAGTCTTTGTCGGAATGTTTTTATCGCTGATGATGCGGGTTCACATGATCTGGCCGACCGCTAACTGGCCTCTGGTCGGAGAGATCAAGCCCGAAACTTATCTTGCCTTTCTGACCATGCACGGCACCATTATGGTGTTCTTCGTGTTGACCACGGCACCGCAGGGCGGATTCGGCAATTACGTTCTCCCGATCCAGATCGGCGCCCCTGACATGGCGTTCCCTGTCCTGAACATGCTTTCGTTCTGGACGACGTTCGTAGGGTTCATCGTGCTTTTATGCGCGTTCTTTGTGCCGGGCGGCGCGCCCCTGCATGGATGGACGGGGTATCCGCCGCTCAGTGCAATTCAGTCGGCCGGACCTGGTGAAGCGCTCGGAGCGGATCTGTGGATCACTGCCATCGCGATATTCTGCGTGGCGTCGTTAATGGGCGCCCTGAACTTCATCACCACAACGCTCGATCTGCGCGCCAAGGGCATGACTCTGATGCGCATGCCACTGACCGTGTGGTCCTGGTTCATCACTGCAATTCTAGGATTGCTCGCCTTCGGCGTGCTGCTCTCTGCGGGTATCCTGCTGCTGATGGATCGCAATCTTGGAACCAGTTTCTATGTGCCGCTGATTGTGGTGAACGGTCAGATCGTTGCTCACAAAGGCGGCTCACCGCTGCTGTGGCAGCACTTGTTCTGGTTCTTCGGACATCCTGAGGTGTATATCGCTATCCTGCCGGGCATGGGCGTTGCCTCGCAGGTATTGTCGACCTTTGCGCGCAAGCCGATCTTCGGGTATCGCGCCATGGTGTACGCGATGCTGTCCATCGGATTCTTCGGATTCATGGTTTGGGGCCATCACATGTTCATGAGCGGGATGAGCCCCTATTCGGCATTTGCGTTTTCGATTCTGACGATGTGCATCGGAGTGCCCTCGGCCATCAAAACTTTCAACTGGCTGGGCACAATGTGGAAGGGGCGCATTCGCTTCGATACTCCGATGCTCTATGCCATCGGTTTCGTTTCGCTGTTTGTGTCGGGTGGGTTGAGCGGGCCGTTCCTGGCGCAGCCCGTGCTCGACATACAGTTGCACGATACCTACTTCGTGGTGGGACACTTCCACCTGATCATGGGTGTGGCGGCAATCTTCGGCATCTTCGCGGCGACCTACTACTGGTTCCCGAAAATGTTCGGCCGGATGATGAACGAGACTCTGGGCCGAATCCACTTCTTCATCACACTCGCGGGCACCTATGCGATCTTCATGCCGATGCACAATTTAGGCATGGCGGGACAGACGCGCCGATACTCGCAGTTCACCGAGGTTGCCTATCAGACCAAACTGCTTCCGCTGCAGACGTTCATCACGTTTGCGGCATTGGTCACTATCGCGGCGCAGTTCATCTTCGTCATTAATCTGTTCTGGAGCATGTTTAAAGGGCCGAAGGCCAGCGACAATCCGTGGGATGCGACGACGCTGGAGTGGACGACAACCACTCCGCCGCCGCACGACAACTTCGGCGGGAAGACTCCGGTTGTGAACAACGGGCCGTATGAGTACGGAGTGCCGGGAGCGCCGAAGGATTTTGTGATGCAGACGGATCCGCCGACTGAGCCGAAACATTGAAAGGGCATCGATTCCCACGTCTCGCAAATTCGGCGAGACGTGGGGCACCCCCATCGAAGTGGCAACCAGATTCACGCAGTGGCGCACTAAGTAGTTATGGCGACGTATACCCCAAGCACTCCGATTGATGATATTGGCCACAAACCTCCTGCGCCTCCGGTTACGGGCGGAGGAGATGACGGACGCGGCGGCGATGTTCCGGATTATGGTGCGCGGCTGCGGCGGGCGCGGCTAGGACTAATTTGCGGGATTGCGACGGTCGGGATGGTTTTCATCTCGCTGACCAGCGCGTACATCTTCCGCCGCGGGCTGCCGACGTTTCAGGGCGAATCGAATAGCTATGTCCGCGATTGGGGCAGCGTGGATTTGCCCTGGGTGCTGCTGGGGATTAATACGGCGATCCTGCTGTTCAGCAGCATCACGATGGAATTGGCGCGACGGAAGGCCGCGCGGCAAGCGGCTCTGGCTCCGGTGAGTTCGATTCCCGGGGTTTCGCTCGGAGATGAGAAGAATTTTCCGTGGCTGGGCATCACGGTCGTGCTGGGCTTTGCATTTCTGATTGGGCAATGGATCGCCTGGTCCGCGATGCACACGCGCGGATTCTTCGTGTATACGAATCCCAGCAGTTCGTTTGCATTTCTGCTTACGATTGCGCACGCCGTGCATCTGGGCGGGGGAATGATTGCTTTGATTTGGGCGGCCAGCGCTTCCCTGCTCCGCCAGCCGGTTGAGGCGCGTCGAATTGCAGTGGATATCACCGCGTGGTATTGGCACTTTATGGCGGTGTTGTGGATCTATATTTTCTTGCTGTTGGGGTTGGCTCGTTAAAGTGCAAAAGGCTAACCACAAAGGCCACGCTTCGGCGTGGCTCAGGGCAGGCTACGGTGCGCGAAGGAGTTCCCTAGTGTTACTTCGTGACCTTTGTGGTTGATGGTTTTGGTTTCTTTGCGGCCGGACGAAAGGGGAATTGGGGAATGGCGGAAGCTACGATCGAGCACGATGTGGTCCAGCATGGAGCGCCCGGAGCCTACGAAGCACCGCTGTTCGGAGCCTACTCCAAGAAAGTGGGAATGTGGCTCTTCCTGGCCTCGGACTCGCTGACGTTTGGCGCACTGTTGTTCGCCTTCAGCTACAACCGGATTTACACCAATCCCTGGCCGACGCCGTTCCACGCCGAGAGCATTGCGAACGCGACGATCATGACGGCGTGCCTGCTATCGAGTTCGCTGACCATGGTGTTGGCTGTGTTTGCGGCGCAGCGCGGCGACCGCGCGTGGATGCGCAACTGGCTGCTGGCCACAATGGTTTTCGGTACGGCATTCATCGTGTTGCACGCCATGGAGTGGAGCAAGCTGATCAATGAGGGGTTGATACTCTCAGGGTTCCAGAGCATCCTTGGCGTCTCCAAGACCGCCACTTCGGGAGAACTGGCGGATATCTCGAAAAATGTCCCGCAGTTTCCGCAGGCCTTCTTCGGGCTCACGGCGATGCACATGCTGCACGTGACGATCGGCGTGATTTATTTGGGCGTGATCGCGTTTCGCAAATGGTTCCTGCCGGCGCTGGCGGTTATCTGGATTGCGGGCGCGTTCATGATTCCGTCCGGCAACGTATTTCACTACCCGGTACACGCACTGGGTATCGGACTGCTGGTGGCCGCGGTTATCGTTCTTCTCAAGCCGAAAGACTACGACGCGCACGATGTTGAAGTTTGCGGGCTGTACTGGCATTTTGTCGATCTGGTGTGGATGTTCATCTTCCCGCTGGTGTATTTGATGTCAACGAAAGTTTCGTAGCACGGCAATCAAACGCTTCACCACATAGGGCACAGAGGTACACAGGGGGATCCTGACTATGCATGATGTCGCGAAACACGATGACAGCAAGGGGCAGTACTTCTGGGTCTGGGGAGCTCTGCTCGTACTGACTGCCATTGAAGTTGTATTGGGATACAGGCAGGTGTTCTCGCCGGTACGGATGCTCGAGGTGCTGCTGCTGCTGTCGGTGATCAAGTCGGCGCTGATCATTGGCTACTTCATGCACTTGAAATTTGAGACCGCGCTGATGCGCTGGCTGCTCGTGCTCTCCGTCGTGACGTGTTTCGTCATCATGTATTTCTTCTTCTTCCCCGATGCGGACCGGATCCGGCAGCTCGGAGTGCAGTAGGAGGTGTGTAGTGCGCAGGCGATGGTTGGCGGCATTGCTCCTGGCGGTATTCTCGAGCGCTCCGGCGCTGGCGCAGGGTTGTGCGATGTGCCGGGCCAATGCGAAGGCCACGCCCAAGGAAGGTCAAACGGCTATCAATCGCGCAATCCTTATCATGCTGGTGCCGCCTCTGGGGATTCTGTCGCTGGGACTAGGGTTTGCCGTGCGCTACGGCAAGCGGCGAGATGAAGAGAACGAGCGTGCGCCCGATTCCAATTAGCAATTGATCGCATTTCAAGAATTCTCTGCTTCGCGCCTCTCAGCGACTCTCAAAGGAAATTTCTATAGCTTGAGGTTCCGCAGGCGCAGCGCGTTGGTGATGACCGACACGGAACTAAAGCTCATGGCAGCGGCTGCGAGGATCGGGCTCAGCAGCACTCCAAAGAACGGATAGAGCACTCCGGCGGCGATGGGCACTCCAATCGCGTTGTAGATGAACGCGAAGAAAAGATTCTGGCGGATATTGCGCATCGTAGCCTGGCTCAGCTTGCGTGCGCGAAGGATTCCCGTCAGATCCCCTTTAATCAGCGTGATTCCGCCGCTTTCCATGGCCACATCGGTCCCGGTACCCATGGCGATCCCAACGTCGGCTTGTGCGAGCGCGGGCGCATCATTGATGCCGTCTCCGGCCATGGCGACGACTCTTCCCTGGTCTTGCAGTTTCTTCACGACCTCAGATTTTCTTTCGGGCAGGACCTCGGCTTCGAACTCATCGATCCCGAGTTCCTGGGCGATAGCAGCCGCGATGGGCTTGCTGTCTCCGGTGAGCATAACGATACGAAGATGCTGATTCCTGAGACCGCGTAAAGCATCCGCTGCGGAGGGCTTGGGTTGATCTGCCAGCCGGATGTTGCCCG
>DATEHP010000091.1:0-5118 GCA_035279505.1 Candidatus Sulfotelmatobacter sp. | reverse complement strand
GTACTGCTCCTCGCTCCGGCGTAGAGCCTCCTTGGCCATCTCAATCTCGCTAAGATCCTTCATCGTTGCCAGATAACACGTCCGGCTCCCATTTGCCGGAAGAGGACGTCCGCAGTACTCGACAGGGAGATAGCTGCCGTTTTTCTTCCACAGCCGTCCCTCGGCCACCTGTCTCGGCGTTCCCTCCCGAATGGCCTTGTTCAAATCGCATTCTTCTCGCGGATACCTGCTCCCATCCTCCCGGCTGTGGTGCAGCAAGTCGTGCACACTCTTCCCGACAATCTCTGCCTTAGAGTGGCCTGTCATCCGCGACAGGGCGTCGTTGCAGAAGGTTATGCTCCCGTCTGCATCGATGCCGCAGATGCCCTCAACCAGCGCATCCATGATGAACTGGTGTTCGTTGTTGAATTCGTCAATCACAAATGTGTCTCAGCGAGTGTTCCTGACAGTCTTATCGGCAGTCAGCGGCATTTCGCTGAATTCATGCTGGGAGGCCGGGCGGCACGAAGGTCACTGGGGGAAGAACTGACTCCCGGCTCCAAACTCAAGAGGTAAGCACCAACCGTGTGGCGACGGACGCCTTCGTCCGTCCCGCAAGGCAAAGCCGAGCGGCCCATCTGCACGAACCTGGAGGCCGCATTTTCCCGCAGCAGAAATGGTATTGGGTTGAGCCCGGCACGGGACGCCGAAAACTCGCCGACGAAAAGTCGGAACGCTACATGTGCGCCGGCCGGTTATGCCCGGAAGCCGCGCCCTCCCCGTTCCACTTCCGCGCCAGCGCTTCCAGTTGCGTGAGCACCTTCTCGATGTCCTTCATCCGATCTGTAATGCCATACGTCACCGCCGGAGGAATCGTCTGCTCGTAGTGCCGGAAAACAAATCCTGCGTCCTCGAGAGTCCGTAGACGTTCCGTCAACACGCGCGCCGAAATTCCCGAAACATTCTTTCGCAAACTTCCGAATCGCGTCGGCCCGTTCGTGCTAAGGGACCAGAGAATGTGCATCGTCCAGGGACGCGTCAGCAGCTCCAGCATTCCGCTGATCGCGCATGGAGACGGCGTTTTCGTGAATCGCTTCATACTAGAGAGATGCCTGTTCCCGCCTTTTGTTTCCTTCGTGTACCTTCGTGCCCTGAGTGGTTCGAGATTTTCTCGCGAGTAATTAAGTTACTCTAAAGTTCTTAGTATACATAATATGTATAGTTATTAATTGTAACCGATAGGAACATTCCGCCATCCAACCCTCCTGAATCGGTTGGAGTATTCCAAACTAAAATTTCAGGAGAATGTCATGGCAACTCTCGCGCAATCCCTTCCTCTTTCCAGGGCACAGAGCTCGGTCTCCGCTCCCGTGGTCTTCCTTGGACGACTGCTGTTCGTCCTGATCTTTCTGATGTCCGGCTTTACCCACTTTGCCAAGCAAACAATTGGCTTCGCCGCTTCTCAAGGCGTTCCGCTGGCCTCGGTCCTCGTTCCGCTCTCTGGTGTCATCGCGCTCCTCGGCGGAATTTCGATCCTGCTCGGTTATCGTGCCAAACTTGGCGCGTGGTTGATCGTCATCTTTCTGATCGGCGTCACCCCCATGCACAAATTCTGGGGCATCACCGACCCGATGATGCAGCAGATGCAAATGGTCATGTTCATGAAGAACCTAACCATGCTGGGCGCCGCCCTGCTGATCAACCAATTCGGCTCCGGCCCCTGGAGCCTCGACGCGGGCAAATAAGAAAGCCGCCCAGAGCGGGCGGCTTGGGCAAGAGAACCTCAGACTATGCGGCTGCCTCGGCAGGCACCGGCGGCACGAACGGCTCGTCATAGCTGCCACCGTAGATCGAGGGTACCTTCGATCCCATCGGGCGCAGGTAGGTCGTGAGTTCTCCGCGGTGATGGATGCTGTGATTGTTAAGAAATCCCAGATAGAACGCAGCGGGCAGGTTGAAGACACCGAAGAACTCAACGGGTGTCATCAACTGCTCGGGCGTCATCTGCGCGATGCGGGCCAGCCCGCGCTTCATGTTCTCGTCGTACCAGGCAACCACTTCGGAAGAAGTCTGCGGCTTATCCGCGGGCGATTCCATGCTGAACTTCATGTCGGCAATTCCATCGAGGAACTGAATGTCGGTATTGGCAATGTGCCACGCCAGTTCCTTCGCGGTGCGGGCGTGCGGATCAGGACGATAATCGGACTTCGCGTCGGGGACGGCTGCGATGACTTTCTTCGTGCATTCTGCTTCGCGTGCGATGCCGTCGAGCATCATGGCGCGATAGCCGAGGATGAAATCGGGAGTTAGACCTTGGGACATAATTCTTCTCCTTCGTGACGGATGTTTTGTTTCTTCCGGGCAGAGAAGCCAAAGGGGCGCCAATCGTTCTGGAACGTGCCGCCCCTGGCTCGATTGGACGAGGGAATTATACTCCGACAGTTTGCTTGGTGCGCACCGGAACCGGCGTCAGCCAGCCGTGGCGGTCGCTCTTCTCGCCGCGCACGATGGCGTAGAACTCCTTCTGCAGCGCCTTCGTGATCGGGCCCATTCCGCCGATGCCGACCTTGATCTTGTCGACGGAACGAATCGGCGTCACTTCGGCGGCGGTACCGGTGAAGAACACTTCGTCGGCGATGTAGAGCATCTCGCGCGGAATCATCTGTTCAATGATCGGAATATTCAGGTCGCGCGCGATCTGCAGTACCGAGTCGCGAGTGATGCCCGGCAGCACGGAACTCCCGAGCGGCGCCGTGATGAGTTTGTCGCGATGTACGAGGAACAGGTTTTCGCCCGATCCTTCGCTGACGAACCCGTTCTTGTCGAGCGCGATGCCCTCGACATAGCCGTTGGCGATCGCTTCCATCTTGATCAGCTGCGAATTCATGTAATTCGCGCCGGCCTTCGCCATCGCGGGCAGCGTGTTGGGCGCAAGCCGCGTCCACGAAGAAACACACACGTCCACTCCGTCGCTGTCGCCACTCAGATATTTTCCCCAGGGATAATTGCAGATGTAAATCTCGACCGGACAGTGCAGCGGGTTCACGCCGGCATCGCCGTACCCCCGGAGCACTACCGGCCGGATGTAGCACGGCCACGCGCCGTTATGGCCCACAGTCTCGACCATGGCGCGCACCAGTTCGTCGCGCGTGAAAGGCAAATCCATGCGATAGACCTTGGCCGAGTCGACCAGGCGCTGCATGTGCTCGACAGCGCGGAAAATTGCGGGGCCGGTGGGCAATTCGTAGCAACGGATGCCTTCGAAGACCGAAGAACCGTAGTGCACGACGTGCGACATCACGTGCAAAGTGGCGTCATCCCAGTTAATCAGCTTGCCGTTGTGCCAGATCTTGTCGGTCTTCTGAATGCCCATCGAAACTCCTTGTTCGACATTCATTATAGCCGAGCCCTTTCCGATCCTCCCGCGCAACAATCGCAAACAACCCGCCAATACCACGACCGGGAAGGGCACGACTTACAGTCGTGCCGCGGAAGCCGCCATGCGGATCGCGGCTTCAGCCGCTGGGGCCACGCATCCAGCTCGAATCCCGGAACCGCCGAGCAATACCGATAGCCGCATTCGCAACCAATCTCCCCATCCCCTCCGCGCAACAATCGCAACACCCGCCAATACCCCGACCGGGAAGGGCACGACTTACAGTCGTGCCGCTGAAGCGCCACCCGAATCGCGGCTTCAGCCGCTGGGGCCCACGCATCCAGCTCGAATCCCGGAAACGCTGAGCAATACCGATAGCCGCATTCGCAACCAATTTCCCCATACCCTCCGCGCAACAATCGCAAACACCCGCCAATACCACGACCGGGAAGGGCACGACTTACAGTCGTGCCGCTGAAGCCGCCACCCGAATCGCGGCTTCAGCCGCTGGGGGCCACGCATCCAGCTTGAATCCAGGAAACGCCGAGCAGTACCGATACTCAGCCGCATTTGCAACCAATCTCCCTATCACCGGATTCTGATGGATATACAGCCGATGCCCTGCAAAATCCTGCTCATCGCGAATGCGATGATCCGTAAATCCCTTCTGCCAGATTTCCCGGCGGCTGATCTCAACCCCCACAGCATGCGAGTATCCGCCCTTGATCAGCTGCACCGCGCGCTCCAAAGTCACGTCCGCCGCTGGCGTGAACAACAGATGAACGTGGTCGGGCATCAGCACAAAGGCATGCATGTCGAATCGTCCCCCTCTCCGGTAGCCATAAAGAGTCTTCAAGAAGAGCCTGGCATAAGAGTCCACGACGAAGAATCTGCGCCGTTGAAAAGTCGAGAAGGTTACGAAATAAGTTCCTGGCGGCGAGATCCGCCGAGTAGGTTTCATTGCGCTCGCCCTCAGAGGCTAAAGCCGGAAGTCTATTCCAGCCTATTCCGGTGCGACTGTAAGTCGCACCCTTCCCGTTCAAAACATTTCCCCATCCTCCCTTTTTGGGAATCTAGAACTCGGCCACATTCGCAACCAATCTCCCCATCCCCTCACCGCAAACAATCACAAACACCCGCCAATACCACGACCGGGAAGGGCACGGTTTACAGTCGTGCCGCTGAAGCCGCCACCCGAATCGCGGCTTCAGCCGCTGGGGGCCACATCCCGCACCCGAAAAGTTTTCCACAGCCCACCCCCATATGTATTTTCAAATTGTGACATCCAACCTTTACTGAGAAATCTACCTGAGTAAATCTGGGACTATGCATGACCAAGGTCCCAAGCCCCCACGAAAACCCATGCGGGTGTCCCACTTCTCCCCGCCTTTGGGAGAAGTGGGGATTTTGACCTCGTGCCCGACCGCGACCCCGGACGCCACAGAAGCGCCGCCGTCCCGAACCCCCGACTCAACCCCCTGGATTCCCGAATCGAAACTCCCTCCACTCCCGAAAAGCCGCATTAACTCCATTGTTCGCAAGATTTTACTTACAACCCCTGAGTTTCCAAGATTTTACGCGGACCTCGTCCTTGCCCTCGCCCCTAACTCCCATGAAGCCAGGATTTTACGGCCCCACTATCAAAAAATTCTAGAGAAGGTAAATGCCATGTCCAACGATCGCAGCTGCACTCATATCAAAGTCACCGGAGTCCGTTGCAATTCCCCCGCTCTCCGCGGAGAGCAATTCTGCTACTTCCACCA
>DATEHP010000090.1:0-6312 GCA_035279505.1 Candidatus Sulfotelmatobacter sp. | reverse complement strand
CCCATGGCAGCGGCTTGGAGTCGTTCCATTTGCGTTCGCCGTTGGCCATGGACAATCCCCAGTCCATCAGGTCGCCGATATGCGCAAGGATTTGCGCCGGGGTGCGCGCGCCACCGCCCGCCTGGAATTCTGCAAACCCGGGAGGCGCGTTGCGCAGTGTCTTCCCGCAGCGGTAGGCAAGCGTGGCTAAGGTGTGGCGAAATAAATGACGTTGGGCGTGGAATTCGGTCGGCTCGCTCATGGCCATCAGCTTACACTGAAGCATGGAGGCCCAAACGCATGGGGAAGAAGGCAAGTCGTTCCGGAGAGGCCGGCCCGGAACAGTCCCTCGTAGCACGCCCGGGCGCTGTCAGCCGAGTCAACGCCGAGCACTACCGCTGGGGACACGAGTGCGATGCGTGGCATCTGGTGAAAGACCCGGAGTTGACGGTGATCGAGGAACTCATTCCTCCGGGCGCAGCCGAGGTGCGGCATTATCACAAGAAAGCGCAGCAGTTTTTCTACATCCTTGCGGGAGAAGCGATCATGGACGTGGAAGGCGAGCCGGTGCTCGTGCCAGCGGGAAGCGGCATTCGCATCATGCCGGGGGTGCGTCACCAGATTCGCAATCCTTCGTCGAGCCCACTGCGGCTGCTGGTGATCTCGCATCCGCCGAGTCACGGGGATAAGTGGACGGAGTAAGGCTGCGCAGTCTGTTCACATCTGTCTTTACATCGGGCACTCTGACGTCCCTGTTACCTGTATCGGACGCCTTTCGGTGCTAAAGCAGATCTGCTTGCCGATAAATGATCAAAAGTCAATAAGTGCTAACGCTGATTGCGACAGTTGGGCTCCGACCATACGGGCGGACTGTTGGCGAGGCTTCGTGTTGTTTCATCGGATTTCATAATGAGCCAAGGGCCGCGCCATAAGATGATTGGCGAAAAATCTGGGTACTCTCAAAACCCCTGTTGACCTGCCGCACGCTGCCCGTTTCTCAGTTCAAATTGGAGTCAAATGGAGTCACACTTTCTGTAGCGCAATCCCAGCTAGGCGATTGCGAATATTCAGGCGAAGCTCCTCAAGTGACCTGACTCCATCCAGAACATGAATGGATATACGCAGTAATGGTTTCAACCTGCCCGTATACCTAAACCCGAAGATCGGCTCACCAATGAAACACTCACGTCCAGAATCGAAAATAAAATTGGAAAACGAACGCAAAACGGCTTGACGAGGAACTTTTTCCAAAGCACAAACGAATATGTCACGCGAGTAAAACAAATTTCTCTTCCCTTTGTTCGCAGCGAACCATTTTTCTTGCATCTGTGTTTCATAGTGTGCTGCTTGTGACAACAACTTCAGGACGCCACCACGAGACACTATGCCTTCAACCAAACTCAGTGTTGACCCGCGCTGCTTAAAACCATAACGGACGACGCCCTCGAGCTCTTGCTCCATTGGTGTGAAATAACCATACTGATTGGGCGGTATATCAAGCTCTTTGAATCGTGCTCGCGCAAATTCCTCTCCCAGAACCTCTTTCATCTTGCTGCGTTGCTTGTTGACAGAGAGAGCTAGAAACTGAGTTTTTTGTAATCCATACTCCGCTTCCTCGCGTTCCTCTTTCAGAATCGGTCGCAAAACATAACTTAAACGCTTTGCGAGGCGCGTCTTGAACCGTGGGTCATCGGGTTCGCACCAATCGATTATGTTTCTCATTTGCAAGTCAAAATGGACACGCGCAGTGTCAGGCGCACCTCTATCAAAATGGTCTTTGCGCACGGTGTATATAACAGGAACGACACGCTGGGCATACCCTGCTTCAAAATAGACGGAAGGCCGTGTGAAGGTAAGGTCTGCAATTGCCAAACGGCATTCCTTTAGCTCCTGAATGATTCGATCATCTATATCTCCATTATGTTCAACTCGGTCAACCCGAACCGCTTGAAGGTTTACGGCATCCAGAGTTGGTGCAATTGCCCTGTCGTACAATCTGTCAGTTTCAGGTTTGCCGAATGCCATAGCCACAAAACATTTCAACCTTCTGGGTAGTCGTCCGTTTTGAATTGAGGGTTTTCGTCTGTTCATTTGGCTAGTTATGCCCCTGCCCGAGTGAGATATTCCTTCAACGCCTGCTCAAGGATGCCCACCGAGCGTCTGCAGGGTACTGATCAGAAACATTGCAGTGCATTTCTAGTTTGGTTTAGATCGCTCTGGCGATGATTGTTGAAACATCGTGATTGCGCTCAAAACCGCCCAACGAGTGTATTGGGTTCCACGTGTCGAGGCGATTCATAGCCGGTTACGCCAGAGCATCCCGGTTGCACGCAGTGCTCCGCGTAGACGCGCGGTCAAATTGCCAGCGAACTGCATATCCAGGAAGCCTTCCATCTGGCGGCGGAAATCCTCGCCATATCCGTGCCACCAGACTTTCTTCATCCCCGGCAGGCGGTCGTTGTCCAGATATTTCACGCGCACCATTTCCTCCAGTCCGAAACGCCCGTGAGTACGGCCCACGCCGCTGGCCTTCACGCCGCCGTGCGGCGCCTCGCTGATGCCGAAGCACGAAATAACGTCGTTCACCATGACCGTGCCGGCGTGAATGCGGCGGGCTACACGCTCTCCGCGTTTTGGATCGCGAGTCCACACGCTGGCCGCCAATCCATATTCAGAATCGTTCGCTAGGCTCACGGCTTCGTCGACATCGTTGCACGGCATCACCGGCAGCACCGGACCGAACGTTTCTTCGCGCATGATGCGCATGTCATGCGTCACGTCCGCCAATACCGTGGGAGCGTAGTAATTTGGCCCCAACTCGGGCAACCGCGTGCCACCTGTGAGAACCCTCGCTCCGCGTGACTTCGCGTCTTCCACGTGCGACTCCACGATCCGGACCTGCCGCTCTTGAATCATCGGCCCCACATCTGTGTGTGGATCCATGCCGTTGCCCACTCTCAGTGCCTTCGTCTTCTCCGCACAGGCTCGGGCAAAGGACTCGTACAAGCTGCGATGCACGTAGCAACGTTCGACCGACAGGCAGGCCTGTCCGGCATTGACGAAAGCTCCCCACACGGCGGCGCTCGAAGCAACATCGACGTCAGCATCATCGAGCACGAGCATAGGATCTTTCCCACCCAGTTCGAGCACAACCGGAAGCAGACGATCGGCCGCGGCAGCGGCGATCCGCTTTCCGGTAGTAACGCTCCCCGTGAACACCAGCTTGTTGATGGCGGAGCGCACCAGAGCCGCTCCGGCCGGCCCCTCGCCCACCACTACCTGAAACACATCCTCAGGAACACCGGCCGCATGCAGCAGCGAGGCCAATTCCAGTGCTACCAGCGGCGTCAACTCCGAAGGCTTCAGCACCACGGCGTTGCCTGCGACCAGCGCCGCCAGTGTTTCCGTCGCCGGAATCGAAAACGGATAGTTCCATGGCGAGATGATTCCGACTACGCCGTGTGGTTCGCGAACCAGCCATCCCCGCTTCAGCTTGGTGACCAGATTGCCGTGGGGGACGGGTTCATCGCGCAGCAAACTGAATGCGTTGTGAATGAGAAATCGCGCGGCGTCAAGCACGACCAGCACCTCGGTGACGAGCGCCTCAGCCAGAGGCTTTCCTACCTCCCGCGTAATCGCCGCGGCGACCTCTGATTTCCTGGCGTAAAGTTGTCTCTGAAACTCACGCAAAACGGCGATGCGGTGCTGCAGACCCAGATCGGCCCACGCTGCCTGCGCAGCACGCGCACGCTCCACAGCGGCCAGAGCTTCACTCTCGTCCGCACACTCAAATTCGCGCAAGATCTCGCCCGTGGCTGGATTCACCGATGAAATCTTTCGAGCCGCAATCTGCAGATCGGTCGCCATGGAGTAATGGTATTCCCCTGAAACGTAGCTGGCTACGTTTCTTGTCCGGAGCCTTTTAACGCGAGATTGTGTGGGAACAGCCGGCTTCGGCTGGCCGTCGCCCAAAGGGCGACTGTTTTTGACTCGTCTGCTGAAAGCAGCTCCTTCCCTACTCGATACGTCCTTCATCTCAGCACGGAATTTCCGGTGCAGGGGCAAAGACGGCCGCTGGCGCGGCCGGACAGCCGATGGCGGCTGTCTCCACAAAACTCTTCAGATCTCGCGGAGCCGAAGCGCGAGTATTTCCGCAGCCTACCTTTAGTAATCGACTTGGACCAAATACAGGCCCGACGCTGGTGCGGTCGCTCCCGCTGCTGACCGGTTGCGTGTTTCCAGAATCCGCGTCACATCGTCCGCCTGCAGCGTGCCGCGGCCGACGAGGATGAACGTTCCGACCAGGTTCCGTACCATGTGGTGCAGAAATCCGGAGCCGCTCACCGTGTAAACCAATTCCTCTCCTACGCGTTCCCATGACGAAGAAAAGATTGACCGTACATTCGAGGCCGGTTCGCCTTCCCGTCCCCGCTCCGGATCGACGGCAGCAAAAGAAGTGAAGTCATGCTCTCCGACGACCAGGGCTGCGGCACCGATCATGGCTTCCTCGTTGAGGGGATACGGGTAGTGCCACACATATCGCGCAAGAAAGGGTGGGCAGATTGTCTCCCGGTAGATCCGGTATCGATAAGTCTTCCCTCGCGCCGAGTGCCGCGCATGAAACTCCTCCGGCATTTCTTTCACGTCCAGGATGCGCACCGAGGGCGGCAGGATATCGTTCAAGGCCTTCAGGAAATTCTCCGTGGGGACCGGCGACGATGTGACAAATGTCATAACCTGCGCCAGCGCGTGCACTCCCGCGTCGGTGCGGCCGGAGCCTTGTGGCAATACCTTTTCACCGGTGATTCGTCCAATGGCAGAGGCGAGTGTCCCCTGCACCGTCACTGCGTCAGGCTGCACCTGCCACCCGGAGAATTCCGCCCCATCATAGGAAAGGATCAATTTGAGATTGCGCCGATGTTGATCTTTATTGCGCCGATGTTGATCTTTAGAGTCCTGCGGCGCCTTCGAATCATCGAAGCCATTTAAATCCATGCAGGCGATCCCGTTAAGCGGATACGGCGGAAGCGATTTCGTGTTTCGGTCAGCTATACTAAACGGTTTCCACGGAAACCTGGCTTCGATCTTGGACGCTTCGGTCGAAACTGGGCCTCGAAACGCTGCAGTCCGCAAAACTGAGGGCAACAAGGAAGGTCCTTATTTGCGGCTTTCCGGAACCTTCCGCTGGTCCTTTGCGTACTAATGCCTGAGTAGGGATTTTGTTCCAGGACGACTGCAGCGGGCAGAACCTGTTTTTTTCGTAACCAAGCATTAATCAACGTGGTTTTTACGATCGGAGATGAGTAGATGCCATTTGCACCTATAACCTCGACCATCCGCCTCGCCGCGACAGCAATTCTATTCACAACGCTGACCATGGTCTGTTGGGCGCAGGAACCGCCCTCCGCGCCGACGCCGCAGAATACTCCGGAAGTCAAGCCGGTTCCGGTACTGAATTACAGCAAGCCGGTGAAACACTTTCCCAATCCCATCGGCCCGTATACGCCGCGCCAGGTGGAGGCTCCCAATCTTTCCAACACGGCGCGCATTGATTCTCTGATGCGCGAGGGCAAGCTGTATCTATCGTTGAATGATGCGATCGCCCTGGCGCTGGAGAACAATCTCGATATCGCCATCGCGCGTTACAACCTGAACATCGCCGACACCGACGTGTTGCGTGCCAAGTCCGGGGCTCAGATTCTGGGTGTGCCTCTCGGCATCGTGCAGAACACGCCCGGCGGTGGTGTGGGCGGAATCGGAACCCAGGTAGGTTCCGGCACCGGCGGGACGACTCTGGGTGCTGGCGGCATAGGAGCCGGTGCGGGGGGAATTGTCGGCTCGACCGCGGGCGGCTTTTACGGGCCGCTTATCACTAGTTTTGACCCAATTCTGACCGGATCATTTCAGAGTGATCACTTCCACATTCTTCCCTCTAGCACGTTTAGCCCTGCTTCGCCGCAGAACACAACCACGACCAATTTTCAGTACATTCAGGGATTCCAGTGGGGAACCAATTTGGCGGTTGGTTTCAATAACAGTCGCACGTCGGTGGGTAACGCTCCTTTCCAACCATTGAGCCCGCAGTTGAATTCCAATTTCCAGTTCAAACTGACGCAGCATCTGCTTCAGGGATTCGGGTTCGCCCCCAATACACGCTTCATCCGCATTGCCAAAAATAACCGCGAGCTCTCCGATGTCGCGTTTCGTCTGCAAATCATCACGACAGTCGATCAGATCGAGAATATGTATTGGAATCTGGTTTACGCATACGAAAATCAGCGAGTGAAGCAAGAATCTTTAGCCTTTTCTCAAAAGACCCTTTCCGATACAAAG
>DATEHP010000089.1:0-24272 GCA_035279505.1 Candidatus Sulfotelmatobacter sp. | reverse complement strand
GTCGGCTCTCACCCAAATTACCGCTCAACCCTCTGTTTCCGGCGCGCTGGAAGAAATCGACGATCTGCTGGGCGGAGAACCCTGATGCTAACCGTCACACTTGGATGTGAACCCAATCACAATCTTGGTCGGCAGTCGGGCTGCCCGGCAAGCAAACCCATGAGCAGAATTTGTCCGAGCCCTTGCGGGAAATACTCGCTCTAGTTCTCCGAGGTTCTCCGGGACGCTGCCAACAACTCGTTGGTTCTCCGAATCAGTTCGGCGCGTTCGAGATCCCGATATTGTTTGGGAAGCAGGCTCTTGCTCGTGCATTCCAGCACGGCAACCATGTTTTGCAGATCAATTTCTGTCGGATAGTACGGTGGAATGAAATCTTCCAGCGCCGCCTCAAGATCCTCTGCATCGACTACGGCCTTGTTCTGCAGACTGCTCCGCATGTGACTGCGCACCAAGACCGCTTCAATATCCGCCCCCGACAACCCTCCGGCCTGATTGAGAAAGAGTTTCTCGATATCCTCGGGAAAGGGTTTCATTCCTATCTTCCGCTGCATCGCGCGCAGGAGTGCAAGCCGCTCCTCCGGCGTGTCCGGATAGAAGAGTGCAATATGTTCTTCAGCGCGGCCCTGCCGTTTCAGGTCGACCGGTAGAAGATCGGGCCGGCAGGTCAACAGGAACCAGATCACCTTCCCGCGATATTCGGTATTGCCCATGAACTGCGCAATCTGTGCGAAGACGCGGTTCCCCACGCCGCTGTCGCCCGAGTTGGAGCGATCCCCGAGTTGTGCGTCGGCCTCGTCCACGATCACGGCAATCGGACTCATCGCCTTCAACAAGGTTAAGACCCGCTCTAGATTTCCCTCGGTCACTCCTTGCCACATGCTGCGGAAATTCTTGAGCGTCACCGCCGGAATGCCCACCTCGCCAGCGAAGCAAGTAGTGATGAACGTTTTCCCCGTGCCAACCGGCCCGCAGATGACATACCCCATCGGCAAGACCTCGGTATTTCCCGCCCTTATGGCGGAGGCGGCATCCTGCAGTTTGCGCTTGGCTTGATCGTTTCCAGCAACGAATGACAGATCGAACCGGCTCTGCACAAATTCGAGCAGGCCGCCGGATTCGGCTTCGATCAAATCCTTTTTCTTCTGCGACAAAAACTTCAGCGTGAGCGGCTGCTTGTTCTCCACCGCGTGCGAAATCAGTCCTTGCAGCTGAACCCTCTTCAACCCAGCTCCCAACTTGGCGAGCGACTCATCGTTGACTTCAGATCCGGCCGGCAATTCACGCGACTTCAGTTGCGCGCGAATGAACTCCAAACGCTCCGCATCATCGGGCAGCGGGATCGCAATGGAAGCGACGCCTGGATGTTGCACGATGCCTTGATTTAGCTCGATCTGGTTCTCTGAGATGAGGCAAATGGTCACGTCAGCGTCGAGAAACGCAGCGTTGCGAGCCCATCGCTTGAGAATGACCAGCGAGTTGCGATCCTCGGCTGACATCGAGGAAACATCGCCGGCGGGCGCGATGGTCTCCGCAAAATCAATCACCAGCCCGATCTTCTTTCCGTCGGCAATCCGCAGCCGCAGATAATTGTCGAGCAGGTTCAACACCGCATCTGGATTGCGCGGCAGCCCGCCCTGGGAGAAGGTCGTCCCGTGAAAGCTGTCGTAGCCCTCCAAAGCCCGCCGGAAATCGGCCTGGGTTGTTGAGTTGCCAAAACTCAATCCCCCGCGGTCGTAGTGCAGGATCAAGTCGCGCTGGCCAAACAGGGCACGCGACAAAAAGTCCTCTAGTGACACGAAGCTGGACGCGCCATCCTGGGTTCGCAACGGCACCAGATCGCGCACGTTGCCATAGAGCACAAACACTGCGAATGAGCGCGAATAGTACTTCTCGGAGAGCTCACGCGCCCATGCAGGGAGCGCGTCCAGATACTTCCCGGTTTTGGTAGGGCTGTCCGGCATTTAGTTCTGAATCCGCATGCGATTTGGTCCGGAAGATGTAGCAGAGTCATCGAGCGACATCAGCCCATTCAAATCCGGCGACAAATCGCTGAAAATTGTTTCTACCTGCTGAACCGTCTGCTCCGTTTGTTCGACGTCGTGAACCAGGCTGTCGAGCCGATCGCTGACTTGTTGCGGATCGCGCATGGTGACCGACTGATCTCTCACCAGCAACAGAACGTCTTCCACAGCCGCAATCTGCGCGTCCACCACCTTGCAGTTCTCGGCAATCTTGTCGAACTTCTCCAACCGCTTGTTCAGAATCTCGATGCGT
Organism: Candidatus Sulfotelmatobacter sp.; assembly: GCA_035279505.1. Taxonomy (GTDB): domain Bacteria; phylum Acidobacteriota; class Terriglobia; order Terriglobales; family Acidobacteriaceae; genus Sulfotelmatobacter. The sequence continues at coordinate 21,998 of DATEHP010000089.1, read as the reverse complement.
TTCTGATTGATTTCCTGCACCCGTTGCGGTTCGCTGTTCATATTCTTCTGCAACACGGCGATCTCGCGCTTGATTTCATCCCTCGCGGTACTTCTCATGTACTGCTCTTGTTGCGCCGCGGCGACCAGTAGACGCGCGTATCCGCTCAGCAATCCCTGCAAGCTGGTATCGATCTGCTGCAGGAAAATCTGCGACTGCGAGGAGAGCTGGGCGAAGTTCGCGCGGATCGATCCGCAAATCTGCGCGCAATGAACGTACCGGCTCTGCATCTCCGGGGACAGGTTCCGTAACATCTCATTGAGCTTCTGCTGATGTTTCAGCTGCTCGTCGGCGAGCTGCCAGGAACGGACCAGCCGGCGGAAGCGCGAGCTTTGCGGCACAATGGCCAGATACATCAGCTCAAGTCCGGCCGCGAGCAGGATCGGCAACGCCGTACCGCTGATCAGCGCAAATGCGCCCGCTCCAGCCAGCGTAATCCAGTTGTATTGCCAGTGGAATGCAGCCTTGACGTAGTTGGTCGAGTCGACCGGCTGCTGATCCTGGGGATCGCCGAGAGGCATTTAGACACTCACCCGCACCTGCCCGCTCCCGGGGGCCTTCCGCAATCGGCCGAGAACGTAGTTCTGCAGATCATGAAATTCGTTGCGCTGCTTCAAACCCAGATCACGCGGGCGATCGAACGGTACCTGCACGTCTTCGACGATCGTTCCCGGATGCGCGCTCATAATAAAAATCCGGTCCGCCAGATAAATCGCTTCTTCCACATCATGTGTGACGAACAGGATCGTACTCGCGGTTTCGTCCCAAACCTTCAGCAGCAGTTGCTGCATTTCGCTGCGCGTCTGCGCATCCAGCGCCCCAAAGGGTTCGTCCATCAAAATCACCGACGGACGCAGTGCCAGCGTACGCGCGATCGCAACCCTCTGCTGCATGCCCCCGGAAAGCGTCTCCGGATAGGCATTCTCAAATCCGCTGAGCCCAATCGCCTCGATCAACTGCGCCACGGTTTCCTTGGCCTTCTCGCCCGCCACACCGTTGATCTTCAGACCGTAAGCTATGTTACCAGCCACGGTTAGCCAGGGAAACGAGGTGTATTTCTGAAAAACCATGCCGCGGTCCTTGCCCGGGCCGCTCACCGCTTGTTCATTCACCAGCACCTCGCCGGAATCCGCCCGGTCCAGGCCGGCGATCAACCGCAACAGGGTGGACTTTCCGCAGCCGGAAGGACCGAGCAGAACCCGGAACTCTCCGACATCGCGTCCTGCCGGGGAATAGGCATCCTCGATCTCGAAATTAATGTTCTCGAGTGCGTTGACGCACTTCCCGTCAGCCGCCGGAAACGTACGGCTCACATTCCGGACCGTGATCTTCGACTTCTTATGCTCCATGTTTGGCCGCCTTCAGGTGCGCAGTGGCACTCGGCACTGCTGCTCCAGTGCCCGCGAGAGCTGAGCTCGCCTTGCGCCACGGGAACAACTTGCTCTCCAGGAATGTCAGCAAGAAGCGGAAAAGGAATGCGGCGACGCCGATGGCGATGATGCCGGCATAGACTCGGTCGAAATCCAGGACTTTGCGCGCCGCTTCGACCATGTAGCCGACGCCCTTACGGGCATTCAGCATCTCTGCCAGAATCACGTAGGTCCAGCCGATGTCGTACAGGATTCGGAATGAGGAGAAAATCGCCGGAAACGACGCCCGAAACACGAGCCACAACGCGTGCCGCTGCTTTGCTCCAAGGGTGTAAGCGGTTTCCAGCAGGGCGTTGTCTACGCGATTGACCTCCTCAACCACTACCGCCAAAAGATAGAAAAACATTCCGAACCACAGGAAAGCGATCTTTTCGGTTTCATCGATCCCAAAAAGAGCGATGAAGGCGGGAAGGAACGCGGTGAGCGGCATGGCGCGCATGGGCGCGGCGACGGGGTTGATGAGTTCGAACAGCCAGCGGTAGCTCGACATCAGAATGCCCAGGGGAATAGCAACGACTGCGCACCAGAAGAATGCCTGGGCGATCCGCCACCAGCTCATGAACACGTTTCCGAGCAGGTCGTAGTCGGACCATAGCATTCCAAACGCGCGTATCACCCCGATGGGCCGAGGCAGCAAAGAAACGTGCGGCCCTTGCCAATTAGGCACAAGTATCCAGAGCAACACGATTGTGCCCCAACTGACAAATGGAAAGGCCCATCGGACCCAGGGAGCCACTTCTTTGCGAATCGTGAACCAATGGTTTGTCTCACTCATCCTGCATCCTCATCGTGCGTCGCCTTTTCGCTAGCTCGACGGGTTGGCATAGACCTTGATATCCGTGCGGCGATTCTTCTCGCGTCCTTCAGGCGTTGCATTGCTGTCGATTGGCTTGTCGGGCCCGTTGCCCGCGGTCCGCAGCCGCGCGGCTGGGAATCCGTATTTCTGCATGAGATAGGTTTTTACTTCGTCGGCGCGAGCGTGCGACAGCGTTATGTTGTAAGGCCGCGAACCAGTGGAATCGGTGTTTCCGTCGATGTCGACCACGGTGTTTTCGTACGCTCGCATGGTCCCCGCGAGTTCATCCACGATGGCACGCGAATCCATGCTCATCTTGGAAGAATTCGGATCGAAGTAGATCGACCGGTGTTGCGTTGCGATCGGCGTCGCTCCTTTCGAAGGCTCCTTGTATTCAATCGGGGCTTCGGTCGAAGCCACGGAGAAATTGTTCGCCAGCTTCTCCACATACCGCCGGTCCAGACTGTCTTCCGGATTAAAGGTGTGCTTGATGATTCTGAGCTCGCGATACATATCCTGCGCCATGCTCAGAATGTTGTCGTAGTCAGGATTGGAACCCGCCGATCCCATGAATGAACGATTGTCGGCGTAATCGGCCAACTTCACGCCGCCCAGCATGGTCTTGGCCAGGTCGGAAGGAATGTTGAAGTCCTTCACGGTTCCAATCAGGTTGTAAGCACGATCGGGCTGCGATTTGATGAACTCCACCCCTTCCAGCCAGCCTTGCGCGAACTTCAACACTGTGTCTGGATGCTTGGCGGAAAAGCTGTCACTCACAATGAGGATGTCGGCGATAAGCCGGTTCGCGATCTTCGTGTCATAGATCTTCTTCGATCCCGCACGCTTCGAAACCGCATCGCTCATATCCGGATCCCACGCCACCGCGGCATCTACCTTTTCCTGCGCAAACAACGTCGCCGGCTCGATGCCGTCCTTGGTGTGAACCGCTTTGTTGAAAATTTCGTTACGTTGTTCCGTGCCCAATCCTGACGTTTTGAGCCCGTTGTACAGCAGGAAATGCGACGGCGTATAAGGAGCAAACGCCACCGTCTTACCCGCGAGATCTTCAATGCTGTTGATCCCCTGCTTGCCGATCACGCCGTCCGCGCCTCGCGACCAGTCCACCATCAGGAAGGCATGTGAGCCGAATCCCCTTTCCTTGAACTGGGCGTAATCCTTGGCATATACGTCCGCCGTCGTCAGCATGACGTCGACATTGTTGGTGGCGAGCGCCGCCGCGCCTTCCGTCCAATCGTCGATGATCTTGAAACTAACCTTGAGCCCCTTCTTGCCGAAGATCGAGTCCGGCTGAGTATCCAGCCCTCCGTTCGCGACCAGGCCCCCTGCGCATCCCACCCACACATTCACGCGCACCCGGACCTCGGCGTCACTGCTCGTCGAAGAAGCTGGGATAAGCAGAGGCTTGGACGCGTCCACTTCCTCGCCATTGGCGGACGCACTCTTACTGCCGGGAACGAACTTGCCAAGATCGATCAAGCCATATCGAGTCAGGCTGTAGCCCACGATGGCTGCGCCAATCAGGAAAATAAGGACCCATCCACCTCGTTCAATTTTGACCGCCATAACTTGCCTCCCTGCTCCTTCGCGCTGACGACCAGAACCGTCCGGTGCGCAGCGCCTTCGAAGAAATCATTTCGCCAAACCTAAGTCGTCTTCTGTGGTTCTTTAGCCGCAATCGTCTTTTCCGCGCCCGCAGTTGCCTCAGGCGCAGCCAGGCCCATTTCGATCTTGAACTGCTTCACCAGTTCACTGGCCTGGAGTTTTTCTGCCTCATCGTCAATCTTGACCTTCTGCTGATCGACATTGCTCATCGCCATATCCATGCGAGCCTCGTTGACGGCAGTCGTCTCCTCAATCTTGCGCACCATCTCGTCGTGCGTCTGGCTGATGCCGGCAACTTCGAATTGCTCCATCGCGTCGGCGACCTTCTTCTGCCATTGCGAGCGGCGGTAGTCGGCGATGGCATTCAGCGCCTCCTGCGTCTTCCTGTCCTTCTCGCGCATAAAGGCCTGCTTCACGGCCATGGCTTTGTCGAAGGCTGCGCGTGCGGTGGTGAGCTGTCCTTGATTTCTGGCGAAGGCGCCCTTCATCTGCTCTAGCTGTGCGGCATAGGTGCCCGCGATGTCATCGCGATTGGCTTGAATGGCGGCCTTGACCTTTGCCGTTAAGTTCGCCATTTCGGTTTTGTATTTCGCTTCTTCTCTCTCGAGCAGGGTCACGTTGGCCTTCACCATGGCGATGCTCTCGTTCATGCGAGGCACCTGGTCATTCATGTCGCGGATGTTCTGCTGCAGAATCAGCTCCGGATCTTCCGCCACCGAGATGAAGAAACCGATAAACGACCGGATCATTCTGCTCAATCGTTGGAACATAAAAGGCCTCCTGCCTCACGAACGCTGGGTTGCTTTGGATGGAGATGGGGACGGAACTGCGTTCACGTCTCCCGTAGTAATAGGGTTTTCGGTCACGAAATATCCAACTGCTTCCGCGATCTTCTTCTCTTCCTGCTGTTTCTTCAGCCGCCAGCCGGTAAAGCGCTCTTTTTCGCGCGAGATTGCGTCATTATTGGATTGAATCTTCGCCCGCTGCTCGGTCACATACTTGTCGATCTGCGCTTGTATGTCGCTGTTCTCTTTTGTTTTGCGGGACTCCAACTCTTCAGCCGCACGTTGCTGCACGCGTTCGTAGGTATCGAGCGCGCGATCCCGCCGGATGGCATCCTGGATTACATCCTTGATTTCCACGCCCGCCGCGTCCAGCGCCACCAGAATGGAGGACTTCCGAACGTCCGACGGCAGATTGCGGATGTGCTCGCTCTCCAGCATCTGCGACACTTTGAGGATCGAATATCCCTTCGCCGCTTGCGGTATTTCGGCAGCTTTGTAGATCTCCTCAAACGATGTCGGATCGGAAACGGGGGTCGTGAACTGCGGCTCGGGGGCGATCGTCGATGCGATCTCAGCGACGCTCTGTGCCGCCGACTTCGAACTCGCAGCGGCGCCTGAAGGGTTCGCGGCTTGCTGAGTTGCGTCACCCTCAACGGAAACGATGTAGTTGTACCACTTCTTCGACATTGGGCCTTCCTCTCGGCGGGTTGGCCGGATCAGCCAATGACTACGCGAATCGTCAATTTTTTTGTGACCCTGAAAGGTAATTGTCGATTTTCAGGTTGTCAATTGTTTTCATAGACTTCTGAACGCGTTGGAGCCCAACTCTTGCTCGGTCGGTGCCTTCTGACGTCCATCTTCTGCCGCTCGAACGGTAACAACTGTATTGAATGCCGGAAGCCCAATCAATTCAGCTAGAATGGGCGCTTTACTGTTCAAGTTGACCACCGTTCTTGAACGATACCTTCACCTTGAGGCCTGACGTGCCTGCTGACGATCTTGCATCTCTGATAAGCCGCGTCGTTGAAGCCAAGGCAGAATACGACGTTCGCCTCCTGGCCCAACAGCTCGGAACCAACTACCGCTCGCTCATGTACTGGATGCGCGGAGAACGCCACATTCCAGCACATCTTCTGCCGCAGATGTGTGTCCTGCTCAACAACTACGAAGCGCTTGACTTTCTCGAGAGTCAGGCCGGACGCGTCGCCTTCAAACTGCCCAAACTCGATGTGAATCTTGGCAAAGAGTTAATTGCTGTCTCGAACCTGATTCGGGAAGTAGGAGAAGCGCTAGAAAGCGTCGGAGAAACGTTGGCCGATGGTGTGGTGGAAGACAAGGAATTGCAGACCACGATTCCGAAGCTGGAAGCCGTCATTCGCGAATGCGCGTCCCTGAAATATCTCCTGGAAGAATTGTCCGCTCAAAGGAAAAAGAAAAAATCGCGCTGAGTTGAGCTTGCTTCAAAAATAGCCTTCGGGGAAGAGATTCCTCAAGGGGTTGATGAGAAAGCATTGGAGCGGTCGATGTCTACTTTATCGAAGCCGTCTTTCGTTTGATCTTAGGTTTCATTTTGGGAAACCAGCGCGTTTTTGAGGGACCCCCTCCCCTCCCGATCTACCGGAAAGATCGAGTTAGGGGGAAAATCGCAGCCAAAATCTTGGGGCTCAGCAGCTTAGGGGTAAAATATTGAGCCGCAGGGACTTAGCTCGCATCGAGCAATTGTTGCTTACACCGCTTGCGCCTTGGCTAGGATCTGCTTCTTTTAGTTGTGCGCGCAAGGACAGAGGTCACATCGATCTGTGAGCTTGCTCACACCAAGGCGCTGCGAAGAACTAGTGAAACGTCTCGTTTCTGTCCCCACGTTTCTAATTCACTAGCCAGTTCGGGAGATCTGGTACCAACCTTTCGAACAACTCCCGATCTGTGATCACTCTGCGACTCTGAATTGACTCCCGCCAAGAATTGTAGTCGGTTTCGGCCAGCCAGTTCTTGACCTGCGGTGGGGGCTGCATGAGGCGTTCCAATTGCCTTGAAGTCGATGCCTCGAATGCAGTGCGCACTGTCGCCAGCTGGTTGAATTCAATGTCTTCCCAGGACACTTTGTAAGGGAACTTCTTCCGCGAGAAATGGCCCACCCGCGCATCCGTCACGCACTTTACGCCCACCCCAACGATCCACGCGCGCAAGCACAGATCCTGCTCGAGCCGGCCCCAGGTGCGGAAGAACGGCGAGAATCCTCCGACCCGTTCATAACTGCTGCGCAGCATCATGTAATTGGCGCCTATCAGCATCGGCACTTCCACGGCGCCGTCGCCCGGAAACACGGTGCGATGGAGGAAATCAAAACCGGGACAGCGCCCAGAAACATAATCTCTATCGCCGCACCAGCGGAAATCTGCGCCCCAACAGTGGCACCGCGTCAGCTCGTAATCCCACCAGGCGGAGCAAAGAAGCTCTCCCGAGTCAACGTGCGCCATCATCTTGTCGAGCCAATCGGGCGCGAAGCTCATGTGCGGATCCAGAAAGGACAGCACGTCACCGCTGGCAAAGGATGCGCCGGTCCGGCGCGAACGCGCTGACCCGATGGGCTCAGCATTACGAACCACGAGGATGTCGGGAAGCTCGATCTGAAGGGGAACGATGCTGCAGTCGTCAACGAGGACTATCTCTCGCTGATAACCATCGCTGGTCCTTAGCAGCCCCTCAAGGGTCGCCTGGAGCATGTCGTTGGGTTCATCGCGAACGGCGATGATGAAAGAGATATAGGAGGACATACTTCAGTGGTCTTGCCCGAATTAATGCGCATTGATGGAGCCGATCAGGACTCGAGGCGAAGCTGACGATACATCGAGCACTACGCCATGGACCGTGTTCGCGAGTGCGAGCAGGCTAGGCGAAACAAACGGTTCCTTGGTCGGAATCGGGGAGACGACCCATTGGAGTTTCGGTTCGGCGATGTTGGCCCGCCCGGTTGCGTAACCCGTCTGCGTGGTGGCGAGCAGGAAGATCCCGCCGTCGATCAGATCGCAGTCGAACTCATAGACCGGTGTGTCCCCGAGGGGCTTCACGACGGGACCAACAGCCTCGAGCTTAGCGTTAAGCCGTGATAAAACCAGAACTCCCGGCGGCAGGCTCTCGCCGCGCGCATCCTTCCGGTCCGGGGCGCGATTTCCCTGTTGGAGCATCCTGACAACCAACAGGTAATCCGAATCACTGCGAAGCAGCAGACCCTCCTGGACGAACCCCGTAGCAATCGAGGGTAGCGTTTGGTAGACGGCCTTCCCGCTCTCCAGAGCAGAGGGAAAGAGCACCAGGCCGTAGCTACCGCTTTGCAACATGACAGCCGTTACAGCGGGCTCGGAATTTGCTGCTCCGCGCACAAATCGGGGACTCTGGAAGACGCCAGCTGGATAGCGACCAGTCAGCTTCACTTCTTCTCCACCAGAGTTTTGATAGCCTAGTTGCGATATCGCACTGCCTGGTTTGGTCCAAGCGGCAGCGAAGCCCGTGGTATGGCGCGCCAGATCCCAGGAGGGTGCCCCGAAAGGAGACGTCAGCGGGAACAGAGCACGAGATGAGTTCTTGCCTCCGCTGATCGGCACCAACTTCAATTCCGGCACACCGTCTTGCGACTTCCCCACAATAGCGAGCGTGGCGACCTTGCCTTCCGCCACCAGCCGGACCGAGCTGACGGGGGAGACATTTTCGACCGCAAGGGGTGCGAATTTAAAATCGAACTTGTTGTCGGTCATGGCATACCTCGGGCAGCCTGCAACAGCAAAAAGAACTAGGCCGACAGTTTGCTCCCAACGCATTCTTCTCACGGATTTGGCTTCAAAATATCGATCGACGCGATATCGCGGGGAATGATCACCATATCGCCGGGGCTGACCGTACCTGGCGGGGGACGAAGCGCTCGCAGTCTCCAATTATACGCGTGGTTGTAAAGCACGGAACCTGACGCCACCCCGAAATTTGTTGCGATACTGTCCAGAGTATCGCCCGCGACGGCGGTGTAGAGAATGAAGCCGATGCTGCATTGGGCCGGCATGAAGTGCGGATCTCCGCCGAATGGGAAGCTGACGGTGGCGTTGCCGCCGAGGCCCGCGATCCCGCCTATTTGCCAGGTTTTGACATCGGGCTTAGGACCGACACCGTAGGACGGATCGTAGATCCCGGTCGGATGTTTAACCAAAGCGTGATCCCCGAATGTAAACTGCGGGTTATTCTTGCCTTGACCGAAGATGCCGTCACTCTTGACGCATTCAGTCTGTCCCTTGTGCGTGAAGGGCGCGGGCAGACTACCTGCTCCGTTGAAGGCACAGTTTCTGACGATCAGCAGGGGCGCAAATTTGGGGACTACGTCCAGTACCGCGCTGGATGTGACGCCGTGAACCTGGTGCATGGCTACGAGGAAGTTCGCCCAGGCTCCACATCGGCCGGTGCCGTCAACACGGCTGAGCAGGTCCGAGCAGGAAAACACGCCGCTCGATGGAGTCCCCGCTCCGAATTTGTAATACGTGAGTTCCTTGCCATCTCGCTTGCGCTTGAACCCGTTTCCGTCGCCCGTGTTGGCGGTGAACGGAACAAACGAAGCAGAGACGAAGTCGTTTTCATTGTCCTTGCCAGAAGCGGCGCGACACGAGATGTCGAGAAGAGTCCAGTGGTTGGGAGAACCCGCCGGATCGCCGAGAGTCACGTAGATGACATTGCGCGTGGTTCCCGCGGGAACCGAGGGTTGGCTGCCCGGATTGCGCACTCCGCCGCCGGAAGTCACTTGAGCGGTCCACGTGATGTCGGTCGATTCGAAGATGCCGATGTTGTTAGGCAGAGGGTTGTTACTGGTCAGCGAAACGGCCGCCAGGTCCTTACCCGCATCGCCCGGATTGACAGTTACACTACCGGTCAATTCGACGGATGCAGCGCCGAACGTGGCAGTGCCTTTCACAGTCACCGTCTCTGTGCAACTCGGAGCGACGGTGACCGTGAAGATCGCGTTGACGCCGATCTTCTTGTTGCGCGCGTATGACACAGGCAACTGATCGTTCTGGGCGCGACCATCGACCCACTCAGGAGGCGCGAAGACTCCGGCAGTGTCGTTTTCGACCGGGTTATTGCCGGTGAAGGCCAGTTGCTTGATCTTGACGGTGGAGTGGTTGGCGTGCACATGGAGGTCGGCCGTGTTGGTCGAGCCTGCCGCAACATTCGCACTCGGAGGCGGCGACGGATTGACAAAGCAGTTGTTGGTTTGGGTGTAGGTGTAGGGGCCGGCAGGGAGGCCCTTGAATGTGGCGCGGCCGCTCTTGTCGGTGGGCTGGCTGTCGTTCACCGATCCCTGGATCTGAACGGTGAAGCCGCTCATCACGTCGCTGGGGTCCTCGTCGTTGATGACGGTGATCACGAGGTCGCCGAGAGGCTGACCACCGGGCATTTCGCCGCATGAGGATGAGGTGCTGCCGACTGCACCTTGACCTGCATTGCTGTCGGCGTCCTGAGAGGCGAGCGCGAGTAGCCCGACGGAGCCGCTAGGGGATGCCGCAGGCGTTGGAGTTGGGGTAGGCGTAGGCGTGGGCGTGGGAGTCGGGGATGGAGTAGGTGTTGCCGTAGGCGTGGACGTGGGAGTTGGGGATGGAGTAGGTGTTGCCGTAGGCGTAGGAGTCGGTGAGGGAGTTGATGTGGGCGGGGCCATGGCCTATGGCTGCCCCAGAGATCGGAGGTGGTGGAGGGCTGCCGTTTGTAAAGCCCGAATCTTGAGAAAAGGTTCATCTTTAGCGGAAAGAAGCTTACTGGCCCACGTCAAGCGCGCGTCCCGATCGAAGTCCCGGCCGAAGACGATCATCAAATCGATGAACTTGCAAACGTCGCGTTTCGTGGTAATGCCGTATCCGGCAGCGCGTTTGATGCCGTCCTGAATCAGTTCTCGAAGTTGAGTGTTTCCCGGCGCCAGGCAGTAGTCGGGGAAAAACTGCGTCAGATGGTTGATCATCCAGTCTTCGAACTTCCGGATCTCAACCCGCGAAAATGCCTCCATTTGCGTTTGCCGGATCGCGAGCACGCCGACGGGACGGTCGGATGAAATGCGCTCGGGCTCGTCTGAGGGCTGCGGCCGATCCGCGCTGCGGGTCACTTCCGCCGCCAGCGAGATGGTACGCTGCACCAGTTTGCCTCTTTCGAATCGAAAATCCAGCAACTGCTCCGGATTCTTGCTGTCGGTCCAGAAACACTCAATCGGCCCAAACACCGTTCGCAACTCCGCGGTCGTGCACGTCGGCAGGTATACCCTCAGCACGCGCGGATCATAGTAACGGAACGCCAGACGGTTGCCCCGTTCATCGCGCACGATCAAAAACTCCCGCAGATGACGCCTAAGCTTCTTGAGCGAAGTGTCACTTCTGAGAAAGACTCCCCAACTGTTACCCCAAGCTCGTTCAATTAACTTGTGAGTGTCTTTATACCCATGGTCGAGCTGCACTAAGTATGGCGCTGCGATCTCTAATTCAGGCGTCAGTGTGCCGCTATAGAGACAGGAATACTCTAGATGACACGCAAGGAGCATCCGGAAGATTTCGATCGAGCGAGCGCCGTCCAGAATCATCCAGATGTTCTGCCTCGGGCCCTCCGGCCAGAGAATTTCTTCGATCCTCGCTACGAAGTGGTCTGTCATAACCGTCTTCGGTCTTACAGCCGTTTCACTGAAGCTATATTCGCTCCCGCAGCGGAGCTACGCTCCGCGGACAGCCGAGGGCGGCCGTCCCCACATGGCCTTTGGATTCAGTACAGTAAGAACAAACGCAAGGTCACTCGACTGCGCAGAATTGCCCGAGAACGGGCAATCCTGCTTCGCTCGAGATGACAAAGAGAACTTCATTCAGAGTTTCCTTTAGGCGGCGACCGCCGCCTTATTTGTTCGTTCACTCCTGACAAAACGGCACCCCACTGGCTGCCGCGGCCGCCAGCGTCGCAGCCTGCGCAGACATATTCAATTTCGGGGAGAAGACCGGCTGATCCACGATGGGAGCAGGCCCCGATGCAACGCGAGGCTGTCGATCCTGCAAAGGGAAAGGCACGTCTCGCTTTTCGGCGCCCGTTCCGGATGCACCCTCTCTGCGCTTTTTGTGAACATGGAGTCGCCCGAAGATGAACAGCTGTTCGATTTTCCGAACAAAGGCATCGTGGGGAAGGTGAAGGGGAATATCGGAGATGTTATGTCGAGCTAGATCTTGCAGAAGCCACATCTTGCCGGTTTCGGTTCTGAGATCCTGCAACCGCCAACGAATCCAGGCTTCAGTCTCAAAAGGTGACGCCCGGTCGGGTTCGCCACAGTCTGGCTCTTCACAGAGCCACCACTCATCTCTCCCGACAGCGAAAAACATAATAATCCTGAGGATTGATCTCGTGGGTCAACCATAACCGGGGGGCTAAGACAGTTACAGATTTGATCAAAGGGGCGCCTTAGAGTCAAGGTTCAATTTTCATTGGTAATGTAACCCTGTCTGAGTAGACTTAGGTTGAGTTCTGCATTTCGCGTTCTCATTCCTGCCATCGTCGCCGATTGCGACGGCGTGTATTGAAATTAGGAGGCTGGTATGGCTTCTCCCGCGGAAGATTTGGCTGACAACATAAAAAGTTCCGCCGAGAAAAAGGTCGGCGGCAAGGCAGTGGACGGGGGCAAAGACAAGGGCGGCATCGATTGCTTCGCGTTGGTCGATGAGTTACTGAAGTCCGCCGGGGGCAAAAGGCCAAAGGATTTTGGCGATGTCACGCCCACTGCTGATTACGTGTGGGGTGATCCTGTAGAACTGGACAAGATTAAGCCCGGGGACATACTACAATTTCGCGACCACTTTGTTATGATCCGCACCCAGAAACTAGGGGAGGTCACATGGGAAGATATGTCAGTCGAGGGTCCTGCCAGACGTCCTCATCACACTGCGGTGGTCGTCGACGTTCAAAACGACGGCAGTGTTGTCGTGGTCGAACAGAACGTGAGGCCTGACCCCAAGAAGGTCAGGCGCAGTGTTATTGCGGGCCTTGCCGCAGGAGAGGAGACGAGGCGCAAGGGCGGCGGACTCAGGGAAATTATCACAGTGACGGGCACTGTCAGGGCGTATCGGCCCGTTCCTAAGACGGATGCCAAACCGGCGAAACCCGAAAAGGGGAAATCAGAAAAGGGCACTATGCTCTTCCTCGTCCCGCAACATCAGGACTCCGACGGCGTCGGCCAGCGGATGCTGGCACAACACAGCCCACGCGAAGGAGGAGCCAAGCGACAACCGGGCTCCCTCGGCAAGGCTTGAATGGTCACTTCTTCGCGCGGGGCCTCATCCGTCGTTGGATACGTCTACGAGATTTTGTAACGTGAGCCCAATTCGGCCGGAGGTCTCAGGCTGAGACGGAATGGCAATCCGCGTAACCGCTGGAAGTAAATGGCGGAAGCGAGTGGGGGTCGAACCCACCGGTGACAGGATTGCCTGCCGCCCGCCGGTTTTGAAGACCGGGACGATCACCGGACCGCATGCGCTTCCGTACGCGTTACAAACAAACGCCACGGAAAAGCCGGACCTTTCACATCTCCATCGAAATCAATTCGTGAAGATCCGTGCCAATCCGTGGCAAGTTCTACTCTGAGTCGTCAGCCGTTTACTTCGGCTGCTTTGCAACTCGGAGATACGGCTTGATCGTTTTGAAGCCAGGGAACTTCTGCTGTGCCTCGTCGTTCGAAACCGCCGCCGTGAGGATCACATCCTCACCCGGTTTCCAGTTCACCGGCGTCGCCACTTTGTGTTTCGCCGTAAGCTGCATCGAATCGATCACTCGCAGGATCTCGTCGAAATTCCGCCCTGTGGTCATCGGATAGCTGAGTTGCAGCTTGATCTTCTTGTCCGGGCCAATCACGAATACGGTGCGTACCGTGGCATTGTCGGCAGGTGTGCGGCCTTCGCACGATTCTCCGGCATCGCCAGGCAGCATCCCGTACAGCTTGGCTACTTTCAATTGCGGGTCCCCAATCATCGGATAGTTCACCTTCGCGCCCTGCGTCTCTTCGATGTCGCCCTCCCACTTCTGATGACTCGACACCGGGTCGACGCTGAGCCCGATAATCTTCACGTTGCGCTTAGCGAAATCAGGCTGCAACTTCGCCATGTAGCCGAGTTCCGTCGTGCAAACTGGCGTGAAGTCCTTCGGATGCGAAAAAAGAACCGCCCATCCGTCGCCGATCCAGCTGTGGAATTGAATAGTTCCTTGTGTGGTCTCGGCCGTGAAATCCGGAGCCGTATCGTTGATTCTGGGAATGCTGGTGGTCTCATTTGCGGTCGCAGTAGTCATAGGTTTCTCCTTCTTTGATTTCTTAGTCCTGAATATTCCGAAAGTCGGCCCGCCGCCCCCGGCTCCCAGCTTACAAAACGGATGAAAGTAAAACCCACCCGCTTTCGCCGGGTGGGTGGGAAGAATTTCGCTGGTTCCTACCCACACGCCGGCATCGGGCAACAACAACACATAACCCCGGTGGCGAGTGAGCAAATCATACCGGTTAGGATAGGCGGCGCCTGCTATCCCTGTCAATCGCGGCGCCCCGCCCGAACCCCGGCAGGACGCATCTTTTCTGCATCGTAGACGCGGCGCCCCTCATCGTTGTTGATGACAACTGATTCTCGATTTCACGGACAATCATGAGCAAGCAACCGCGCCGTCTGTCGATGTCACAATGGGACGTATTTACTTCCAATCCGCTCGAAGGCAACTCTCTGGCTGTATTCTCCGATGCCAGCGGACTCACCGACGCCGAAATGCAGGCCATCGCCAAAGAGATGAATCTCTCTGAGACCACATTCATCTTTCCCCGCGACCCTGCGACCGAGCGTGAACGTGGCGTCCGCGTAAGAATCTTCACGGTAGAAGAGGAGCTGCCATTCGCCGGACATCCGACCCTGGGAACGGCATTCTCGCTCCGAAACGGAAGCGGCAACAGCGAAGTTGTGCTGGAGTTGAACGTAGGGAAAGTTCCAGTACGGTTCGAGCAATCGCCGGGACAGGCGATCTTCGGAGAGATGAAGCAGGTCGATCCCGTTTTCGGAGTAGTGCACGATCGCGAGGCCATGGCTCGTGCTACCGGGTTGAATCCGGACGACTTCGATCCTTCCTTGCCGATTCAGACGGTATCCACTGGTCTCTCTTTCACCGTGACGCCACTGAAGTCATTGCCCGTGATTCAAAAGATTCGCGTCGACGTTCAGCGGGCCACCGAGTATCTGCAAAGTACAGGAGGAAAGTTTCTCTACTTCGTCACCCGTGAAACCGTCGATCCGGCGGCTGGTTTGCACGCTCGCATGTTTTTCTATAACGGTGAGGACCCCGCGACCGGGTCCGCCGCAGGGTGCACGGCTGCATGGATGGTCGCCCACGGTGTGGCCGCTCCCGACCAGCGCGTACTCATCGAACAAGGTGTCGAGATGCAGCGGCCCAGCCGGATTTTTGTCCGCGCCTCCAAGCAAGATAACCGGATAGTTAACGTCCGCGTTGGTGGCAGCTCCGTCGAAGTTTTGCGCGGCGAAGTTTTTCTCTAGCTCTCGTGGTGCAACACGCGATAAACATTGACGCGCACTCGCTACGAAATAAATCAATGGCTAAAAGGTTCCATTAGCATCGGCGGCACTTTACAGCAGCGCGATTTCCTTTTAGCATCCATTTCGCTCTGTACATTCTTCATATTGAGAAAAGCCTCCATTGGCATGTGCGGCCGTGGCGCCAATGGGTTGCGGAAGGCTGATGAAACCGAAGCGCACCATTCTGTGTGTCGACGACAACGAACAGTCTCTGTCCCATCGCAAAATCGTGCTCGAGACGCGCGGTTATCGGGTGGCGATCTTTACCCGCGGGGAAGACGCCTTGGCACGCTTCCTGCAGGGCGGAGTTGATCTTGTCATCGCCGACATGGCCATGCCCGGTCTCGACGGCCCTCAACTGATTTCCCGGATCAAGGACGCGTCGCCCCACACTCCCGCCATTCTGATTTCAAGCAAAGTCCGCATCTACGATCACGATTCGCAGGCAGATGTCTTTCTCACCAAGGGAATGTATTCTCCCGCAGATCTGCTCGAACGCGTGCGCCTCTTACTGATTCGCAAGCGGGGACCCAAGCGCCTTCACCAGCGCCAGCAGCCTGCCATGGCGAGCCGCATCGGCGCTGCCTGATCAAAAAAATCACACTAAGAGTCTCTGCGGGTCCTTATTTCGAGGACCTTCGTATCCTTTATGGTTGAAGCTTTTGCATTCAACCGCGATTGCTCGCCGAGTCCGCACACGTGGTTCGTGTAAGATTCTTCCAGGCATGGCCGGAGCATTCATCGAAGCAAAAGACCTACGAAAGACCTATCACGTAGGCAAGATCGAAGTGGAGGCCCTCCGCGGCATCTCCTTCTCCGTGCAAAAAGGAGAATTCGTCAGCGTAGTCGGCCCGTCGGGAAGCGGGAAGTCAACGCTCTTCTATCTTCTGGGCGGCTTAACGCGCGCCGATGGCGGCAGCGTCGTTCTCGATGGCGACGATCTAGCCAAACTCTCCGACGCCGAACGCACCCGCATGCGCAAGCGCAAGATTGGATTCGTCTTCCAGAAATTCAACCTGCTGCCCACACTCGATGCGCAGTCAAACATCTTAATGGCTAAGGAGATCTCCGGAAACGGTGACCGCGATCCCGCTCACTTCAATCGCATAACAGACCTGCTCGGTTTAACCAAGAGGTTGAAGCATCGACCTTCGGAACTATCCGGGGGCGAGCAGCAGCGCGTCGCTCTGGCTCGAGCCCTGATCAATAAGCCAACGGTAGTCTTGGCGGACGAACCGACAGGGAACCTGGACTCCAAGAACTCCGACATTGTGCTTGGCATGCTGCGCCTTTCCAACAAGGAACTCGGGCAGACCGTGCTGATGATTACTCACAACCCGCAGGCCGCCGAGTACGGCGACCGCATCATCCACATGCGCGACGGCCAGATCGTCAATCCCGAGGACGACCCGCAGTGGGTGCGGCACTAAGAATTATTGTGAGACTCTCCTCGGCTTTTTTCCGTGGGTCTGTGTTGCGTCTCAGCGCGTTTCTCAGCGTACTCTGCGTTAGGGCTTCACCGCCAGCCGACCAACCCCGGAGCGCCCCCGATCCAGCCAGTGTTATGCTAATGACTTCCTATCCCGTGATGAGGGCTGTCTTCTCTAATGTCTGATCCCGAAACTTCCAATCCACAGAATCCGCAAGCCCAACCCGTCACCGACAGCAAAGAGTCTTTCGGCGACATTCTGTCTCAATTCCAGAAGAGCCACTCGCACAAGGCCGAGGGAAGCAAACAGCTCGACGCGACGGTGATCGCCGTTACGGCAGAAGCCGTGTTCTTTGACATCGGATACAAGTCCGAAGGAATCCTCCCGCTCACCGCGCTGCAGGGCGAAACGCTCAAGCCCGGCGACAAAGCGCTGGTCACGGTCAAGGGGCGCGATCTCGACGGCTACTACGAACTCTCCCGCTTCAAAGTCGAGCGCCCCATGGACTGGTCCGCGCTCGAAAAAGCATTCGCCGACAAATCTGCAGTCCTCGGAACCGTGACGGCGGTCGTGAAGGGTGGCTTCAGCGTTGACGTGGGTGTGCGCGCCTTTATGCCCGCCTCGCGCAGCGGCGTGCGAGAAGCCTCTGAGATGGAAAACCTGGTTGGCCAGGAGATTCGCTGCTGCATTATCAAGCTCGATGTTGCCGACGAGGATGTCGTCGTCGATCGACGTGTGGTCGCCGAAGAGGAAGAACGCTCCGCTCGCGAAAAAATCTATGGCCAGATCAAAGAGGGCGACACCGTAACCGGAACCGTCCGCAGCCTGATGGAATACGGCGCATTCGTCGACCTGGGCGGAATCGATGCGTTGCTGCACGTCGGCGAAATCTCCTGGGGACGTGTCAACAAACCCGCCGATGTTCTCTCCGTTGGCCAGCAGATCGAAGTGAAAGTCCTGAAGCTTGCTAATGAGGGCGACAAGCGCCGCATCTCGGTCAGCATGAAGCAACTCCAGCCGCATCCTTGGGACTCTGGGGCGCAGAAGTACAAACTCGGAGACCGCGTGCGCGGCACTGTCTCGAAGTTGATGGACTTCGGTGCCTTTGTCGAACTTGAACCCGGCATCGAAGGCCTGATTCACATCTCGGAAATGTCCTGGTCCAAGGGCAAAGTTCGAAAGCCTAGCGACGTGGTGAAACCGGGAGAGACCGTCGAAGCGGTGATCCTGGGAATCAAAGCCGGCGAACACCGCATCTCCCTTGGACTGAAGCAGGCTCTGGGAGATCCTTGGGCCGACGTGCCGCAACGCTTCCCCCTGGGCTCGGAAGCGCAAGGCCCGGTCACCAGCCTCACGAAATTCGGAGCCTTCGTGCAGCTCTCGGAAGGCGTCGAAGGCATGATCCACGTCAGCGAAATCAGTGCAGAAAAGCGCATTGGAATGCCCGCGGAAGTCCTGCGCGTCGGCCAGGTGGTCAAAGTTCTAGTCATCGGCGTCGATCCCGAGAAACGCCAGATGAAGCTCAGCATGAAGCAGCTGGTTCCCACGGGCCTCGACGAATACCTTGCCGAGCATAAAGAAGGGGACGTGGTCACCGGCAGACTGGTGGACCAGTCCGGCACACGCGTCGAACTAGGCGAAGGAATTCACGCCGCCTGCAAAGCTGGCTCCGCAGCCCCTGCGAAAAGTGATACACCTGCTTCCGCGCCGGCTGATCTTTCCTCGCTGAGTTCGATGCTCCAAGCTCGCTGGAAGACAGGTGCCGGCGCGCCTGTCAAAGCCGAACCTGCCCGCGCTGGACAAGTGCGCAGCTTCCGTATCGCGCAGATCGACCGCGCCGCAAAGAAGATTGTCGTAGAACAGGCGTAGCTCTCGACTGTCCACTCATGGTCACGAGCGTCCATGATCGGACGCGCAGCACGCCATACTGCAGCTGTAGCAACTTCTTCCCCTTTGTTACCAGTCAGCAATCGTCTTGAGATTTGGTTTTGTAGTTGCGACAACCTCTCGACGGGCCCAGACTTCCGAGCACCCCTAACAACACATCCAGCACAATCGGAGTGCAGCAATGAACACGATTGTTCAAGACCTGCGGTACGGCGTACGGCAGTTGCTGAAGAATCCGGGATTTACCACGATTGCGGTCATGACCCTTGCATTGGGCATCGGCATAAACGCGACCATGTTCAGCCTGGTCAGCGCAATCTTGCTGCGCCGGCCGCCGGGACGCGATCCCGACCGCGTGGCCGTCGTGACGGCCATCAATCCGGCCGCTGGTTTTCAGCCTGACAACAGCACATTGTCAGTGCCCAACTATCTTGCGTGGAGAGAAGGCAATCACGTCTTCTCTGAGATGGCCGCGGCGGATGAATTTCGCTCGGCGAGCCTGACTGCACAGCACGAATCCGAGGTCTTACCGGCAGCGGCAGTGTCCGCCAACTACTTCGACCTGCTGGGCGTCGAAGCCCAACTCGGCCGTACCTTCAGGGTTGGAGAGGACCAGAGCGGGCAAGATCACGTCGTGATTCTCAGCCACAAGCTTTGGGAACGTCATTTCGGCTCTGACGCCACACTGGTAGGCCGCACCATCCGGCTGAATCGTGAGAACTATACGGTGATCGGCGTAATGCCTGCGAGTTTTCGCCTGCTGGGTTTCGCGACCGACCTTTGGACGCCTCTCGTTTTAACTCCTGCTGATCAAATCGCAGCCGCGCGCAAGGAACGTTCACTTTATTTGTTTGCGCGCTTGAAACCCGAGGCAACGCTCGAGCAGGCACGCGCCGAGTTTGCCACACTGGCGCATCGGGCCGAACAAGACTTTCCGGACTCTGAAAAAGGTTGGGGTGCGAAGGTGCGCACTCTGCCGGATTTTCTCGTCTATGGTTTCGGTATTACTGGCGGCCTCGCGATCATCATGACCACGGTCGGATTTGTCTTGATGATCGCCTGCGCCAATGTCTCGGGCCTGCTCCTGGCTCGGGCAGCCGCCCGCCGGAAGGAATTAGCGATTCGTCTCTCTATGGGAGCTTCCCGTCTGCGCATTATCCGGCAATTACTGACGGAAGGCTTGTTGATCGCCCTTGCTGGTGGAGGGCTCGGCCTTGTTATGGCGCGTTGGGGCATTGCCTTCGTTCGGGCGAATATGAGCTTCAATGATGCTGTAACTGCCCTGGGTCTCGGGTTGGACTCGAACGTTGTGGTCTTTTCGACGGCCATCTCAGTATCTTGCGCGTTGCTGTGCGCGCTCGCGCCAGCTCTCAGGGCGTCACGAACCGATGTTGCGACCAACTTGAAGGACGAAAGCCGCTCAGCCTCGGCTGGGAGTTCCCGATCTCGTCTGCGGAAGGTGATGGTCACCGGTGAAATTGCGCTCGCACTGTTTCTGCTGGTTGGGACGGGCCTGCTGTTTGTCGCAATCTTGCGCCTCGAGCATCAGAAACTCGGATTCGAGCCGGATCATCTGCTGACTGCGGGAATCACACTGGATGATGCAAGGTACAAAGACGATTCCCATCGAGAAGGTTTCGTGCGTGACCTGCTTGCCCGGTTGCAGCAGATTCCGACTGCCGAGGCCGTAGCTGTAACTTCTGATTTGCCGGCTTCCGGACAGAGCGCAGTGAACGTCCATATTCAGGGTCAGCCTGACTTACCAGCAAGTCAGGTGCTCACCGCATTCGACACGGTCGTCACCCCGGACTATTTCCGGACAGCCGGAATCGTGCTCTTGAAAGGCCGCCAGTTCTCGGACCAGGACAATGCCGCAGCGCCTCGCGTAGTCGTGGTCAATCAGAAGTTCGTAGATCGCTACCTGCACGGCGAGGAACCTATCGGCAAACAAATCCAGGCCGATGTAAGCGCAGCACCCTCTGGATGGAGCCAGATTATCGGAGTCGTGAACAACGTGAAGACCTATTCGGAGACTGCCGCGGAAGACCCTGGTTTATTCCAACCTTTCCTGCAGCGGCCCGTTTCTTCTTTCAATGTGATGGTGCGCGCCACCAACGAGCCGAACAGCCTCATACCAGAACTGCGCGATACCGTGGCCCAGGTGGATGCCGAACTGCCGCTGGCGCGCCTTATGAGTATGCCGGCGGTGATCGACCGGCAAAAGGGCGGCGATCAATTCTTCACGCGCTCCCTGGCGGGCTTCGCATTTCTAGCGTTGCTGCTGGCGGCGATCGGGATTTACGGCCTCATTGCCTACTCGGTCAGCCAGCGAACCTACGAGATCGGCATCCGCATGGCCATGGGAGCCAAGAGCCAGGACGTACTGCGCATGATCTTCCGCGAGGGACTGATCATGACTGCGATCGGAGGAGCCATCGGATTCGCCATGTCTCTTCCACTGCCGAAAGTATTCGGCGCCATGTTCTTCGATCTGCACGTAAATGAGCCGCGCCTTTACTTCCTTGTGCCAGTCATCGTCCTTGCAGTTTCATGTTTGGCCACGTATATTCCCGCCCGCCGGGCGGCGCGAGTCGATCCCATCCACGCATTGCGCCAGGAATAGGCACTCGATTACAAAATTCGAGTTGGTGCCGTGGCCTCTGAGGCGGTGCTCTGCACGAGAAAAGACTTTCCCAGTCCTCCGCCGAGGACTATAAAAGTCAGTTGCACGGAGGCCCGATCATTTCCATCGGCGCCATATGCGGATGGAAACCGGGCAATGGCATGAAATTCTGGGCTCCATTCCTTTGCTCTCTTTCCGTCGTTGTTGTACTGATTGGATTCCTCAGCTTTGAGAACGCGGCGCTCGCGGACGATCGAACTCCCGCCAAATCCGCCGCGTCCAGTCAGTCGCAATTCGCCAAACTATTGGGTGAGCCACTCCCCGGTCATCCCAAGCCTCAGGCCGAAGCATCGTTCTACAAGCCTGACACGCTCTATCAATACATCGACGGCGGCGCCGACGTGTACCTGCTCTACGACTTCCAACTCTTGTTGCATCAGGACTTCAAGGCTGGCGCTACCGACTTCACGGCGGATGTTTACGACATGGGCAAGCCCGAAGACGCTTTCGGTATCTATTCCGCCGAAAGGTCCCCGAAGTACAACTACATCCCAGTCGGCGCAGAAGGCTACCACAGCAAAGGAGTGCTGAATTTCTTTCAGGATCACTATTACGTCAAGCTTTTCGGATCCGGCGCAAGTGTCGACGCACAACTCGAACAGTTTGCCCGGACGCTCTCGACTCGGATCGGGGGAAGCCGAACCGCACCGCCCTTGCTCCTGAAACTTCCGCAACTGCATCGCGTTAAGCACTCCGAGCAGTACATCCGCAAAGATCCTCT
>DATEHP010000088.1:0-10558 GCA_035279505.1 Candidatus Sulfotelmatobacter sp. | reverse complement strand
ATCACGGCCTCGTGTCAGCCGCGACTTCACCGTGCCCAGCGAAACTTCGAGCACATCCGCGATCTCTTCGTAGGACATCTCTTCCAGGTCGCGCAAAATCAGCGTCGTCCGGTACGGTTCCGGCACCTTCCGCAATTCTTCCTCGACCCGTCGTTGCACTTCGTGATGGGCGACACTGTCAAACGGAGAATCCGCATGATCCATCAGTGCTAGTTGGATCGCATTTTCCGACGCGCCGTTCGCTTCCGTCTCCGGTTCAATCGAAGTCTCCTTCGCTTTGTGCCGGAACCACCACCGCCGCCGGTTCGCCGCTTCATGCAAGGCGATTCGGTAGATCCATGTCTTTAAACTCGACTCGCCGT
The DNA here is from genome assembly GCA_035279505.1 of Candidatus Sulfotelmatobacter sp. Classification (GTDB taxonomy): domain Bacteria; phylum Acidobacteriota; class Terriglobia; order Terriglobales; family Acidobacteriaceae; genus Sulfotelmatobacter. The sequence continues at coordinate 10,196 of DATEHP010000088.1, read as the reverse complement.
GAAAGTGCTTCATGCCGCGAAACACTTTCAGGAACACATCCTGCGTTGTGTCCGCCGCATCCGCCGGATCGTTCACAATCCGGTACACCAGCCCGTAGACGGGTTGCTGGAACTCCCCAATCAGCCAGGCATACGCGGCTTCTGAGCCCGCTTTGAGTTCGGCGACAATCGCCGACTCTTCTTGTGAGCGGACTCCTATTGCACTCGCTAAATCACCCAAGGTGGTTGCTCCCGCCATAGTGGCGTCCTCGTGATTATAGGATTTTCCACCCCTTCGCGCCCTGAAAATTAAGGGTTCGCCAAGTCCAACCCAACAGCCCGCGGAGCCAAATCTCTCACCTAACATAGACTCCGCCCGGGTGTCTGGAGTTCCCAGTTGCAAGTCTTTTATTTGCATTTGGATCGGGACTTCGCCTTGATCCGCCCGCCCTGACGACTTGTCCAAACACCAGTTGCGGTTAATAGAAGTCGGCCGTTACCCACGATTACTTCGGTCAGGCCCTACACGACGCAAGTGGATTCTGCTCGTCTGACCTTCATTATCATGGGCTGTAGCTTTCGGCCATCACATCGGCGTGATCGGATCGACGAGCCGTATGTCTTCTTCTACCTATTGGTTTCGATGATATTGCCACCAAACATGTCTCCTTCATCCGACAGCGAAGGCAACCTGATCGTTCCGCGATACGGAATCCGTACCGCCATGCTTCTGGCGCTGGTCGCTGTGAGTTCTTTCTGCCTATTCACATTTCTCGGGGACAAACAGTGGCATCAACATCATCCCGGGGCACCTGCGACCCGCACGGACCCAATTGGGTTCACAGCTTTCTGGATTGCGCTCCCTCTCCTCCCGTTGATTTTTTCGATGTGGCTGCTCTCGAGACGCAGCGAGGAAGCGAAAGCAACTGGGGCGGGTGTCGCGGCTGGGCTATTCGTTTGCGGGTCCCTTGCGGCTGTTGTCGCTTTCCTGGCTCAGTTTCTGTCGTTCTTTCCAGATCCCTATGGGTTAGAAAATCTGGTCGCAATACTGGTATTTGCTGTTAGTAGCGTCTGGATAGTTATTTCAGCCTTCCGGATTGCCGCACGGGCCGGTTGGGGAGTGTTCTTTCTTGCTGGTGGCGCCACGTTGGTTTGGGTGATTGTAGGCGGCCACTTTCTAGAGAACAAGGAGTACGAGCTAGGCCGGCAATATGACCAACAACAGTCTCAGACCCTAACAAGCTCAGTGCAAACAAACGAAGACGCCCACCGAGTCCTTGCCTTGCTTGCCGTCTGCCTCATCCAGTATCGCGCGACACATTCGGACGCAGGCTTCCCAGCATCTCTCAAAACGCTGCCACACGACTTACAACTTCCCCAAGGAACTGTATGCAACCCCTCAATCGCCGATGCCGCGTCGGTACCCGGATACACATTCACCTACAGTCCGATGCAACAGGCTTCCAGTTCGGGTTTTAGCGATTTCCTTCTGGCCGCTATGCCTCTTAAGAAGGGTGTCCCGCACGTTGACCCCATGGCCGTTGACAGCCGGGGAAGAATCTTCAGCTATATAGGTTGGTCGGTTACCGATCAGCAGCCGAAATTTGTCCCCGCTCTGACAGAGATTCCCAATGACTTCCAGAACGCGGGGATCCTCAGTCTTCGGGAGGACATTCGACTGTTCATGCAAGCTAACGGCGGAACCCCTCCCGCAACGCTATCGAAGATGAGTCAGTATTCAGATAAGTCCGAGTACAGTGACACGTTGACGGACCGTTGGTACCGGCTTGAATATTTCCCTCCGACAGCTGCCGCTCCGAAAGCCTATGTGCTTTCCGCTGTTTGCCAAAACTACGGGGACGCGTGTATCCGCAGCTTTCTCATCGATCAGGACGGAGATATCCATCAGACTTCCGAGCCACGACAACCCACCACACGGGATGCTCTGATTCCTGACTGCGAAAAATACGCTCAGACCTGTCGGGACATCGACTGGCCCACGCCGTAGTGGCGTGATTACCAAACCCTTCCGGTGTGAAACGTCGGGGAGTGCACCCTAGGATCCAGTGGTCCCGTGCGGACTCACCGCCGCGGGTACCTCCAGCTTCAACTGCCGCAGAATGCCCGCCAGGGCGCTCAACAAGGTGTCGCACCCCTTGTCCAGATCCAGCGCCGATTTCTCCAGGAACCCACACGCTCCATCCTTCTGTAGCCGCATCGCGTTCTTCTGCGAAAGCCCGGTGAACGCCACCACGGGAATCCCAGCCGTCGCGGAATCTTTCTTCAGTGCCATCAGGACGTCAGGCCCGCTCATTCCTGGCAGCAGCATGTCCAGCAGAATCACGTCAGGCTTATCACTCTTCGTCAGTTCAATTGCCTTCGGTCCATCGCTCGCCGTGATCACGACATACCCCGCCCTTGCCAACGCCCGCTCCGTGGCCATACGCAGGAACTTGCTGTCGTCCACAAGAAGAATCTTCGTCATCCATCCCGCCGCGCGTGATGTTTCTCACGCGAGTCCGTACGTGTCTTCTATCGGCAGAATTGCGCAGCAGGCCAGAGGGATGGATGAAATGACATGAGAGATTTCTCACGGTCGGCGGGATACGTGATTTTCTTCGGACACTTTGAGCGTGTCTTCGCTGCCTACCGGCAGCGAATCTCTTCGAGCTGCTTCCTTTAGAAGCGCCCTTACCCCCTCCCGGCAAGCCTCCCGCAATGCCTCTTCATGGCCTTCGGGTATCGATTTGGTCAGCAGCAGACTTGACGTCCCATGCAAGAAGGCCCACAGCGCCAGAGCGGTTTGCGTGTGGTCCTCCGGGGATCCTCCAAAGTCATTCGCCAGCAGCTGTTCCGTAAAAGCGAAATTCGGACGTGATTCACGAATGGGCTTCGGAGCCCCGCGCCCCTTCCGCGGCGACATTAACGCCGAGTGCGTGTAGAACAGCGCATACTCATTCGGCATTTTGAGCGCATAGTCGATATACGCTTCCGCCATCTGCTCCAGGGTTTCGCCCTGCTCGAAGTGCTGCCGGATGCGACTCGCGATCCGCAACAGCAGTCCACGGATCAGATCCTCCCGGTTCTTGAAACGACGGTATACCGCCGGAGTGTTGGTTCCAGCCGCCCGGGCAACCGCCCTCATCGTCAGCGCCCGCTCCCCTCCTCGTTTCCACAGTCCATCCGCTGCTCTTAGTACGCGCTCTTCCAGGTCCGGATCCGGGTGCCGCGGCATCGTCCCTCCTGCCTCCATTATCTGCGCAGAATATGTTGACAATGTACATATAACGCTGTTATACGTAACTATACAAGTCCTCCCCCGTCGATTGCCCAGGTCTGTGTGGAAAAGCAAGTCAGGAAAAGCAGGGCTGCCGCGAACACAACCGGCAGCCTTCTTTGCTTTGGATCGCGATCGCAAATAGGCATAGCAAAAACAAGAATCCACAGGTCGGCCAAGAAAAGACCAGTGAGTCTCCCTCCCCCCCAAAAAAAAAATAATGTTGACATCGTAAATGAAACAATGTATAAAAAATACGTCCTCCGGTCCCCCCTGCAATTTGCATTCGTTACCATGAAGGAGTTACTTCGCTGTGTGTTCGTTTCAAAATCCTGACAACCGAATTTCCATCCTGCAGATGAACTCCGATCTCGAGCATGCTCAGCTCGAGATACTCGGAGCTCACTGCGCAGTTCATCAGCTTCGGCTTCGTTATTCTTCCGATGACCTCGCGCGTTTCGGCCGCAGCGACGTTCTGCATAAGTCGGCCCAGGCAGCTGCCTCTCTTCACAACTTTTACGCCGCCATTGAAGACATGGTTCCCCACGCCACTCCGGCTCCTCCGGTCCCCCAGCCCAGCACCGAGCAAATTGCTCAGGCCATTGAATGGCTTGTCGGTTACCTGCGGGAACAGCGTGAGCATTATTTCCCCGTGGCTACTCCGCTCACCAACGAGGTGAAGGCCCGGATGTGGCCTTTTCTCTCCGCCGATCTGCTCGATCGCATTCGCATCATCGAACTTCGTGGCGCTCGGGTGCGTGTGCCGGAGTTTTTCGCGAAGGTGCGTGCCCTGGGCTTCGAACCGCCTCAGATCACGCATATGGATTCAGTCACCTTCCTCGACATCGTCGCTTTCAATCAAAGCTTGTCGGAGCGCGCCCTGTTTCACGCGCTCGTGCACGCAGTGCTGATTGATGTTCTCGGGCTACAGCGCTATGCCGAACTCTGGGTGCGCGGCTTCCTCAAGACCAGAACCCACTTTACCGTCCCGCTCGAAGTGCATGCGTTCTCGTTGTCATCGAAGTTCCTGCGCCCCATACCGGAAAGGTTTTCGGTTGAGGATGAGGTCCTCCGCTGGGTACTCGACGCGCGCTACTAATCAAGTTGTTCCACCCCCACGCAAAAGAAAAGGGCGGCGCACTTCGCCGCCCTGATCTTTTTTAATATGAATCCCGCCCCAACATCGCGCCCGGCCAACGATGCACGACCAACGACTAGGAACTAACCCGCACTTCTTCATCCAGCGCCTGCCGCACCCTTCCGGCAAGCGTCGACGGAGTAAACGGCTTCGGCAGAAATGCGATCCCTGGATCCAGCACTCCCTGATGCACGATGGCGCTGTCGGTGTAGCCCGACATGAATAGCACTTTAATATCAGGCCGCACTTTCTGCACCCTGCGCGCCAGCTCCGGACCGCTCACCTCGCGCATCACAACGTCGGTCAATAAGAGATTGATTTCCCCGCCATAGTGCTGGCATACGCGCTCGGCTTCATTCGCATGTTCGAGTTCCACAACCAGGTACCCGCATGCCTTCAGGATCGCCACTGCCAGGTCCCGCACCTGCTCGTCGTCTTCCGCGACCAGAATCGTTTCTTTCCCGTGCATCGCAGGCTGCTGCACCGGTGAAACTGCCTGCGGTTCGATCACATCCCCGGCGCGCGGCAGGTACACCTTGAACGTGCTTCCCCGTCCCGGTTCGCTGTACACCGATACATGACCGCCGCTCTGCTGCACCACGCCGTACACCGTGGCCAGCCCAAGCCCCGATCCCTTGCCCATTTCCTTGGTTGTGAAAAACGGCTCGAAGATGTGCGCTTGCGTCTCCGCGTCCATGCCGAGGCCGGTATCGCTCACCGCCAGCATGACATGCGGCCCGGCACGCACCCCCGCGTGCTCGTCAGCGTACGTCTGGTCAAGCTCGACATTGGCAGTTTCAAGGGTAAGCGTCCCGCCAGCCGGCATCGCGTCGCGCGCATTGATAACCAGGTTCAGCAAAACCTGTTCGATCTGCCCCGGGTCGGCTTTGATTGCGCCCAGCTTCGGCGCTGGCCGCGTGACAATCTCCACGTTCTCGCTGATCAGCCGGCGCAGCATCTTGTCGACATCCACAATGATCGCGTTGAGGTTGACGATGCTCGGCTGCAGCACTTGCTTCCGTCCGAACGCCAGCAGTTGCCGCGTCAACGAGGCGGCACGGTTGCTTGCCGTAATAATCTGGCCCGCGTTGTTTTGCACTACATCCGGCTTCGCGTCCGGAAAATCAATCAACTGTTGCGCGTACCCCATGATGATCGTCAGAACATTGTTGAAGTCGTGCGCGACTCCGCCCGCCAGCCTTCCGATCGCTTGCATCTTTTCCGCCTGCAGCAGTTGCTGAAACAGCAGCCTATAGCGTTCCTCCGAAGCCCGTAGCGCCACAACACTCCGCTGCTTCCGGTGCTGGCTGATGGTCAGGTGCGCACCATAACACGCCAGAGAGACAATCACGCTTCCATAGGCGATGATCCGGTCGTGATCCCCCGCCCGCAGCGCCAGCGCCCAAACAGTCAGCGGCACAATAGCGAGTCCGATGCTCTTCCACAGAAAGCGCCGCTCGTTCCAATCGACGATTTCAATCCCGTCGCGGCTCTCTGCCGGCTGTTCGTATCCTGCGGCCAGCGTAGCCGCAACCAGAAAAGGCACGGTCCATGCCAGGCTCGTCCAGCTTCCTGAGTTCGTCTTGATGAACGTGAGCGCATAGTCCCCGACACTTGCCGCGAATGCATACACAACGAAATACACCGCCATCCTGCGGGACAGGCTCCGCACCAATGAACCGCGTCCCCAGTAAGCGCGCGCGAGGAACGCTCCCGCCAGAATGAAATTGACGGCATTGGTCGTGACCTGCTCCATCACGTCCAGGCTGTGCGGCCCTGCCTCAACCGCTCGCAGGAACAGGAAGTCGTAATACAGCAGAAAGGCCACCAACAGCATCTGCACAAAGTCCAGTGACCGCTGCCAATCCAATCCGGACGGATCTTCCCCCTCGCGCAGGAATAGCGCCATCACGATCGGCGCGTCATAACACAGGTAAAGAAACTGTGAGATCGGAGACGACGGCACCGTGGCATGCAGCCAGTTCTCGTAATAAGTCCATGCGATGTTGGAGGTTCCGTATGCCAGAAAAGCTAGGGCGAACAGTCCCCAAAACGTGCGCGCCAGATCACGGCTGCGCCGCGTCGCCGAGAAGGAAAAAGCAGCCGCAGTAAAACAGCAAAGTACCTGAACGATGTTGGACGCCAGCGAGCGCTGCTCTTGCGAGCGAAGCAGCAGGAAAGCGCTGATTTGAAGAGCCAACAGCAGCCATGCAGCCCGTGCGATCCGCCGCCTCATGATTGCTCGACACCTCTGCGCGCGTCCCTGCCGCATTCCGTACGCAAGCTCCAGCCTATCCGCCCACACCGCATCCAACAACCTCCAACCCTTGCGAAAAGATTAGGAGCCCAAAGAAACGAGAGTCTTCTTGTGTTTTTGATTTTCTTTGGTATGAAACGAATGCTATTGGTCCATCGATCACTGAGTCAAACACAATAGGGACGCCGTCAGCTTCTAATAACTCATCTCGAGTACGGCTTTGGCCGTGCGTCGCCAACAAGGGCTGCGAACGTCTACAATAAAGGAGCGAGTTCCGCCATGCCAGATGATCCCATCACCATCTCCCCCGGCCCGCAGTTTCGCTTGGCCATGTTGCTGGCTATCGTTGCGGATGCCCTTCAGATTGTAATTTTTCCCGCGTTTGTGGAAGGTGCGCTCTCGCCCGCCGACGATCTGCTCGACTTTGGCATCGCAGCTGCGATGGTGCGTCTGCTGGGATGGCACTGGGAGTTTCTGCCGACCTTTTTCGTCAAGCTCGTGCCCGGCGTCGATCTGGTCCCCTTCTGGACAATCGCCGTCGCCAGCGTCTGGCGCAAGGCCAAAGCCGCTGGCGTCACTGGCGAAGTGCCTGCCTCCGATAAAAAGTTCCTTCCGCACTAGGCGCGGAGACCGAGCCTGCATGGGGAGGCGTTGCCTCGAACTTAGTCGCGATCGTGGTCACGGTCATCCCAGTCGCGTTGATCATGCCAGCGCCGCTCGTGCTCATCCCACCAGCGATGATGCTCACGCCAGCATTGTTCGCGGACCTCCCGCAACTCGCGCCGTTCGTGATTCGCCTGCCGGCTGTGCCGCCCGTGATGCTCAATCGCTTCATGCAACTCGTGATCCGCGTGTTGGATCCGCCGCTGGCAGCGCTCATCGATCTCTTCCTGCGACTGAGCGAACGCTCGCGGCGCCGCGCTCGAGGCCGCCAGCGCCGCCACCATTCCCATCGACATCATCCAGGATTTCATCCGTCCAAAGCACACTCGATCCATGCCAATCCTCCAACAAGGTGAATTTGATTTCTACCGCGGATTGGATAGATGCGGATTGTTGCCCCCGCCGCGCTACGGTGAATCCGGTACTCCACGAGTCATGCCTGCGCACATTTCGGTCGTGGCTCATTTTGAAAATGTAAGGGGCGTCATCCTGAGCGCAGCCGTTCTTCAGGCGGAGCGAAGGATCTCCTGCGAAGACATGCTTGTGGCACGGGAGATCCCTCGCCCCGCTGGTGAAAACGCGGGGCTTCGGGATGACGCCACTGACGAATGGGAGTCAAACTGAGCCACTACCCACATTTCCATCCCAATGTCATTCCGACCAGAGGGAGCAATCTGCTGTCCCTGACACCAACACGATTCCGCCCACACCTACGTAATAGTGTCGAAAGCGAATCGCTGCGGTGCCCAACGCGTGAGCAGATGGTCCACAATCGCGACGAGTTCCATGTGGGCGCGCTTGTTTACCAGTGCGCGCACGCCAAGTTCGCGAAGTCGCGCCTCCTCGTCGAGCGAGGGCAACCGGTGATAGGTGACGATCACGAGCGAGGAAATTCCAGCACTCCTGCATTCGGCTAAAGTTTGAACCGAGTCTCCGTCCGACAAATAGTCGTCAAGCACCAAGAGATCAAAGCTCCCCGCGGAAAGCAACTTGCACGCTTCCGTACCGCTCAAAGCAAGAGTTGTGGCATAGCCCTTCTCTTCCAGCACACGTTCCAATGCGATCAGAACGTCCTCGTCATTGTCGACCACCAATATTGTTCCTGCATGATTTTCAGGCATCTCGTACTCCTTTCAGATCCATAACTGACGTTGATTAAATCCGCGGAGAAGGCAAAGCCGCGCTAGCTTTGACGCATTGTGCGGCTGCCCTCTCCGCAGCCCGTGGATCACCTCCTCTTCTTAGCTACCTTCGGACGGCTTGGGTTGAAGTTCCAGTTCGTCCAAACGTGCTTTGGCGTCCTCGAAGTCCAGGATTGCCTCCAGTTTCGTGTGCAGCGAGTCCGCGTGATCGTAGATAGCACTCGCGGTATCGCCATACTCCGCGAAGTGGATGCTGCCGCGATTGTCTTTTAACAGTTCGATCGCTCGCGTTGTGTTCTGGGCGATGGAAACCAGATGAGGCCGGGCGTGCTCAATGGCCATTCTCTGGTTCTCGCTCGCCGCCGGTTTTATGGCCTCCAGTTCGGCCAAAGATCGGCCCAACTGGTTTACCTGCTCCGCGAGGTTCTCCAGGTGATAGGAGTGCGACTGCCACGACACGCGCGAGAGTCGGCGTGAGTTGAAAGTATCGGCCTCGCGGTGCAACTGAGATGCCGTACGCTGGAAGTCCGCGAGTTGGTCTGTAACCTGGCGTTGAGCATCTTTGGTGCGGCTTTCAGCAGATGCCGAGGTCGCCACAACGACAGCGAACAGCAGGGTGAAGGCGAATAATCCCATTTTGAGTTTCTTAGTGAGCAACATTTTTCTTTCCTCCCGTATCATCGATGTCTGCCGGTTCGTAAGTTCCAAAGCATTTCCGTGAACCTGATGCGGCCAGGGGACGAACCCTGCAATCCCCTGGGATGGCTGATCGACGGCACCAGTCCCGCAACTCGTCCTCCTGGAGACGGTGATTTCCCTCGCGAGACTTTCTCTCGAGACGTTGATCGTCAGATTTTCGTGAAAGGGTGGAAGTTAACAGCGAAGCAGGCAAAGAGAGCGGAGATGAGATCGGCCATTGCGGGGAACAGAATTCGTGACGCGGTCGGAGACGTAGCGGAATGCGGCCGTAGTTGGAGCCGTAACGACAGTTACGCTCAGCCGGGCCCGTGTGAGCACCGTGGCAGGCGCACGTAAAGATGCCGCTGCCGGCGCGATCGCCGCATTGACGGTCGGAGAAGTTTGAACGTCCTCATCTTCGGCAGCAGCGGTCAGGGGAACGCACAGCAACAGCGCGGCAATGCCAAGAAAGAAAATCGTTTTGCGAATGACATCCATAGTCCGACCGAAAATCAAACCGACTTCCATTTCTATCCTGAGATGCCTGGGAATGTGAAAAAGAGGCCTCGTGAAAACCAAAGTTGATGGCGCCTGACGCCCGGGTGCTCCATCGTTGTCTCGCGTTTTTTGGCGAGACAGGATGGGGATTTAGATTTGATTTTTAGCCTCCGAGTTCCATTTTCTCTTTCGCCCCTTCGGGGCTTGTGTTTCCTTTCCTCACATTATCCTCGGCTTGCGCCGGGGGCTGTATTCTTGCGCTCCTGCGGGAATGGTTTTGCGGTTTCGGGCGGCTTGCGGCTGAGTATCGGTATTGCTCAGCGTTCCGGGATTCGAGCCGGATGCGTGGACTCCCCAGATCGGCGCGGCTTAGTTTTGGCCTCCGGCACCCTGACTCCCGGACCCGTTCATGGGCGCTTGCGATTTTTCGACGTAGGCGGGAATCTTTCCGCCTGCTGCTTTCAGCACGTCGTTTTCCTTGCTGTGATGGTGGACCTGCAGCGTGCGCAAGAAATGTACCAAATCCCACGCGTCGTTGGGCTGAATGGTGTCGGCGAACGAGGG
>DATEHP010000087.1:0-42573 GCA_035279505.1 Candidatus Sulfotelmatobacter sp. | reverse complement strand
GCATGAATGCTCCCCGACCACTGAGCCAACGGATTGCTCTGCCCGTTGACCGTGCGCGGGTTCACTTCATGGCAAGACAGGCATAGCTGCCCGCTGGAACTATCGCGCACAAGGAAGTTCTTCGAAACCTGATCGATCATCTGCGCGTGCGGAGAATGGCAACTCGTGCATTCCACATCATTGTTGATCAGCTTCACGGCTTGCGACGGATCAGCCGTGGTATGGTTAGTGCTCAGCGACTGCACCAGGTCCGGCGCATCGACCAGCGGCGTCTTCAAGCTAAATGGATGGGAACCTTGCAGGTCGGTGCCGAACTTGTCCGCCGGATACATATTTCCGGTCATCTGAACCTGTCCGAAAGGCTGGGTCTGCCCGACAGCGACGGTCCCGTCATGACAGCTCAGGCACAGGCTGCTGTCTCCGCCGAGCATGGGCTGCAGGGTGGTGTTGTGCATCGTCGTGCTGCCGTAGCTTTTGTAAACCTGCGTGGAAAGCGTTTGGCTCCACAGCGCTCCGTTGGGGTTCTGCACCCCGGAGTGCGGCACATGACAATACAAGCAGGGGTCGAGACTACCTTTGACCGGTGAGGTCCCGCTCAGAGACAAATTGTGAGAGCCCAGTACGTCGCTTGAGATCTGTGCCCGGCACAGCGAGCCCAGCACCATGAGCGAAAGAATCAGGAAGAACCGTTTCATTGCGGCCCCCCCTGAGCTGTTTTCGGCAACCCAAAGTAACGAAATACCTGGATACGCCGGTTGTAGGAATCAACCACGAAGATGCGGTCGTCATGATCAACGAACAATCCCGCCGGCAATTGGAATTCTCCCGTCCCTGTGCCGCGTGCGCCGAAGTAATAGAGCAGCCTTCCCTGCCGGTCGAAAACCTGAATCACACCCCACAGGCCATCCACGATATAAAGATGTCCCTCAGAATCGACACCGATCCCCTTGGGACGAAACATCGACCCGCTGCTGTCGCCCAGTCGCCCGATTTCTGATTCGAATGCTCCCGATCGATTCAGGAATTGCACGCGGAAGTTCATAGCATCGACGACAAACACATTCTCGTCACGGACCAACACCTCAGTCGGCAGGTTGAACTCGACCTGCCCATTGCCCCTCCGCCCGAAACTTTGCAGTACGGTGCCATCCATATCGAGCACGAAGATCTTGTCGCGCAGTGTGTCGGTGATGTAGATCCGTTTGGCAGCGGAATCTACGGCGATTCCAGTCGGCCGCTTAAAATAGCCCTCTCCACCCTTCAGGCTGCCAATGGTGCGACGGAACTTCCCGCTCGGCTCAAACACAAAAATCTTTCCCGCTTCCGAATCGCTGACATAAATGTTGTCCTGCCCGTCAAGCGCAACGCACTGCGGCGACCGCATCGATTCCCGGCCCTTGTCTCTTCGCTCGATGAATTTGTACTTATGATTTTCGAAATCGAAGATGTGGATGCCGTTCGCACCCGGATCGGTGACGATCGCTCGTCCCCGAGAATCCACCGCGATGCTGTAAGGCCGTACCAGATGTGGATGGTCGGGCTCCCCGGCGATCACGTCCACCAGTTTGGTGAAGAAGCCGCGCTTGCCTTCCACTTCTTTCTCGGAACTGAAGCTGCGCTCGTAATGCAGCTTGCGCCCGCCTTCCAGCAGCAGATCCGGAGGCGCCGGCTCGACCGTCTTCTCTTTCTTCGCCTTCGAGGCACAAACAGGAAGTGCGAAAAGAAGCCCGATACACGCCGCGCGCACCCCGATGCGCACGCACCGCTTTAGCGCGAGTCTCAGAAGAAGTTGAACCATCTTGAGAACCCGATGAAGTAGGACGTTATCATGATCGGCTGTGTGCCCGGCGCGCCGACCGTCTGGCTCAACCGCGTGTATCCGGCGTTCAAAAAGATCTTCCTCAGCCGGTACTGCATGATTGCATTGATCAGTTCATTGTTGGTCGCCGTGGTTAGTAGCGGATCAATGGTGTGTCCATTTGATTTGGAAAATCCTGCGCTGATGGTCAGTCGCCGTATTGGTGTCGCACCAGCATTGAAACCCCACCCCTTCGAATCGTACGAAGTAAATTGGCTTGACCCAAGTGCCGGTGGCGGCAGGTTCCCGGGCACCGGCACGAGCCCATTCGCGGTAAGAATTGCCTCTCCGTTGGACTTGTTGTAGTACGCGTTCAGCGTATATCCGTGATGCATGAACGTCGTCCACACTCTCTCAGCGCTGCTCGTGGTGCCGGAGTTGGCCGTGATCCCACTGTGCGCTCCACTGTAACCCGCCATGAAATATGTGCGATCGCTTAGGCGGCGCCTCACGCTGCCGAGGTAACTGTAGGAAGAGGTCGTGTACACCAGCATCACGGTCTGCACGTTCTGCGCATAACTGAAATTACCGCTGACGTCCCATCCCGATAATTTCCGGGTATAGTTCACCGTGCCGACAAAACCCATCCCCGTGTTGTCCGTCTGTTGGGCCGTATCCACGACGCCCATAGAGAACGACAAGCCTTTCAGAAGCGTGTGATCGAAGTTGAAGTTTGCGCTTCCGAAGAATTGCGTCGCCGAGTAGCTTTGCCCCAGGAACGATTGATGCTCATGTGTAACATCGGCATGCACGCCAAGGTTCTTGAAGAGTTGGTAGTAAACATCGCTGCCCACCATCTCGGAGCGGAAACTGCCCAGGCTCGCCATGTTCACGACTGTGCCGTTATTCAGAATCGGTTCCGGAACGCTCCCCAGCAGGCTGTCATTGTAATTCGCGTTAAACGATACACCCAGCTTGTTCGTGGGATGGAAAGACGCGTTCCCGTTCACCGTAGTCGAGCCGCCGGAGTTCTTGGCTGAGTACGCGTCTTTATAGGCGTAGTCATAGGTCAAATGGTTCCACGAGACGCCGAAGGTCCCAGCCAGCGGCAGCGAGTGCTGAACCGTTGCCCCAATGCTGTTACTGGAACTGTTGGTCCGGACCGGCGCCTCATTGTCCAGGAATTCGGAGAAGTTCGCGTCCACATTGCGATGGATGAACTGGCCAGTCATGCGGAAGCCGTCCCACTTGTAGGCCGATAACAGATTCAGCGTGTGGTCGGTCTCGTCATTCTTTCCCGCCAGGCCCAAAATCGAGTTGGAATTACTGTTCACTGAATAATTTGCCGTCAGCGTCGGCCAATCGGGAATCAGCGCGCTCCAACCGATGCCGTAGCCCTGCGTGTTCGTGTGTTGCGCCAGCCCGATGTCCGATCCGGGAACTCCGAATTGCGAAGTACCGTTGAACAGCTTGTTGTAGGAGACCGTGCCAGGAAAGTGGCTTCCGCTGAACAGGTTCGCGTTGGACGTAACGCCGGTGGTATTTGTTAAATTTCCGTAGACGGAATTGCCTTGCGCCCGGTTGTAGAACGGATCAATATTGAAGTTCAAGAAATTAGGGCTGTAGTAGCTGCCGGTAAGATTGCCATTCCCCGAAAAACCCATCGAGTGGCCAGACTGATTCTGATTGTCCGTGCCTGCGTACGTGAACCCGACATTTCCGCTCAGGTTCATATTTAAATTGTCGCCCACCTGCATCTGGGCCGCGCATGGCAGCGCCAGCAGAATGAACCCTGCTAGCAAGCGATATGCATTTCGAAAATGCCGCGACCTCATTCCACACCTGATTTCTGGCCAGAAATATTCATACGACCCGGGAACGGTGCCGGCTTTGGCCGGTCGATTCATAACACCTCAATCTTGGCCGTCTTTCTTAACTTCTTGTTCAGCTCAGCTCGCAGCTGATCGGTTTTGCTCTTCTGCATGTCCGTCATCAACTTCGCCTTCACTTCTGCGAACGGCGCAATGCCCGCCGAAACATGAGCGTTGAGCCGGAACAGCGTATAAGCTGGACCCATCTGGATCAGATCGCTCACCTGGCCCGGCTTCATGGTCAACGCCGCATTCACCACCGGGGGCGGAAGTTTGTCGCGCTCCACCGACTTCCGGTCGCCCATGTTCACGTGCCAGTCGTCCTCGGAAATCTTTTCGGCAAGCAATCCGAACTCCTGGTAACTCTTCGTGGTCTTCGCCTGTTTCAGAGCGTTCTCCGCTTTCTTACGCGCCTCTTGCGCCATCTCTGGAGTCGGATTCTCGGGCGGCACAATCGAGATGGTCTGAATGCTGAACATCTCCGGCCGCAGAAAGTTCTTTGGATTCGCCTTGTAATAGGCCAGCGCCGCGGTCTCACTCACTCTGGCTTTTGTGCCCACTTCGGTTTTCAGCATGTCTTCGATCAGCAGCGAGCGGCGAATCTTCTCCCGCAACAGTTGTTTCGATCCGCGTACTTCGTTCTGCACCACCTGGTTGTATTCCTGCGCGGTCGGAAACTGCTTGCGGAATTCCACTTCCGCGCGTTGCAAGCGCTCCGGAGCCACCGTCCGCTTCTCGCGCAAAGCTTGCTGATACAACAATTCTTCAAAGATGATCATTTCCAGTGCGCCCTTACGCATCTCGGGTTCCATGTCTTTCGGAACTCCGTTGTGAATTTTCGCGTAAGGAAAAATCGCTTCGATCTCGCGCATCAGATCCCGATCCGTCAGCACCGCGCCATTCACGCGGGCGACCGGATTTCCCGAGGATGCCGGAGCGGGCGTCGACGAACTGGTCGCCGTGGGTGCGCTCACGCCGCTCTCGCGTGCCTTGGGCGCCGCCAGGGTGGGAGCGTGCGAAGCAACAACCTGCGCGCTGCAAATCGGAGCCAATATCAAAACCGCGATTCCAACTTTTTTCCTGAGCTGATATCTCATTCCCTTCACGTGGCGCCTCTTCTCTCTCTCAGGCGTCATCCCGAAGCCCCGCGCTTTTTCAAGCGGGGCGAGGGATCTCGCATTCCCCGAGTGCGTTGCCGTGTGGGAGATTCTTCGCGCCGCCTGAAAAACGGCTGTGCTCAGAATGACGTCAATCGAGGCCATAAGCTTCCTTTTCAAAAAGTGGGGGAGGGAGATTTCCTCTCCCCCATATCAAGCAAGTTAGAACTGCGTTTTCACAGTGGTGATGCCGAACGCTTCGTTCGCCTCACCGAAGTGGCATTGACGGCAGAACTGCGTCGTCGAAGCCGCCATTTGCGGGTTGCCGTTGCCGGCGCCCGGGTTATAAGGAGCGTTGATGAAGAAATACGTCGGGTACGCGCCGCTGGCGACGATTGCCGCACCGGTCTGCTTGCCCCGTGGCGCTACGTACACGTACATCGCGTGCTGGTTGTGGCACGTGGTGCAGGTGAGGAACGCATCGCCTGGATTCGTATCCCCCTTAGGAAGGGATACGCCCCATCCCCAAGGGCTGCCGGCAACCGAGGGATAGCCGTAGTTGGCCACGAAGCTCGTGTACGCTGCCGAGTTCGGCGTGATGTTGGTGATGCCGTTCGTAGCGTCGACGGTAATGGTCAGCGGGCTGGTCGTTGCGTTGTTGGTCCACACACGGGCTTTGCCCAGCGTGGCTTGGGTTCCCACCGGGTGATCGTTGCCGTACCCGGAGGTGTTGCCGTTACCGCTGTCGTTGCCGAGCAGCGTCGGGATCGGACGAGTTCCATAGGCCGTGGAGGGCAGGAGACCCATTCTCCGCTCCCATGAATCACCGTTCATCATCTGGCCTTTTGCTACCACGCCGTCGTGGCAGGCAAGGCACATGGTGATCTGGCGGAGTTCGTCAGCCTGCGTGGTGTAGGCCGTCGCTTCGCCGGGCAGCGCTTCTACGAAGCCGTTGCCCAATGTGATCGAATAGCCCAACAGAGGAGTTACGTCCTGTCCGAAGAGAGCTTCGGTACCGGAGAGAGGATCATTGAACGCTGCTGCATTGGTGGCCACGTTGCCGCCACCGCCCGCCGCGCCGCTGTGCGGGGCATGGCAGCCGGCGCAACCGCGGCCGCCGTTCTGGTGAGCACCGAGAATGTCATATCCCATTAACCCGGAGCCCTGGGTGTAGGTCTGCGCCGCGGCCATCCCGGCTGCGATTACGACCACGAACATCACGAAGAATAGCTTTTTCATAAGGTCTAACAACCTCCTGTTTTGTAACAGCTGTTACAGCTACCTCTATAGCTAGCTCACTATTGCTTTGCTACCCGGAGCCGATTTGCACCGGCCCCGGTTTGGCTATCCGGAATAGCCAAACCCTATTGCGGCTTCTGCGCCGCAGAATTCGCGGGGGCCATAGGCGCTGCGTTCTCTGCTGCTCCTGTGTTCGCCGCCCCGGATTTCTTCTGTTCCAATTCCGTCTGGCGCCGCTTGATCTGCGTCCGCGCCTCGTCGTCGGTGAAATAGCGGAACATCTGCACCCGCCCCGGGTACTGCTCCGAAGCGAAGATGCGATTGTTCTTGTCGATGTAAAGCCCGGCCAGCGCCCGGAACTGTCCGGGGAACAATCCATGCCCGCCCATCCACATCAAAAAACGCCCATCGGCCGTGTAGCACTGCAGAATGTCCTGCACCGCGTCGGCGATCCACACGTGGCCGTCGGCGTCGATCGCAATTCCTTTCGGCCGGGAGAATGTCCCCGGGCGATCTCCTGCCTTGCCCCACTGCCGAATGAAATTCCCGTCCGCGTCGAACACCTCGACGCGGTTGTTGTACATATCCGTCACATAGAGATTGCCGTCGCTATCCACCGCCACGTTGGTGGGCACTGAGAACTGCCCCGGCTCGGTCAACGTATGTTTCTTGCCCGCGGTGCCGATCTTCCGAATCAGGTTCAATTTGTCCGCGTCATAGACCAGCACCTGGTCGAGGGCCGGATCCGCCACATAGAGGAATCGATTCTCGTTATCGATCGCCATGCCTCCTGGATCTACCAGGCCTTCGCTGATCGAGCCTTCGATCTTGCGATCCCTGCCGAAAATCACAATATGGTGCAGCTTCGTATCCGACACAAACAGGCGGTCGGAGTCATCCATGGCCAGCCCGATGATGTCGCCGAAGCGCGCCTGCACCCCGTTCTTGATCATCTGCAGGTCTTTGGTTTCCGTGTTGAAGACAAAGATCGCGCCCACTTTCCCGTCGGCGATGTAGAGATTCCCCCTGGAATCCACCGCCAGGCCGTAAGGCGTCCACAGCGCGAACAGCGGCTTATCGTCCATCTTCTGCGACTGCGTCTCGGCGCCCGCCATGCGGTCCATCCATGAACTTTTCTTCTTGGCCGACTCGGGAGTGTACTTGTCGCAGCAGAAGTAGTTCAGATACTTCACGCGCGTGGGAGCCGGCGGATTCGGCCACACCAGCTTGGAGAAGTCGATCCTGTCTAGAACAGTCTTTGGCGGCGCGGGGGGCTGCTCTTTCTTTTTCTTACCCGCGTAAACGGGCGACGTCGCCAGACTCAGGCAGAACAGCAGTCCAATAAGAACCGCCGTAACCCGGATTGGTCTCAAAGGCGTCTTCATTTTGTCTTCCCGCCTTGCGGTTGTGCGCTCTGGGGTTGCGTTGCCTGCGGCCCCTTGCCGCCGCCTTGCGTCAGTTCGGCATGGCAGGTCATGCAGAACGCCATATCGTTCGCCTGATCCTTCACCAGCATTCCCGGCTTCGCGCCTGAGTGCGCCTGATGGCAGGTCAGGCAGTTGATCGGCTTCAACACATGATTCATGTTCGTCGGGTCGACGATGTCGATCACCGGATGCCGCTCCACCGGATGACCGTGCCCATACTGCAGCGGCAACTCGATCACTTTCGTGAAGTAGTCCTCGGGCAATCTCACCTTGCCTTCGAAAATCGTAACCAGGTGCTCGTTCTCCAGCTTCTGCGGATTGGGCTCCGGCCCGTGGCATTCCAGGCAAAGCTTGTTCGGGGTCGCGGCTCGTAGCAGGTGGGCATTGTCACCGCCGTGCGGTTCGTGACAGGTCGCGCAACCCTGATCGAACGCCGGCTGATGCAGCACAGCTTTCTTCATCTGCTCGGCTTGATCGCTATGGCAGGTGAGGCAAGCCTTTACGGGATCGGGTTGTAAGAATCCAGGCGACTTTCCGGCATGTGGGTTGTGGCACGCGATGCAATCGCCCTGCGCGCCCGGATGCTGCACCTTCGCCGCTTCGATCTTCTTTCCCTGCTCCTCGTGGCACGTCAGGCAGAGAGCCCGCGAGTCGCTGTTGGTCAGGACAACTTTTCCATCCTTCGATGGTTGATGGCAGCTGTCGCACATCTTGCTCTCGAACGGAACGTGCAGGAACGTCTGCAGCAGCTTTGGTTTCGCCGACTCGTGCGGATTGTGGCACTGCAGGCAGTTCGCAGTTGCGAAGGGCTGATCCTGGTGCGCCTTCTCCAGGCCGGGATCTTTCGTGTCGTGGCACTCCACGCACAATGCCGGAACATCTTTCTTTAAGTGCGCTTCGAATTCGATCTTTCCCCGCTCGCCGTTCTTGTGCGTCAAATGGCAGGTGTCGCAGCCCATGTCGAGGGCGGCGTGACGACTGCCGTCCTTCGGGACATTGACCCCGATGTTGTGGCAGCGCAGGCAAAGGTTCTCTTCCCGCGTTGCTCCGGATGTCGCTTTCACAAGTTGAACGGGGTTGTCCGCCTGGTGCGGATCGTGGCACTTCACGCAATCACGCACTGCCGGAGGATGGATCGTCTGCCCAACCTGTACCTTCTTCTCGTCGTGGCAGCTCAGGCATAGCGCCTGGGTCGTCGTGGTGATCAGCTTGATACGCGTGACATCCCGGTTGACCCTGACTTCATGGCAGCTCAGGCAACCGGTCGCGATCGCCGAGTGAACCGCTTTTCCTTTGCTCTTGTCTTCGTGGCACTCCAAGCATTTGGCCGAGTCCACATTCTTTTCGAGGGGAATGGGGTGAGTCTTGGCGAGAGCGGGGGAAACCGCCAGCACCAACAGGCACACGATCTGAAATGTGTTGGGGAGGGCCCGACTTCTACTCGCCGCTATTACTGGGCTTCGACTTGGTAGCTCGGGGAGCATGCCACCCTGTCTTTTGCACGGCCGTGCCCGTATTTCTGCCAGTAACGAGGAAAAATGATTAGAACTGTAACTATCTACAACAGAATGAGTTCGGCGATCTCAGTTCGAGTGCTGCAATTTTCCACAAGTCATGTGACCCGACGGGAATGGGCCTTCTCCCACACTGGCACTGGTGAAATCGCGCATGTTCCCATCTGCGTTTTGTGATTGAAATCACAGGGTTTGGACGGTGGGTGAAATCGCAGCGATTCCGGCTAAGGATGAGTGTTATGGCTCATTCGCAGCCACGGACGAATCGGCCGGTTTCGCTTCAACCTCTTGACTAACAACCCCTTGAGAGAACTTCCGCGGGTTGGCCGGGTACGTGCATTGCGACGAAGGAGGAAGGCGAACGCTTATGGCCTTGTCACTTCGATCCGCAGCGCGCAGCACATGGAATACGCTGAGCGCCGTCAAGACCGGTGTCGTGCTTATCATTCTGGTTGTCATCTTCTCCATCGCCGGAACTATCATCCTACGCCCTTTGACCGATCCGGATGAAATGGCGAGAGCGTACTCGCCAGCGATGCTGCGCTTCCTCGACGCGACCGGCCTGACTGACGTCTATCATGCCCACTGGTTCGTCGCGCTCATGCTGCTGGTGAGCCTGAGCATCGTCGCAGCTTCCGTTCAGCGCTTCCCCAATGCCTGGCGTTACTTCGCGCGTCCCTATAAGAGTCCTGACGAGGGCTTTCGCAGAGTCCTTCCGATCCAGGCGCACCTTGTCATCACTGACGAAGAGCAGGGACTGGGTGCAGCCGAACGCGCGTTCCATCACATGCATTTGAAGTCGGAGCGCATTGTTCGCCCCGACCGTTTCTCCCTGTTCGCTGAGCGCAATCGCATTTCCGAGATGGCCGTCTACATGGTGCACGCCAGCCTGCTTCTGTTTTTCCTGGGTTACTTCGTCGTCGACGCCTTCTACGGCTGGCGAGGATTCCTGATGCTAAGCCCCGGCATGGCTAGCGATCAGGTCGAAATGAAGAATGGTGTGACGCGGACGCTGCCCTTCTCCATCCGCTGCGACGGCACCGGTGAGGAAACTTATACCGACGGCACGCCGAAGCGCTGGTGGTCGAAGCTGGCAGTTGTCGATAACGGCCAGGAAATCTCCCGCAAGGAGATCGTCGTCAATGATCCTCTGGTCTATCACGGCGTCCGTTTCTATCAGGCCAGCTTTGGTCGTACCGGCAAACTCGATCGCCTCTTGCTCAATGCGGTTCGCAAGAGCGGCGCAGGCCAGGCGCAGGAAATTTCTTTAGGCCCGAATCAGATAGTCTCCCTCGACGCCGACACGAAGATTCAGGTCGCGGAGTTCATCCCCGATTTCGTCGTGCAGGACGGACACGTCTATACGCGCAGCAATGACGTGGTCAATCCTGCGGTGCACTTGATTGTCACCTCGGAGAAAAGCAACAAAGTCGTTAACTTCTGGCTGCCGGAGATCCCCGGCGTCGCCGAGAACGCATCCTCCTCCTACAACTTCGAACCGAAAGATCTGAAGACCGGCGTCTTCACCGGACTCGAAGTCTCGCACGAGCCCGGCCAGTGGGCGGTATGGGCCGGAGTCATTCTGATGGCACTCGGTCTGACGTTTGTCTTCTACGTGGTCCACGTCCGCTTCTGGGTGGTTCCAGTTCAGGATGCCAGCGGCAACATGGCGCTTTGGATCGGAGGGTCGGCGAACCGTAACCGCGACGCCTTCGAGCAAACTTTCAAACGATTTGTCGAGCAGGTTGAGAAAGAACTGAAACCTAAATTTGAGGAGGCTGCGGAAAAGCCAGCCGCATCGCTCCCGAAAACCACGACTGCCGGAAGGTGAGAACCGGTTCGTCGGATAGACGAATATAAGGAAAGGAAGCCAGCATATGGCCCGAGCAAGAGTCGAACAGCATCCTGCAACCGGAATGACTT
The DNA here is from genome assembly GCA_035279505.1 of Candidatus Sulfotelmatobacter sp. GTDB lineage: Bacteria > Acidobacteriota > Terriglobia > Terriglobales > Acidobacteriaceae > Sulfotelmatobacter. The sequence continues at coordinate 31,704 of DATEHP010000087.1, read as the reverse complement.
TGGTTGTCATGGTGGGATTGAGCATCGCCTTCCTGCTGTTCATCGCGTTTTTGAATGTTGTCAAGAGTGGAGACCTCCTGAGTGAAGCCAACCTGCTGTATGCCGCGCTGGTATTTTATGCCGGTGCAGGCGCGTTGTATCTCGGCTTCGGGGTTACTGGAACGGAGTCTTACATCAAGTTTGCGTCTCTGGCCACCTGGGCCGGCCTCATCGCTAACACGGCAGCGGTGGCGCACCGCTGGTACGAGGCCGGCCATCCCCCATTCGCCAGCTTGTACGAAATGCTGCTGAGTTTCGTATGGACGCTGGCTGCCCTGACGCTCATCGCTGAAAAACGCTATGCCGTAAAAGTAATTGGCACGGTCACGATGCCGGTGGCGATTGTCGGCGTGGTGCTGATGCAACTGTTGCGCAGCGACGTTCGCCCGCTGGTGCCGGCGCTGCAGTCGACCTGGCTGCACGTGCACGTCACGCTAGCCATGCTGGCCTATGCCGCCTGCGCCCTGAGCTTTGCCCTGGCAATGATGTTCCTCATCCAGGACAAATTAAAGACCGAGAACTTCCTGGCCGCGACCAGCATTTTCACCGTCGGGATCTACGCCTCCGTTCTTACTCGCTTCGAAGGGTGGGGTGGATTCAACGTGATCGCATGGGACGCCGAGAACAAATCCGAAGTTTTTCTTGCCAAGAACGTACGCTTGTTCGTCACCATTCCCGATCTCGGCTGGCTGATGTTGTTGGTCTTCGCGGCAGTTATCGCGCCCTTAACGCTCTACATCCTGGCACGGGTCAGAAAGAATGAAGGATTTCTTCTGATCGCGAATCGAGCGGTCTTCATCAGCATTCTGCTGCAGTCACTCGCATTGGTGTTTTTCGTGATCCGCGTCCGCGATGGCCGGTATTCCTCACTCGATGCCGAGGGCCTCTATCCGACCAGCCTGGCGGCGAGCCCGTTCATTCTTTCCGCGCTGGTGTCGGGAATCTTCGCAAATTTGCTTTACCTGCTGTTGCTGTGGCGGCGCGAGGATCTCGAGCGCCTGCTGCCCGACGCCGATACGCTCGACCGCATCACCTACAAAACGATTTGTATCGCCTTCCCCCTGCTCACCCTGATGATCGCCGCCGGCGCCTACTGGGCCAATAAAGCCTGGGGTTCCTACTGGAATTGGGACCCCAAAGAGACGTGGGCGGCGATTACCTGGCTCGTATACGCGGGATACCTGCACATGCGCATCACCCGCGGCTGGCGTGGCCGACGGGCCGCATACTTCGCAATCCTGGGATTCGGGGTCGTAATGTTCACCTTCTTCGGAGTCACGTACCTGCTGAACGGATTGCATTCCTATGCTTGATGTCGCGAAGCAATACATGACGAACCAAGGGTCGCATGCAGGGCCAGATCCGGCGCCAGATGCTCCAAGAACGAGGACAAGCTCGTTCAGCACCGGAGATGCGACGCTTGCATCCTCCCATGCGGAAGTTGGCGCGCACCAGGCTGAGGATCGCGAACTCCCTTGGCTGCGCATCAACTGGGAAATCAAGGCGCTGGTGCCGATCGCTTGTGTCCTGTTGGGGGGCATGCTGCTGTTTCTGCTCGCGACGCTTTCCTGGCGCGATCCTGAGCGTCACACTGTGTTGCTCGTCGCGGGCGCTGGCGCAGTCGCGATTTGCGGCGCTTTGCTTGTCGTGCTCACGTACACCGTGCAGCGGCCGATGGTCGAACTGCAGCAGAAGATCGCTCAACTCGGCAGCGGCGATCTGAATGTCTCGGTAAGTTTTGCGCATCGCAACGACGAAATCGGCGACCTTGGCCGCAATTTCAACCAGATGGTCAAACAACTCCGCGAGAACCGCGAAGAAATTGAACGCCTGCATCGCACGCAGATGTCCCGCGCCGAGCACTTCGCCACTCTCGGAGAGGTCGCCACGGGCTTGGCCCATGAAATCCGCAACCCGCTCGCCGGGATCGCCGGCGTCATCGAAATTATCGGCCGCGATCTTCCCGCGACCAGCCCCGCCCGGGCTGTGGTCAAAGACGTTCGCCAGGAAATCGCCCGCATCAATCACATTGTCACGGACTTGCTGCAGACAGCGCGTCCGCATCCACCGAAGGTGAGGAAGAGTGATCTAAACACCACCGTGGAGCACGCCGTCATGCTCGGCCGCCAGCAGGCCATGGCGAAAGGAATCGAGATCGCGCTGCACAAGGATCCATCCCTGCCCGAAGTTGAGCACGACAGCGATCAGATTCACCAGGTGCTGCTCAATCTTCTGCTGAACGCGCAGCAGGCGATCGACACAAAGGGAAGGATCGAGGTCAACGTAGAGCGCAAGGGATCGACTGCCCTGATCGAAGTAAAAGACAACGGCCGCGGCATCTCGCCCGAGCACTTGCCCAACATCTTCCGCCCGTTCTACACCACCAAGGGCGACGGCACCGGCCTTGGCCTTTCTCTCGCCCGCCGCATCGTCGAGGACCACCACGGCCGCATCGACGTCACCAGCACGATTGGCAAAGGGACGACGTTCGCGGTAGTCCTGCCGCTGCAGAGGACTTCGCCGCCCGCAACTGCATCTTAGTACATCAAAATCAGTGACAGCAGTCGAAGGTCTGAAGTGGGGGCTCCATGAGCGCTATGGTCCTGTTTTCGCCAGTTGATGCTGTCATCAACGGAGGCATTGAAACGAACCCCACTTCTGCCCATTCTGAGCAAAAATGGGGTCCTGTGCTGGGGACTATCGGCTTGTGTTAACACGCTCGAAGTGCCACGGCTTCTTTGGTGGAGGAGTACCAGATGAGCTTTCGACCAGGATTCTCACGTCTGCTCTGCCATCTCCGGTCAACGTGAATTCAAGCGGAACCGGGTCCTCCGCTTTCCCGTCGCCGACTCTTAACAGCAACTTCTGTCCTGAAGCCTGCGTCTCTGCGATTTTCTCGGTTTCCATCTTATCTTCCACGGGAATCAATTCTCCGTCGACGTAAGCCAGGCGCACGGTATGCGTGCATGTCCCATGGAGTGCCCCGTTTTCGACGTTCAGCTTTATCGTGAAAAATACCTTGTCGTTGTATCTCGTCTCCCAGGTGCCTGCAAATCGCTCCAGTTCCGCACCACTGATTCCAGTCGTAACTCGGAATGAAAATGCTGATAGGGCAAGGCAAACGGCCGCGAGCAGGCAGACCGCCGTCCATTTCTTCGTGCGGGTCCATTCCGAAGTTGATTTTGTCGTTGCAAGTACGTTCATAATGCGTTCCTCCAATGCGTTCGTGTCAAACAGTCCCAGGGCGTAATTCGCTCTTTGTCGCGGGCCAGACAAGACCGATCGTGCGATCTGAAGCAGCGATTGCGCGTACTGTCTCGGCGAAGACGACATCGTCGCCGCCATTTCGTCGCAAGCTAACTCGCGTGTTTGCGCGATGCGCGCCATAATGAAGGCAGTGCATGGGTGAAAGCACATTGGCACATAGGCCGTCTCGTAAATGAAATTCATGAGAAAGTCCCGCCGTCCAATATGTGCGAATTCATGGGACAGCGCACATATCAGATCCGCTTCCTCGAAACTGTCATCGAAGAAACTCTCCGGCAAGACAAGAATCGGCCGGCGCGTTCCAATGGTTGCTGGACCATGAGCGTCCATGGTGCACAGTATTGGCACTTGTCGCGTGGTAAACCTTTGCCTGCAAAGTTCCGCTGCACGAGACAGCCGCAATGGAATGACCCGCGCAAACGCCCTTCTCCGCACCCGGGCTGTGTGATCGGCTGCCCACGATAATCGAGTCAATCGCAAAACCAGGAAGACGACGTATACCCAGAGCAGTATCTGGACGAAAGGTGCAGGAAAAGAAACGGGACGACTGAACGAGTGGAAAGAGACCGGAATTCGTTTCGCCATCGATTGGGAGGCTTCCATTGCCAGTCGAGGAAATGGAGTGTTCGTTGAAACTCGGCGTGCAGCGCGGACTTGGACCACAAGTGACATCAGAGGTACGGCCAGGCATGCTGCCAAGGCAATCACCCAGATGAGATGCACATACCGTGATGGGGCGCGCCGCAACAATCTTGCGCTGAGCATCGCTATTAGAGTGATCGCGACGACCTGCCACGCGGCGTTCAAGACAAAAGAGGCCAGCCAATTACTGATTGCGCTCATGTTCATCCTCCGTGCCGCCTCGTTCGTACTGCTCGATTAATTGCTGGACCTTGTCTAGCTTCTTGGCGTCGAGTTGCTTGCTTTTCACCAAGCTCATCAGGAGGGCTTCGACCGAACCGCCGAACATCCGATCGAGCATGTCTCCCAAGGCATCGCGCAGAGCTCTCTCACGGCTCAGAACAGGGCGATACTCATAGGCTTTGCCTCGAAGTTTCCGTGCGACTTTGCCTTTTCGTTGCAGAATGTTGAGCATCGTCTGAACTGTCGTATAGGCAAGGCGTTCTCCCGGAAGTTTTTCTTGCACCGCCTGCACCGAGCCAGGTCCAATTTCCCAGAGTACTTTCATAATCTGAAGTTCGAGAGGCGTCAGTTGTAGCTTCGATCTCGGCAACGGTTTAACTCCTAATACTTTCGGAGATTAGCGCGGAGCACTCCGCTTGTCAACTAAAATCTTAGGAGATAACTTCGACAGACTGGCGAAAAATCCCCATATCGCTCATTAAACCCCTAGTGAAATCGCCCCGATTTCACGAACTATAGGGTAATGATCGAAACGGCGATTCTAATTACTTGGAGTTGGGGTTGCCGTGTTCGCCGCAGCGGTTGGGTTGGCGACTGCTCCGGAGCGGGTAAGCCGGGGGAAAAATGGCGTGATTTCCAGTGGCATCTTTCCGCGCGCCGAGGTGATGGCCATCGGAGTGATCTTGATCAATTCCGCTCGGTTGTCCCAGGCGTTGAGCTTGACGCGTCCACCCAGCGGCAGCGCTGCGATCTGGTCCAGTTTGTTGGGATCGAGCGCTGGAGCAGAGTTCATCAACGCCACCATACGATCCACTGCGCCCTTATGGTCGGTGAGGCCTGTGCCCAAGTGCGGAGTCAGCAGCGCAGCAAGCGCCGGGCCACGGGCCGCCACCTCGCGCAGGAACAGTCCTGGTGTATTCATCTTCTGCGCATACGGTGAATTCTTCAGCAGATCGAGAGCTTTCTGGTCGGCCTCAGCTTCCTCCTCCGGAACGTGGCGGAAGCCCAGGTTCCGGTAGGTGGATTCATCAGAGAACAACATGCGGTCCGAGAAGGCGTACTTGCTGCCCATGTTATGTCCCAAGAGGATATGGGACAGTTCGCGCGAAAGCACCATGGCCAGGCTAGCTTCATCGGGAAGCACATCCACCAGGCCGCGGCTGACCACGATGGTGTTGCCGGCGCTGAACGTCTCCAGTGGCAATGTCAGCATCACGCGGGTGTGCACCGGGCCCGGCAGTTCAATGTTGTTGCTGGTCAGCAAATTGTTGACCACGGTCTCCAGCACCTTGTCCACTTCACCGGCTGGAGCGAGCAAGCCGGCATTCTGCAGCCGCTCGATCACGTTTTCCCCCGCCTGCTGCTGCCATTGCCACTGCGCCAGCAGCGGAGAAGCATCCTGCGCTCCCGGGCTTTCGTCCTTCACCGTGGAGTCCACCTGCACTTGCGTGAATTCGCTGTCCTTGGCATCCTTTTGCAGTTCATAACCCCAGAGCCGGGTCTGGCCTTTGAAGGTTATCGTGTCTTTCGATCCGTACCTGAAATCGCCTTCCTCGCAGTAGATGTATGCCGGAACCCAGTAGCCCGCGATCAGATTCACGCGCCAACTGTCCATATGGAAGAAGTAAGCATTGCGAGGGCGCGGCTCGTATGTGCCATTCAGGCGCACTATGTTGTAATCCTGGTCTTCTATCCAAATTCGGCCACGGAAGCGGCCATTGCCGCTGCCCTTTTTCGCGGACACCTCGAAAACGATACAGCGGACATCACCCAGGAACTCGCGGTGCACATACCTGAAGTCGTAGGTTTGGCGATTGAAGTCGTCGCGGTCGGCGTAGATCATCCACGTGAAACCCATGGGTTTGTACTCGATCTTGTACAACCTGTTGAAGCCGCCCAACAGGTGCTTCTCAAAGCTGGTGTCCTTCGAGAGATAGTCGCGGCGATCCACGCCTTCGCCCAGATCCAAGCGGCCGAGGAAGTAATGATCTTGCACGGGCACCGGACCCACGCGCGGGACATATTTCAGGTCTTGCAGATAGGTCTCAACGAAGGGGGTGCGGGTCTTCAGCATGTTCATCAGCGCGTGCTCACGCTCGATTGCGCGGTCCACCACCTGATCCATCGTGAGAGAAGGTGTCGAAGCGGCCACGGTGCTCGCGGATGCTGCTACCGGCTGCGGCGGAGCATTCAGTAACCGCGGCACAGGCTGCCCGGGCGACGAACTCGGGCTAGGCTGGGCGACCGAAGCTGGCATCTGCGCATTCGCCGGGGACGAAGACGTGTCCGCCGACTGCTGCGCATTCATGCTCAGCGTGAGGAGCAGGGAGTGGGCAATTGCCCAGTGCCAAATACGCATAACTCAACCAAGATTTCGTTCTTGCCTTCGTCTAACACTTCGAAGAGTTAAAAGTAGCGGTGGCGGTCGTGCTTGTCGTTGTTCACCCGCCGGTTGCTCGCTTGGGGCGCGCTCAGGTCAGCTAAAGATCCGGCAGGGCTGTTGTCTTATTTTTTACTCCTGCCCTCTCGCGTTGGCAATGCCCGGCAGATAAACAAAAGCTCATCCGCTAACCACATGAATTCAGACTTGTTGCAGAGAAAAGTCAAACATGGCAAGGCTAGAAGCCATCTTGGCTGTAGAGAAATCGCGAGAACACCCAAAACACCCTCGATCAACACATCGGCTAAACTTGAGCTCGATGACGACTCTTTTCCGCCCTGTCGGCCTCAATGAGCTTTCGCTGATCTGGGACTCAGGAATGTGCGAATTCCCTCCCCGTTTGCCTCACCAGCCGATTTTCTACCCTGTTGCGAATCGAGACTATGCAACCCAGATAGCAAGGGACTGGAACACCAAGGACTCTAGCTTCGCCGGATACGTAACCAAGTTTTCGGTCGAGGATTCTCATCTTGCCCACTACCAGCCGCACACTGTGGGATCTGTTACCCACGTCGAATACTGGATTCCTGCGGAACACCTCCCACAATTCAATGCGTCGATCCAAGGCTTGATCGGCATTGAATCGGGTTACTTCGGCAAAGAATTTAAGGGCTTCATACCAGATGGATTTGGACTGAAGGGGAAGGATGCTGTGGCACAGTTCCTGGCAATGGTGAAGACGTGGGATTACAGTCGAATGGATTTCGTTTGCGAGGTTGCGACGAATCGCAAAGCTGTTTATTTGAACATCTTATTTTGGTCACAGTTTGATTTCAGTTCTCTCGACGTCAATCATCAGCAGCGGGATGCGATTATCGAAAAGCTGAGGGAAGCTTGGGATTTCAACCACATTGGTGTGCCGTTACCCGTCTCGGGTGATCGTAGTTGAGTTACATCGGAATAATACTCATTCACCTCGCTGCGGGGCGGCCGCCTGCACCCACCCGTGCCCATCCCCTCCCTTCCGTAGTAAGCTAAGTCAATGCCCGTCGAGAAGATTCTGGTTGTCGACGACGAGCGCCTGGTTCGCTGGTCGCTCCGCCAGAAATGTGAAGAGTGGGGGTATCAGGTAGTGGAGGCCGCCGCGGGAGAACCCGGTTTGCGCCTCGCGCAACAGGAGTCTCCCGACCTCGTCCTACTCGACGTCCGCATGCCCGACATGAACGGGATCCAGGTGCTGGAGCAGATCAAGAAAGCCTCCGACGCTCCGCCCGTCATCATGATCACCGCCGATCCTCAACTGGATGACGTCAAGAACGCCCTGAAACTCGGAGCCTACGATTTCGTCGGCAAGCCGCTCGACTTCGAAGAACTGCGCGTCACGATCCAGAATGCGTTGGAGGCCACCCGTCTCCGCACCGAGGTTCAGTCGTTGCGCGGTGAGGTGCGCCGCCATACCGGATATCACGAAGTGGTGGCCGTGTCGCCCAAAAGCGCTGAACTGATGAGCTTCGTGCAGAAAGTGGCGGAGAGCGAAGCCACCACGATCTTGATTCAAGGCGAAAGCGGCACCGGCAAAGATCTCGTCGCCAAGACGATTCACTACGAGAGTTCACGCCAGAATGGTCCGTTCGTCGCCATCAACTGCTCGGCGATTCCCGAAACCCTGATGGAGGCCGAACTTTTCGGCCACGAAAAAGGCGCATTCACCGACGCCAAGGCGATGAAGAAAGGCTTGTTTGAAACGGCCGACGGCGGCACGCTCTTCCTTGACGAGATCGGTGAACTCTCCCCGTTGCTGCAGGCAAAACTGCTGCGCGTCCTCGAAGACCAGGTGATCCGGCGCATCGGAGGCGTACGCGACATGCAGGTCGACGTGCGCGTCGTCGCTGCCTCGAATCGCGACCTGGAAAAGGCAGTCCGCGAAGGCCACTTCCGGCAGGACCTTTATTACCGACTCGCGATCATCGCCATCTTCATTCCGCCGCTGCGCGAACGTACCGAAGACATTCTGCCCCTTGTTGATTTCTTTATCGACTGGTACAACCGCAAGTTCAAGAAATCAGTTCGCGGTATCAGCCAGGAAACCCGCCGCCTGTTGCTGGCCCACAGTTGGCCCGGCAATGTACGCGAACTGAAGAATTCCATTGAGCGCGCAATGATCCTGGAAGACGAACCGATCCTCCGTCCGGTGTACCTGCCCTTCGCTGTCGGACAAGCCGCCCGGAGCGGCCTGACTGCATTTGAGGCAAGCAGCGCCCACGGAGCCGATGGTGGAGGCAAGCCACTCCCCAATGGCCGCGTCCTTCCCCGCCTGTACATCCCGGAAGAAGGAACATCATTGGAAGAAGTAGAACGCGCGATGGTCGAACTCGCCATGCGCCAGGCGAACAACAATCAGACGCAGGCCGCCCGCCTGCTCGATATCAGCCGAGACGCCCTGCGGTACAAGTTGAAGAAGTTCGAACTGGTGACCGCGGGCGAGGAAGAATCCGCGGACTCGGTTCCGTCAGAGAACGCTTCCGGTGCCAATTCCTCGCAGACTCGGTGATCTCTATCCCCGTGCGGCGTGCTCCTTGGCCTTGGCGATGTACTGCTCGACCTGCTGTTTCTGGGGATAATCCGGATTCGTCTTCAGAAGTTTTTGCCAGGCTGCGATCGCACCTTTCGCGTCAGCCTTGCCTTGCCACTTGACCCAGCCCAGATTGAACAGCGTCTGCGGATGCCCCGGCTTGTACTTCAAAGATGTCTCCATCTCTGTGAGCGCTTTGTCAGCGTTTCCGGTGTACCAGTAAGCCGTGCCAAGGTCGGTGCGCACGTCGGGATTCTCCGGATGAATCGCCAGTGCCCGCTCGTAGTACTGGATGGCATTGGGAAATTGCTGGCCGTCGTAGTAGAGATCGCCGAGTTTCACCAAGGTATCGAAGTCGCCGGGATTCGTCTTCACCGCTTCCAGAAGCGGCCCAACAGACTGCTGCAACGCGGCCTGCGCTTGGGTGCTCTGTACCGGAACGCCGGTGGTCTGCGGAGCGGTTACAACTTGCGGCATCGAGGATGCCGATCCCCGGAACAGATACCCCAGTGCAACTCCCAGCAGGAGGCAAAATGCTGCCAGCAGATAGGCCTGCGTGCTGGTCCATTGGGCCGGCGTGGCGAGCTCAGTAGTTGATGGCAATCGCTGTTTGTTTTCTTCGCTCATCGTCTTCCCTCTTCGATCTGGTGCCGGCAAGCGCCTGCTTTGGCGATCCCAGGTGAAACAGTCGCGTGACCGCTCTTGTCATCTGCTCCTGTTCTTCCTTCTCTGGAAGATCCTTGAGTTCGCGAGCCAGGGAGCCGGCAATCTTATGAATGACTTGTGCTGTGATTGCATGAAACAGTTGATCCTGCTCCCGGGTAAACGGCCCGTGCTCTTTGACGAAGGACTCCAGTTCTTGCCGGCAAATTTCTTCCAGGCGCCGCGCAAGTGCCACAGCTGTGGGAGCCACCATCTGCGGCTGCATTCGACTGCGGAAGGCTTGCACCTCGGCCGCCACAATCTTCTCGATGTCAGCCTGCGCCGACGGACTTTCTGCGCCGGGCTGATGAACAGTCCGCTCCAGCCCATCGAGGTCATAGAGCAGAATGCCATCCACCCGCCGCACTTCCGGATCGATGTCTCGCGGCAGGTTAATGTCGAGAATGAGCAGCGCTACACGATTGCGCTCTCCAGCAATTCGTTCCGCTTCCTCACGCGTCAGCACGTAATGCGGACATCCGGTAGAACTGATCACGATGTCGGCATTCAGCAGACAACCCCAGCGGTCCGTCTGGGTTGCGACAGTCGCGCCCAGCTTCTGCGCGGATTCCTGAGCAAGGCCCGCGTTCTGATCGATCAAGACGACCGGTCCCGCGCCGCCTTCGAGCATCAAGCGGACGGTATTTTCCACGGCAGTTCCGGTTCCCAACAGAAGGACTCGGCGTCCTTGAAGCGTCCCGAAGACTCGCCTGGCTACATCCCGGGCCACGCTGGCAAGGCAAACGTGAGTTTCCGCAATCCGTTTTTCCTTGCGAATTTTCTCCGCCACTCGAAGCGCCTGCTCTACCAGCGTGTTCAAAGATCGCCCCACCGCGCTCACGGTGCGCGCCTGCTCCCAAGCCGCCGTCAGGTTCATGACCACGTCCGGTCCACACAACATCTGACAATCAAGACCGCAGGCCAGGCGGAAAACATGAGTTAGGACAGCATCGTCCAGCAACCGGTAGAAATGCTCCCACTCGCTCAGCTTGAGGCCGTGTTCGTTGGTCAGATATTGCAGAAGAGAATTGGCGGCCAAGGTCGGCTCGCTCGCCCAAACCAGGAATTCTGTGCGGCAACGCGTGGAGAGTACCAGCGCTTCTTCCACGCCTTCGGCATCCTTCAATTTGCGCAGGACTTCGTACCGGCGGTTCTCGCCGATCCAGAATCGTTCTCTCATGGCCAGGGGTGCAGTTCGGTGGTTCAGCCCTATGACCATGAGTGTTGGTTCCACGACGAACACCTCGGCGCAAGTTGCATTCTTGGATTCGCAAGCGCCGTGCCAAATGTGTTTCCACCGGAGACCCGTTGCATTTGTTTGTTTTCAGGGATTTCCCCAGCTTTGTGAGGTTCGAGCGACTGTTCAATTTCGCATCAGTGCGGCATATCACGCGGCAGGAGGAGTTTTTTGGCGCGATCCCCCGCGCCTTCAGCCACTTAGAAGCCAACCGCGATCACGGCAGGACGTGATTGCAATCACTGACCATCTGCGCCGTCTCCATGGAAACTGCTAGACGTTCGGAGTATTCATCGAGTCTTGAGGCTCGTCCGCCCGCTCACTTTGCGCCCGGACAGCTGGCAAGACACTTGCAACGAGGAAACGCAATCGTGAAAACAATGAAGCTCGTCATTCTTATCGTGATGATCGCGCTCGCCCTGTTCCTGATACTGCCCAATCTCTCGTGGGCGCAGGATGCCGCCACCGCATACAAAACGAAGTGTGCAGCCTGCCATGGTGCCGATCTCGGTGGAAAACCGGCGGCGAAAATTCCCAGCTTGGTCTCCGACGATGCCAAGAAGCTGTCCAATGCCGACCTGACTGACATGATCACGAACGGTGGAAAAGACAAGAAGGCGTCGCACGCGTTCGCCAATAAAGGCGTCACGCCTGACCAGATCAAGATGATCGTCTCTTATATTCGCGACACGCAGAAGAAATAGAAGGCTTTTGCGGATTTGTAGCGCACGAATTCAGTAGTTGTTTTGAATTTGTAGCAAGATAGCTGTTCCGTGATGCGAGGTCGCGCCGCGCAAGCAAGCGCGACCAGGGAGAGTGAGTGATCCGCTCGCCGGTATGATCTGGCGCATCGCCGGACCGCCGGATTTCCTCTCCATACGCGCGGAACAGCCAGCCCGGGTCTCGGTGCTCACCCCCAGACCCGGGTTCTTGTTTGCCGTGGAATTAAGGCAGATCCCAAGTCAACGAACTGAAGGAACAGTGCGCTTGCTTAACGATCGGGCTCACCGTCTCGTCGTCTGGGCCTGACGACAAAGACGTGGTAGGTGGCGGCGTCCCAGGCGTTGTGAATGCCGGTGAAGAGCAGCAGCAATGCAGCCGCCGCAACGCCAAACATTGCCCCGCGTGGATAGGAGGGAGCCATGCAAGCCGTCGCCGCAAGGGTCGCATACGAGGCGAAAGGAAGCAGAGTATGAAACAGCCAATCCTCCAACACGGGCTGGTACGCGGTTTGTGCGCGCAGGCGTCGAGCCACGATCAGGGCATACGCAACTCCACCAAGGCCCAGCAGTCCCCAACACACAGCGGCCGCGCCAATGCCGTGCCATGGAGCGCATAGGGCTGCCGCGAGGAACAGCACGGCGCCGAAATGAACAATGTTGGGCGTAGCGAACGCATGGCCGGCCTGCGCTTGGCTCGGCGTGCGCGGCAAATCGGCGACCAGGGCCATGACGACGAACTGCAATCCGATCAGCGCGCCGGCAGACGATCCCACAATGACGTAGAAGTTCTGCCAACCGCCGAATGGTGTCATGCCTGTCACGCTGACTTGGGTCACGCCCACAGTCGAGTCTCCTGGCGCAACTTGGCTATGTCTCTGGTGGGCGCACTGCCGAAGAAACGGCTGTATTCCCGGCTGAACTGCGAAGCGCTTAGATAGCCCACGCGCTGGCTCGCGGTGCCGGCGTCCATCATGGTGGACAGCATTAAGCGCCTCGCCTCCTGCAGGCGCAACACCTTCTGATAGTGGAGCGGGCTCATCGACGTGACCGACTTGAAGTGCTCATGGAACGAAGAAACACTCATGTGTACCAACTCGGCGAGCGCTTCGACCTTCATGGGCTGAGAGTAGTTCTCGCGCAACCAGGAAATCGCCTTCGCAATTCGCTGCACGCTGGACTCGGCGAAGCCCATTTGTGCCACGCGCACGCCGATGGGGCTGCGCAGGAGGCGGATCAGAATCTCATCCATTACTAGCGGCGCGAGAAGCTCAGCATCGCCCGGCTGCGCCAGGCATTCCATCAACCTCGTGGCCGCATTGACAACGCTGTCCTCGACCGGAGTGACGTAAACGGCGATTCTCTCCTGAGCAGGAGGAAGGCCGTGCGGAAACACCTTCAAGGCCAGATCGGCAATCTTGTGCGGGTCGAGGTCCAGCTTGAGTGCAAGGTACGGCTCGGACTGGCTGGCCCGCGTGACCTGGGCAGCGACCGGCAAAGCCACTGAAAAGACGATCATGCGCGAGGCGTCATATTCGTACACATCCTGCCCGACGATAAAGGTCTTCGCCCCCTGTGTGGCGAGGCACAACGAGGGCAAGCTCAAAGCATGCACACACTCTTGGTTGACGCGAGAGAGACGAATGGCGCGCACGCCCGGGACGTTCAGATCAAAGCTGCCGTCGTGCGGAGCATAGGCGGCGATCAAGCGGCCCAACTTTCCAAGGGCTGCCTCGTTTGGTTGCGCAGTCTTGTCCTCTCGCGGCAGAGGCACAATTTTGACATTGGTTTTCACAATTTCGAGAATACCTCTCTTTATCATTGGAGCCCGCTCCACACCATTCGGTGAAAAAGTTCGTCCATGGCGCGTGGTGGCTCCTTCCCGCCGCGATCCAGCCACCATCGCAGCAGCGACAGCAAGCTGCCAGCCAGCGCAGACGCGCGAGCAGCCAATTCACGCTGCGGGAGTTTCGGGAGACGTCCGGATTCGATGAGCCGTTGTTCGATCCCGCGGGCAAAGTAGCCTTGCGCCAGATCGAAGAAGTCGTTCAACCGGCCGCACTCGGCCAGCGCGCGATACATCTTCTTCTGGCTCCCGATGTGCGCAAACATCTCCGCCACAGGGACCACTCGAAGCGACTTTTCTTTCCGAACGCTGAGCGCCGAGCTCATCATTTCCAGGAATGTCTCCAGTTGGCTAAGGAGCAGGTCATTCTTGTCGCGGAAGTGAAGATAAAACGTGGATCGACCGACCGATGCACGATCCAGCACCTCCTGCACGGTCACGTCATCGATGGATTTCTCCTGAATCAGCAACACCAGTGCAGCCCCAAGCCGCTCGTGCGTGCGCCGGACGCGTTGATCGGGTTTGCGACGCTGCATTCCTCCATGTTTGCTTTGCCCAACATGTTCTTGCAACTTGGAGCGCCCGTTCCTGGACATCGGCTACCTCTTTGTTCAACAACTCAAAATGATCCTCGACTGCGCGGCATCTGGGCCGCTAGATTTCCCATTCATAGGGTAAAGGAGAAACCTCATGAACCACATTCGCTTACTCGCAGTCGGAACCATCCTGATGTTCGCTCTCACCACAGTTGCGCAACATGCTATCCCCAGCGCCGGCGTGCCAACTGCGGAAGGGCAGCTGAAGTTTCTGGCCGCGAAGCTTGACCTCACCAGCGGCCAGCAAGAAAAAATCAAACCCATCCTTCAGGAGCTGCATGACGCCACGGTAAAGCTCGTGCACGACGAGAACATCTCCCGCGAAGAGCGCCTTGGCAAAGTCAGGGACTCGCGCTTTTCCGCCGACAAAAAGATTCGCGCAATCCTGAAGGACGACCAAAAGCAAAAACTCGATGAAATCGAGAGTGGGCCGCACCCCGAGTTGCACGGCGACCTAAGCGGAGCGAAAAACTAGGAGTTCGCACCTCAGTTTCTCAATACTCCATCGATGTTCGCCCTAAACTCGCACACTAAAAGCCCTGAATCCCGCTCCCCACCTGCCATGAGGACTCTAGTTCCGCATGGAGGCGCGGAGCGTTGTTGGGCGCCACGCCGGCAATCCGGGTTAGCTCACTGCTCACTGCTCACTGCTCATTGCTCACTGCTATCTTCCGCTAACTCCTCAAAGCCGCCTGCACATAAGCGGGTTTCATCGGAAGCCTTCTCATGATCTTGCCCGTTGCGTCGTGCAGGGCCGCCGCTATCGCCGGCGCGGCGAGTGCGTTCGCCGCCTCGGAACCTCCACCGTACGCGCCGACCTTCGGATTGTGGAGCAACACGACTTTGATCTCAGGAATATCAGACATGGTCGGGATGGGATAGGAATTCCAGTCCTCCGTCGTGATTCCGCTCTCGTCGAACATCACTTCTTCAAAGAGAGCATGGCCGATTCCCATGACCGCGCCGCCTTCGACGTTCCGCTTCAATTGCATCGGGTTGACGACAATGCCGGGATCCACTGCGATGGAGTATTTCTCAACGACAATCGCGCCGGTAGTGGGCGTGACCGCGATCTGGCACACGCAAGCCCAGTAGGTCCCGCTGCGCAACATCAGCGAGACTCCGCGCCCGCGCACCGGCGTTGATCCAGCCGAGACAGCATCATGCCGCGGCGATGGCCGCGTGTCCCACCCAGACGCCTCGCGGACCGCTTTCAGCACTCCGATGGCCCGTTCTTCGCTGGCGTGATCAATGCGGAACTGGATGGCGTCCGCGCCTGCGAGCGCGGCTGCCTCGCTGATCGCCAGTTCGCGCGGATAATTCTGCTGAAACTGCCCGGGCGTTCGCATGCTGTGATCGCGCAGTCCTACTCTTATCGGAGAAGCTTCCTGTCCCACCTGAAAGGTGCCGTGAGCGAGTTCCGCCACGATCGCGATGGGAGCGTATATCCAGTTGTCCGATATTCCGTTGGCGGTACTTGTTAAGAACTCGCCATGCGGATTCGGCGCGACCATCGTTGGTAGACCCGCCAGGACCGCTCCGATCGGACGGTCATCTTGCATGGCGGGCATGTAATGGTCCGCTTGATACGCCGCGATCTTTCCCTTCTCGTCGAGAGCAATCTTAATGTCAGAGAAAGCAGCCGCCGATTGCGTGGACCACTGCATATCGTCCGCCCGCATCCACTGCACGCGCACCGGCTTGCCGACAGCCTGCGATAAGAGCACTGCCTCGTCTTCCGCACCGGCGTTTCCTCCGTTCGAACGTCCGTAATGGCCAGGCCCCGGATACGAGTGGACGATCACATGATCCAGCGTCGTCTTCAGCATCATCGCAATTTCGCCGCGCAGTGACTGCGGATTCTGGTTGTGCGTGTAGATGTGCACCGTGCCGTCGGATTTCACGTCCGCAACCGCCATGGTTGGCCCAATCGGCGCGTGCTTCATGTACGACAACTGATACGTGGCAGAATGTTTCTTACTCGCCGAGGCGAGCACGGAACCGGCATCGCCCTTATTGGCGCCACCCTTTGCAACCGGCGTGCTCGCCCAGTCACACTCTTCCCGAAGATGCTGTTGGAGCTTGGCATTGCCGGGCAGGCCTTTCCATTCGGTCCATCTCGTGCTGCTGGCGACTTGGTCAGCCGCCTGGATCGCTTCCCACTCTGTCGGCGCTACTACACCGACGAGGTTTCCTTTGACAATAACTTGCGAGTTCGGAAATTTCGTTTTGTCCACCGCACCTGCGGAAATCAGAGTCGAACCAAGCGTTTTTGGATGCAGTATGCGTGCATGCAACATTCCAGGCAAGCGTACGTCCGTGGCCCAGGTTTCCTTGGCATGCACCTTCGAGCTGATCACGGAATTCTTGAACGACTTGCCGATGATCGTGTATTCGCTCACCGGTTTCATCGGAGGATCACCCTCGATCGTCAAGCCGCCGATGCTGGTAAGGTCCCCCTTGACCGGGATGGTGAGCTTCAGTTGCTGATCCTTGACCAGATCGCCGTAGGAAATACGCTTACCGCCGCCGGAAACAACACCGTCTTTAACCGCAAGCTTGTCTTTCGCCACGCCGAGCCTTTCCGACGCGAGATCAAGCAGAGCCTGATGCGTATAGGCAGCCGCCTTGCGGATATTCGGCATTCCGCCGCCGAGAAAATCGAAGGCGCCGCTGCCATCCGGCGTGAGATCAGTGTCTCCAGATACAACTGTAGTGATCGCTTCGAAGGGAACGCTCAACTCTTCCGCCACAATCTGCCGGTAGGCGGTAAAGGTCGAGCCTTGGCCGAAGTCGCTCTTCCCGGTGCGAATCAGGACCGTATTGTCCGGATGAATCTCAATCCACGAACTGGGGAGCGTGGGATCAAGAGAGTTCTTGAATGTGGTTGGCTTCGCGTTATCACCCTTCAGAAATTCCGGGCCAACAAAGCTGAATCCCACAACGAGGATCCCGCCCGCTTTGATGAATTGACGGCGCGATAGCGTGGGGCCGATAACATTGGCTGGTTTTTCGCTCATGGTTGCCATCGCTTATCTCCCCTTCGCCATGATCGTGGCGGCATGTTGTACAGCCTCAATGATGGCTACGTAAGTTCCGCAGCGGCACAGATTGGGCGACACTCCGGACGTGGTGAAGGCCTCTTTAATCTGCGCTAAGGTCGGTTTGGGATTACCTTCCAGCAGCTCTGTCGCCTTGATCATCATTCCGTTCTGACAGAAGCCGCACTGCGGCGTCTGCTCTTCGATCCAGGCTTGCTGGACGGGGTGGAGCGCGTTCTTCGCTTGCTCCGCCGAGAGACCTTTTTGCTTGGCCCACCGGGCAGGCAAGCCTTCGAGCGTGACGATCTCCTGGTTCGCGACGCTCGCGACGGGCGTAACGCAAGATCGCGCTTCCTTGCCGTCGATCAGAACGGAGCACGCTCCGCACTGTGCGAGCCCGCAGCCGAACTGCGGACCGATCAGTTCCAAGTCATTGCGCAACACGTAGAGAAGCGGTGTGTCGTCGGGCGCCTGCACCTGGTGTCGGACCCCATTCACATTGAGCGTAACCATAAAGAACCCCCTTCCAAACTTTCCGAGTTCGGATAACTCTTCTCGTGAAACAACCCTGTGTTTCGCTTGCCCCAGTACGCTCGCTCAAAAATCAGCTCTGGCTTATATCGGACATCTTAACTCGACTGTACGGTCTGACGCACGATCAACTGATCTTAGCTGCAACGGCCACGTCGAACTTTGAATAGTATTTCTTTACATCGGTCCCGTACTTGGCACGAAATTTATCGATCACGGACGCGACCTGCGCAGAATCCGTGATGGGAACGGCCTGAAGGTCAGCCTCTTCGCCCCGCGCATCGATCCGAATCGACGGGTTCTTGACCACATTCTTGTACCACTGCGTGTCCGAGCCCTTCACCGGCAGGAGGTAGACCTTATCCCCGTCTAAAACGTACCAGACCGGGTTTGAAATGGTGCGTCCAGATTTCCTGCCGGTCACACTCACGTTGATTTCGCGAGATCGAGAAAGCCGGTCTTTAAGAGCATTGCTCCCTTTTGTCATGCCCACTCCTCAGCCAACCCTTAGCTTGAAATTTCTTCCTCTCAGGACTTCGAGAACACCTCTTTCGCAACCATGATCGCGCTCATTGCATTGGGCCAGCCCGAATAGAACGCCAGGTGCGTGATGACTTCAATCAGTTCTTCCTTCTTCACTCCGTTCTGCACAGCATAGTTCAGATGAAACCGCAGCTGATCCGGACGGTTCATCGCAACCAGTGCTGCCACAGTGGCCAAACTCCGATCGCGTTTAGAAAGGTCCGAGTGTTCCCAAACGTCGCCGAAAAGGACGCGATCTGTGAGCTCAACCAGTTTGGGCGCAAAATCGCCAATCATCTTCTGGGCTGCCGAAGGTTCTTTACTCATCCCTTACTCCTTCCGGTGTATTGTTTGTCGCTGACCTTCTCCATCCAGTCGGTACTTTTGCGTCTAGCTTTTCTACGATGGCAGCGAACCTGCAGGCACTTATCGATTGCTCATCGCCTCAATGTGTTCGGGATACCGGGCCCCCTGCACCGTGATCTTCGAGGCTGCGCTCTCGATCTCGCGCAGATCGCCTGATGTGAGTTCGAGCGCTGTTGCCCCGATATTTTCTTCGAGACGATACAGCTTAGTCGTACCGGGAATGGGAACAATCCATGGCTTCTGCGCCAGCAGCCAAGCCAGAGCGATTTGAGCCGGTGTCGCCCGCTTCCCTTGCGCGATCCTGCCCAGCAAGTCCACCAGTGCCTGATTCGCTTTCCGGTTCTCCGGCGTAAACCTAGGGAGCGTACTGCGGAAGTCGGTACTGTCGAGTGGAGTGTTTTCGTCCATCTTTCCGGTGAGGAAGCCTTTCCCGAGCGGGCTATACGGTACGAAGCCGATGCCGAGTTCCTCAAGCGTCGGCAACAAGTCATTCTCACGATCGCGGAACCAAAGTGAGTATTCACTCTGCACAGCGGTCACAGGCTGCACCGCGTGCGCGCGGCGGATCGTCGCTGCGGCCGCTTCCGACATGCCGAAGTGTTTGACCTTTCCTTGTTGAATCAGATCCCTAACAGCTCCTGCGACGTCTTCGATCGGAACCTCGGGATCCACGCGGTGCTGATAGTAGAGATCGATGGCGTCAACCTTGAGCCGTTTGAGCGAGCCCTCAATCGATTGCTTGATGTGCTCCGGTTGGCTGTTCAACCGTATCCAGCCCGGACTCCCATCTGGCTTGAGCTCGTAGGCAAACTTGGTGGCGATCACTACTTGCCCGTGAAAAGGGGCCAGCGCTTCTCCGAGCAGTTCTTCGTTCAAATATGGGCCGTAAACTTCGGCGGTATCAAAGAATGTGATGCCGCGCTCGACTGCGGCACGCAGAACAGCGGTCATCTCTTTTTTGTTTTTGGGCGGGCCGTAGGAGAAGCTCATGCCCATACAGCCAAGCCCAAGGGCTGAGACTTCCAGATTCCTTTTCCCAAGTTTGCGTTTTTGCATGTTCCCTCCGCCTAAACAAAGCTCCCGACTCTAGTAATGGTCCCAGGCAACTCTCCAGTGTTCCTCCGCGCGAGTTGACTTCACGATGAGCTGTTTGCCAGAGAACTCGAATGCGCGCGGCAGGACTTTGCCGATAAGTGTTCGCACCAGCGCGCCCTCCACATAGAAGTTGAAGGTGTGAGTGCCTTCGTCGATGTCATATCTGCCAAAGGATGCCTCGTATCCACCCTGCGCGTACTGCAGGGGCGCGGCATTCGCCGCCGCCTGCGAACTGGCTGGCGGATTCCGATACATCACTTGAACCGACATGTGACCATCGCGCGTGTAGACAAGCAACCCAGAGCAGTCAGCCTTCTGAATTTGCCCGTCTGCGCCTTGCTCTTCGAGCCAGGCCAGCCGCCACGCTCCGACGAACCGTTCCCGAATACTGTCTTTCCCGTGATCCTGACTGCTGGACATCGTGGTTGCGCTCATCGTGATGAACAAAAACACGACGCCCAGCGAAAGCAGTTTTTTCATGTCCGGCTCCGCTTGTCTCCTACCTGACTGAACCGCTCAAATGCCGATCCCCCCGCACCTTATTTGTTGGTGGTCAGCGGCCCACCAATTTCTGCAGCTCTTCCGGGTATCGGGCGCCTTGCACGGCGATCTTTGAAGTTGCAATATCGAGCTGCTGGAGATCCTCGGGCGTGAGTTTGATAGCATCCGCCCCGACATTCTCTTCCAATCGATGCAGCTTGGTCGTACCCGGGATCGGAACGATCCACGGCTTCTGCGCCAGCAGCCATGCGAGAGCGATCTGTGCAGGCGTCGCCTTCTTCTGTTGCGCGAACTTGCCAATCAAATCGACGACCGCCTGATTCGCTTTCCGGTTCTCGGGTGTAAAGCGCGGAACGATATTGCGGAAGTCGGTTTTATCAAACTGCGTATCTTCTTTGATGGCTCCGGTAAGGAAGCCCTTGCCCAACGGGCTGAATGGAACGAACCCGATGCCGAGTTCGTCGAGCGTCGGGATCACCTCGGCTTCAGGCTCTCTCCACCAAAGGGAATATTCGC
The DNA here is from genome assembly GCA_035279505.1 of Candidatus Sulfotelmatobacter sp. GTDB lineage: Bacteria > Acidobacteriota > Terriglobia > Terriglobales > Acidobacteriaceae > Sulfotelmatobacter. The sequence continues at coordinate 10,910 of DATEHP010000087.1, read as the reverse complement.
TCTGCAGAGCCGCGACCGGCTGCACCGCGTGTGCGCGACGAATAGTCTGCACGCCGGCTTCCGAGAGTCCGAAGTGCTTGACCTTGCCTTGTTGGATCAGGTCCTTCACGGCTCCAGCGACGTCTTCGATGGGAACATTCGGATCGACGCGATGCTGATAGAACAGATCGATCACATCACTCCTGAGGCGCTTGAGCGAAGCTTCGGCGACTTCCTTGATGTGTTGCGGACGACTATCCAGCCCGGCCTGTTTGCCGGTGTTCGGGTCAATCTTGAAACCGAACTTCGTCGCAATCACCACCTGATCGCGAAATGGGGCGAGGGCTTCGCCAACGAGCTCTTCATTCGTGAACGGGCCATACACTTCAGCGGTATCAAAGAACGTAATGCCGCGCTCGACGGCGGCCCTGATGAGTGAGATCCCTTGCTGCTTGTCCACGGCCGGGCCGTAGCCAAAGCTCAGCCCCATACAGCCCAGGCCGAGAGCTGAGACCTGCAAATTACCTTTTCCGAGTTTTCGCTTCTGCATTGTGTTTCCTCAATCGGCCTAGAGCAGGGTTAACGAATCTGGCCTCGATCAGAATAGGCTCTCGGCGCTCCGCTCATTTGCCTGTTTCAATGAAGTTCTTGCCCGATTCTCCGAGGATGGTTGGTCGCGACCTTAGTTGAACGGAAGCAATTGCCGGGATGCCGCTAACGGGAGGAAGGCCCAATGTCTGGGCGAGTAGCAAAGGTGCGGTTTCCGCTGAAGGGCACTTCGATTTCATCGAGTCAGAGAAGCTGGAATGCCTCGACGCGTGACGAGGTACACGGCAAAGCTGCCCAGCCAATGGCCGCCTTCGTAATGCTCTCCAGTGACGGCCGCTAATCCCGCTCGCTCATGTGCCTCGGCAGTTGCCCGGATTGAACGCAGGCGCTTATCGTTCGTCGGCAAAGCAGAGGCGATGCCGTTCAGCATCCATGCCCGGCTGAGATTGAGGCCATCCAGATGTGCCAGCTTCGGATCGCTTCGATCGGGCGATACCACGGGCGGCAACCACGCAGCGCTGCCTGCCGTAGAAATTTGTGGCATAAATGTTTGGAGCCAGGTCGCAAGCTCTTGGCTCGGCAGAACGCGCCGCATCAGGTCTGCCTCACCCAGGCACGGTGACAGGAAATCTTCGCCGGAGGGTTCGTACGCCAGCGGGCAGTTCTCATCACTGAGATAAAACTGCTTCGATTTGGACACCACGAGCTCGGCAAATTTCTGGTCTCCCCCGCCCTGCGCATAGTCCAGCATCAAGCCGAGCGCGAAAGCAGTCTGGTCGTGCTCCCCGATTCGAACTGGATTCGAAAGTTTAGGCAGCCAGCCATTCAACCGCTCGAGCGCAACCTGCTCTAGAGGGTGGAGGTTGGCCGCCATTTCTTTGGCTTGTGGATCGTCCCACTCGCGCAATTCAGCCGCGAGTTGAAGCAGCCAGGCAAGCCCATACGGACGCTCGAAGCTGGCGCGTCCTGCTCCTCGAAGATAAGCCGCTTCCTGCGCGAGATTTTCGGCTGTCAAGCTCTGTCGCAAGGCATCGCGAGCCTCTTTCACGAATGGCGCGTCGGGAAATGTTCGGACCAGGCGAACCAACAGCCAATGACCATGCACCGAAGAATGCCAATCGTAGCAACCGTAGAATGCAGGCGTGAGTTTCCGCGGTGGAGCGACATCGGCATCGCTGCTCAACGTGTGGCTGATGTGATTGGGGTACTCTTTGTGGACGCACGCAAGGGCCAGATTCGCAAACCGCTCGGCTGTTTTGATGTCGAACATGGGAGTGGTTAGATGTTCTTGAGCGCGAGTCTCGCACACACTCGACAGCAATAAGAACAGACAGAGAACGCGTTTCATTCCCGATACTCTAAACCAACCAGCCCAATTAGCCACCTCAAGCCTGCCGCAAGACACCGTGACATAAGTCATCGTCTCTGAGTATCCCAGGGCTCATTATTGAGGGAGTGAGGTTGAGGTGACAAAGTCTAAACTAGCGCTTCATCCCAAGCATCCGGAACGCATTTGCTGGGGATGCGACAAGTATTGCTCAGCCGACGATCTTCGCTGCGGCAATGGAATCATCCGGACTCCGCATCCAGCCGAGTTGTTTGGGGAAGACTGGATGGAATGGGAACTGGCGCTCCCGAGCCCCAGATTGTCCGCGAAATCCTCTCAGCTCGTTAACTTCAGTTCGCGGACCGCATCTCCAGCGCCGCTGAGATCGGCGAGGCGCATTTCGGAATACTTGCGAGACAGGATCACTCCCGGCGCGCCCGCGCGGAACGCCGCCAGCACTGCTTGCTTCACACTTTGCGGCGTACATTTGCTGTGGTTTGGTTCAGTCGGAATATCAATATCAATATCCGGCCAGATAAGGGTCTTCGTACCGACGACTCCCTCGAGTGCGCGTTTTGCCTCGCGATAGACGTAGTCCGAGGAAAGCCCGGTGTGCGGAATTTGCTCGTAGCTGCCTTCCTTCAATCTCATCACGGCGTAGTTGAATTCGAGCAGCCCCTGCTTTGAGAGATCGCCATAAAGCGTCGAACCGGCGTTGTCGGCATAGAGCGCCATCCGCTCGCCGCCGCAGTTGTTGTACATCACTACTTTTATGAAATCCGAATAAGTCGAGAGCTCATGCAGATCCTGTTCTGCGCGGTAGATCGGATTGAAAGAATTGTTATGCCAGATGTGCCAGCCCACCGGCACCGTCGGCTTGGCGGTCTTCACCGTCTTGTAGATCGCGGCGTAGGTCTCACGCAGGCTGTCGGTCCACAGCATCTCCCACGCAGCCAGTTCCGGATAACGCAACAGCAGCCGCCAGAATTGAACGTAGTAACCGTCCACGGGGCGCTTGCCGCTTCGCGCCGAGCGAACAAATTTTTCCAACTCCAGGAATCCTTGCCGGGCACGATCTACGTTGATGCCGCGCTCTTTTGCTTTGCCTTGACAAAATTGGCAGAAACAAGTCACGTTCCCCGGATCGACGGGTGGCGTGTCATGCGTCGCACCCAGGCTGTCGCAAAGCGCACCCTGCCGCTCCGATCCCCACATGATTCCGTCGATGTCATAAGAGCGGGCATAGTCTTCGACGAGACCAGTCAGAAAATTCCGGTAGTCCGGATTATTGACGCACAGCGTGTCGGCATTCCGTCCATACAGATCCCGCTCCTGCACCTTCTCGACATGCGGCACGTCAGTGCGAAATACGTCTTCGAGCCAACAGATCACTTTCACACCGCGCTTTTTCGCCGCGGGAAGTACTTCGGCCAGGATATCGAGGTCGCCGTGGTCGGGCGCACGCGTGTCTTTGAGAACCGTGTTTTTGTAGTACTGAGGATGGGGAGTGGCGAAGTTTCCGCCGTGAAAATTGAGGTCATATTCCTGCTTTCCGTGATCGGGCAGCGGCTGTCCCGGAATCTGCCTCCCCGCGATCCCACGGCCGTAAGTGAATACCGCAAGAAAAAGAGTATTCACGCAGCCTCGTTCCTGCAGCACATCCAGGACTTTCTCGGTGCCTTCATCCACAAACGAAACTGCTCCCACTTGGATACCGATCATCTTGGACGAGACTGCAGGATGCACGGGAGTTGGCACAGCCAGCGCAGCTCCGGCGCCTGCGGCGAGCTTTAGGAATTCGCGGCGATTCACATCCGGTCCCATGGATTACCCTTCTTCTTGATGGCAAGCGATGCAGATGTTGGCGGGGACTGCTTATGGCACCTGCTCTCCCTCGGTGCCCACGTACACCGCATAAAGCGATTGGCTGGCCGCCATGAACAACCGATTTTTCTTGGCGCCACCAAAACATAGATTGGCGCAGGTTTCCGGAAGATGGATTCTGCCGATCAAGACTCCGTCAGGCGCGAACACGTGAACTCCATTGAATCCGTCGGGGCCCCATCCTGCGGCAGACCAGACATTGCCATCCACATCACACCGAATGCCATCCGATGATCCGGGAGCCATGTTCACAAACATGCGCCCGTTCTTCAGCCGCGTGCCGTTTTCGACGTCGTACACACGAATCGGCCGAGGGTCGCCGGAGCGCTTGGGCTCTCCGGTATCGACGATGTACAACTTCTTCTCGTCGGGCGAGAAACAAATGCCGTTCGGCTTGTCCATATCGCTCACCACCACAGTCGCTTCGCGCGTGTTCGGATCAAGACGGTAGACGTTAGCCGGCAGTTCAAACGTCGCCTTGTGTCCTTCGTAGTTCGACATAATGCCGTAGCCCGGATCGGTGAACCAGATCGCTCCGTCAGAATGAACCGCGAGATCGTTTGGGGCATTCATTGGTTTGCCCTGATAGTGGTCCATCAAAACCGTGATCGCGCCATCATGCTCGGTACGTGTGAGACGCCGCGAATCGTGCTCGCAAGTGAGCAGTCTTCCCTGCCTGTCTCGAGAGTTGCCGTTGCTGTAATTCGAAGGACTCCGGAAAACGCTGACTTCCCCTGTATCTTCCAGCCAGCGCAGCATGCGATTGTTCGGAATGTCGCTGAATAGAAGATAGCGCCCGTCGCCAAACCACACGGGACCTTCCGCCCAACGCGTGCCCGTATACAGACGCTCGACCGCGGCGCTCTGAACTCTATATTTGGCGAAGCGCAGGTCGACGATCTCCATTGCGGGATCGGGATACGCCACCGGAGTCTTCTCCTGCTGCGTCATCCGTTCTTGTCCCTGGGCGCGCGCCAGGGGATCGAATGCCAGCGCTGTCATTGCGCCAGCCGTCATGTTCATGAATGTACGTCTCTGCATGGTTCTCGCTCTGGCGGAATTCCGCCCGAGGCACCTTATCACGTTCGTTCGGGCAGCGGAAATACTCCTCGTTTGCGACAACTCACACGCTCATGCTATCTTGCCGCCACTTCGAGTTGGGGGTCTTATGGCGCACAAGCCGCATCACCATGACCATGTGCATAAGCATCCGCTGTCAACGGGGCCGTCGCGGCGCGATTTCCTCTCCTCAATGATCGGCGCTGCGGTTCTCGCTCCCTGGGCAATGGGTCAGCAGGAAGCCCAGAGCCCGTCCGAAATCGCCGAACGGTTTCGCAAAATGTCGGAGGACTATGAGCGCGAAGGCCTGGCCGCGCCTTTCAAAGGCATCACCACGAGCGGCGAAGTCACGCCCGGGCTCTTCGAAGTCAAATCCACCGGAGTCTCGACCGAACCGGTACGCAACGCCGCGGTCGCGTTCATCGCCGCTCTCACGCCCCATCAACTGGCCAGAACCATGTATCCGGTGGACGACATCGAGTGGCGCAAATGGATGAATCAGCACTTCTACGCGCGCCAGGGCGTTTGTTTCGCCGAAATGACGGATCGCCAGCGTGAAGCCGCCTTCGGGTTGATCCGCGCTTCCCTCAGCTCGCAAGGGTTCGAACTAACGCGCAACATCATGCGCCTGAACGAAACCCTGGCCGAACTGGCCGAAGATCACGACTTCCTGGGAGAGTGGTTGTACTACATCCAGATTTACGGCAAGCCCTCGGCCACCGATCCATGGGGATGGAAACTCGAAGGCCACCATGCCATCATCAACTTTTTCTTGCTCGGCGACCAGGTAGTCGTCACCCCTTTGTTCATCGGTTCTGAGCCGGTGAAGGCCCCGTCCGGCAAATACAAAGGCATTGAGATCCTGCAAAAAGAGCAGAACGATGGCCTGGCAATGCTGCAGGCACTGCCTGAGGCACAGCGCAAAAAGGCTATCCTCGAATTCTCCAAGACCGGCAACAACAATCTGACAGAAGCCTTCAAAGACAACGTGGTCATCGACTACGCCGGATTGCGCACCAATGAATTGACCAGCCCAACCCGTCAACGCATGCGCGACCTGATCCACCTCTACGTCAGCAATATGGATGAAGGCCACGCCCGCGTGAAAATGGACGAGGTGGACCGCCACCTCGACAACACTTGGTTCACCTGGATCGGCGGCGCGCAACCGGACAGCGTCTTCTATTACCGCGTGCAAAGCCCGGTGATCCTGATTGAATTCGATCACCAGCGTCCGGCAAATCTGAGGAAGTTCGCCGCGGACCCGACGAAACCCACACGGCAGCACATTCACTGCGTGGTACGCACGCCGAATGGGAATGACTACGGCAAGGATCTGTTGCGGCAGCATTATCTTGCGCATTCGCACCCGAGTTAAGACAACACATTTTTCTCTTTCAACGGAAGCGTGGAAATGCGAGAGACACCAGACCAACTCCTGCTGAATGATCTGCTGGACTCATGGGACCGGAACAATACCATCCTCGTCAATTTGCTCCGCTCTCTCCCCCAGGGCGGCCTCGAGGTTAGGCCGATGGAGGGCAGCCCGTCCATTGCCGAGTTGTTCAACCACATTCACTATGTGCGTTTGGTGTTCATTTCCGAGGACGCCCCCGAGTTCGCCAAAGCCCTGCCCGAGAAGGAGTGGGCCTCTGAAAGTGATATGAATCGAATCGCAGAGATGCTGAACGACAGCGCCAAGGTGGTGCGAGACGCGATAAAGAATTGCGTCGAATCAGGCCGCGAAATGGACCTTCACTATGACCACCCAATCCTTTTCCTCCAGCACATGATCTGGCACGAGGGATACCATCACGGCCAGATCAAGCTCGCGCTCAAACTGGCAGGCCGCCCAATCGCCGATGAGAAAGCCGGCCCGGTCACTTGGGACGTGTGGATGCGCAAGAACGCTCAAGCCAGAAATTCATAAGGTCAGGCAAAGTATGAGCACAGTCCGCCCGCTCTGGTTCTGGTTGCTCATCGCCCTTATTGTCCTGCCAATCGGTTCGTACATCGTTTTTTGGGTCTCTCTCTATGCGATCGCGGAATTGTCCGAAGGTTGGCATCCAGCCTGGTTCGGAGACGGTTCGTATGCCGAAATCATCGCGCTTGTGCCCGACAATTCGCCTGAGGGCTTTTCCGCCAAACTGATCCCTTTTTCTTCCTCCGGCGATTACTTGTCGTCGCATCCGGGTTGCACATTCCTCATCCCCAGTGACCGGGAATCCCAGGTCCGGGAGCGCCTGAAAAACGATCTCAAGGTTTCGTGGACGACCTTCGAAATTAAGAGCCTTCCCGAGGGCCAGGAAGAAATCACTTTGTACTTTATGGACCGCACGGACGATTCCCACGGCTCGCGTTACCGAGCCACAAAGGAGAGAGTGCAATTGGAAAGTTACCGCTATGTGTCGGATCGCGGCGGTATCGGCATCGTGCTCATGGCCATGTTGGTAACGGCGGCCGTCGACACTTTAGTCCTCGCGTATTTCGTGGTCCGCGCCATTCTTCTTCGAGGCAGGAACCGAAACACGATGGTCTGATTTCGACGGCTACGCGACTCGCCCGGAACCGTTCACCGCCTTCGCATCTCTTTTTTCGCGCGAAAACATGTGCGGCCGACCATTCAACTCTTCCAGCCGCCTACGCATTTGCTCGCCGCATGTTAGGCGAGCCATACAGTGTTCGCAGTCTGGTCGGTGGATTCGCAGAAGGGACATTACGTAACAAAGTCGAGTCTTCATCACACAACTCACCTGGGTTGCGTCGCAGATGATCAATTCGGACGGTTACACGAGTCAAGAAAAATGTCGTCGCCTGTTCAAAAATCTGAGCACAACTGTTGCGTTTTGCAACTCACCTCGGCAGAAGAGAACACTGTCAGTTGTAATGTCGCGATTGTCTCCCACCGTACCGTGACCGTCACCCATTCGCGAGATGGCGCGGAAGCTTTCGCCGCATGCTCAACGCCTTCCGAATCGATAGGCGATCCCAGTGGAAGGTCCGCCGGTCAACAGCGGGCCATTCCGTGCGCCGGCGATCCCGAACTGTAATTCAAACACCCGCCACACCAGTCGCCGGGTCAGCCGAATGTCCATCCCTCCACCGCCCAACACAATTCCTTTTCCGGTCGTGAAGTGCAGGTCCCCGGAATTTACCGTCCAGCGGTACGCACCCGCCAGTCCTTCGCCAAAGAAGCTGGTTCGATAGCGCTCATCGGAATAAACCCGAAGTCCCACTATGAGAGGGGCGAGTGAGGTCGACCCGGTGCGGTCAGAATACTTGTGGAATCCGAGATCGGCGACCAGCCCGATGTTCTCATGCCGCCAGACGAAGCCGGCGCGCACGCCGGACGCGAGTCCGTTCGGCGCGAAGCCGGGAGCTTGATTCGGGCCCGGATTCACCACAACCACAGTGCTGGTGGCATCGACCGGCTTCATGCCGGATGCCAGGCCATACACCTCAAATGGTCGCGGGGCCTCTTCTGCGTATTGTCCGTACGAAGGTGTCGTGAAGCATCCGCTGATCGAGAAGATGATCGAGAAGAAGAGTATTACTCGTGGCATGAATAACAAATACCGCGAGCGGCGGGAGCGCGGCGCAGGGACACGACACTTTCTCAAGTGCCACACTGTGCGTTTCAAAGGTGCAGACGGTGCGACTACTGCTTCCCAGCTACCAGCCGCATGTATTCGCTTAGCGTGACAAACCGGTAGCCCCGCGCTTTAAGGTCTGAGATCAACCCTGGCATGACAGCCGCCGTTGTCGACAGCTCATGGAAAGCAAGAATGTGCGTGTACACTCCATGCTTTTCGCGCTGCTCGATCTGCTTCAGCACTCCATTCGCCAGCGAAGGCTTCGGGCATCCTGATGGATTTCGTCCAGCGCACAGATAGTCGAGTGAGTTCACATCGCGCAGAGCAATCGGGTTCTCCGACGAGATGGTCAGCAGTTGATAGCCCTGCCGCTCAAGATCGCGGCGCGCATCGTCGGGAATAATCCAATCTGGAGGACGGAGGTAGCGCGGCTGCGATCCCGTCACAGCCCTGATCGCTTCCGCCCCTCGATTCACGTCGCCCAGCACCCACTGCTCTCCACGTTTCCGCTCCGCGCTGCGCAGTTCGATGTGGCTATAGGTGTGGTCTTCCAATTCGAAGCCGTGGCGCACCAACTGCTCGGCCGCGTCGAGGCACGTGATCCCGACATTCTCTTCCGCGCGACGCTCTCCCCAAGTCTTCGGCGTGAGCCGCCATCCCACAACAAAAAACGTCGCCTTGACGCCGCTGCTGTCAAGCACGCTGACTAGTCCCGGCCCCGGATGCTCGCCCTTCGAGCCGAACAAGACATAGGGCCGTGGCCCGTCGTCAAAAGTAAGTGCAATGAGCTTGTCGGTGGCGGAAGCAAAGCCCGCGCCAAGCAGCAAAGCGAGAAGAGTAATCACCTTAGAGGAACGCATCCCGACACCCGTTTAATTTTTGACACCGCTTCTTAATTATTGGGGGCCCGTGCTCGTCCCGGCTAATTACTTATGTGGATGGCCCTTTGGAAGCGGTTTCAGGCGAGGACGGGTTCCGCGGCCTACTCCACAGCCGCGCTCGCCGCGACCACGGCCGCCGCCATTGCGATCTTGTGGTCATTGTTCCATGGCGGCCCGACGGCCTTCCGAACCTGGAGGAAGTGAGCGTCAAGGTTCTCGACGCGCAACGCCTGGCTCGCCGCGCCCAACACCTTCTTCGCGTCGTACCAGTGGACGGGCCAACCGCGTGCCTCGGCCGCGGAGGCCAGGGCCCTGCGGTACATCACCCAGTCAGCATTATTCTGCGCGCGATAGTCCGTGATTCGCTCGGCAATCGTGGGTGGAAGCTGTGGGCACTTGCGAAGGGCGACCCCAAGGACACGCGGCACCGCCATGGTGACAGCGTCCAAAGCAAGCACCGCGTGCCTCTCCGCCGACATGCGCACCCGCTCTACCAGTTCCACGGCCTCGTCGAGCGGCAGCCCTTGGGCTTCGCTGTGGTGCGGAATCTTGGGCAGACCCTCGCCGACCAGTTCCACCCGGCGTCGGTCGAGGAGCGCTCCATCCCGCGCCACCGTCACCAGCACCGCCCAACCGCCATGATCTGACACCCCGATGATGCCACCGTTCTTCGACATAATGTTCCCTTACTCCTAACTGCCAGCTTACGTGCCCAGGTACATTAGCTCCAAGCTTCCACAGGCGGTTTCGAAATAAAGACGCACCCAGAATGTCGTAGACTCTGCCTATGGCTGTGACGGTCGAAATGCAGAACACCGGTGATCCGACTTTGCAACGCGAACTGGAGGCCATCATTGAGCACATCTTTGCCGACCGCACCGGCAACTGGCGGGTCGTAATCTTGGGCTCACAAGCAAACGACCGCTGGGAGATGAAGATCACCGGCCCCAACGCCTTCGAGCGCTCCTACACGCTCGAAGGCGAGTTAGGCCAGCACTCGCCGCCCGTAGTGGCCGCGATTGTTTCGAAGATGTTACCGACTAAGACCTGATGTCACATTTTCAACAACAACCATTCGCCGTTTCAGTCAACTACCGTGAGGAAAAAGATTTGCTTCACGCTCACTTGTGAAATGGCATGATTACATCAATTGGCGACTGAGAAATCTGAATTCGCGATACTTATTCGTGAAGTCTCGGGGAGGGATCAAACGCTGTAACTCCTTGTGACTCAAGATTTTGCCTCTAAGTGATTGCAGCCCAGATATTATTTTCGGATTTTCCCCCTAAGTCGATGATTCCGATAGATCGGGGAGGGGAGGGGAAGTTATCAATCAGTAAACTTCCCAGAAACGCCCTTAGCATCCAACTCAGAACTGATAACTGAGTCCTTCGCTTCTGCGAAACCTGTCACGCCCCCTTGTGATTTAAATCACAGCCTTTTTTTCGGACCCGAATCTACCCTGAGACTTGCTTGTGGGTGTTCTTTCCTAGCTAGTCGCCGAAGGGGGTTCGTCATGGCAGTTGTGGCAGGCACTACTCCAAAAATGGGCCTTATGGCTCATGATTTCTCCAAAAATCCACTGCTGGTTTATTGGGAGATGACCCAGGCTTGTGGCCTGGCCTGCAAGCACTGCCG